>FR881969.1:0-5141 GCA_000435615.1 Firmicutes bacterium CAG:238 | reverse complement strand
CGCTGCCGCGCTTCAAAGAAGCTTTATCAATCACTTTGTATTTTTTAATCTCACGCCGGTCGGGTGAAGCACTTTTCTTAATCTCCAACGGATGGATCACATTGTTTTCCTCAATGAACAAATCAATTTCTTTTGCGTTGGAATCCCGGAAATAGGTGAGATTTACCTTGGATCTTGCATAGGCATAGTTTTTTACAAGCTCCATTACAACATAATTTTCGTAATAGTGACCGCTTGCAGCGCCGTTGCGGAGCGTATCCGGCGTAAGCCACATGGATAGATAGGAACATAATCCGGTGTCGCAGAAGTAGAGCTTTGGAGTTTTGCTGAGCCGTTTCAGTTCGTTATTGGAATAGGGTGCAAGCAGATAGACAATATGAAGACCCACAAGCACTTTGAGCCATTCCTTCGCGGTGCTCGGCGCAATGTCGGCAGATTCAGCAAGCGTTGCGTAATTGACCTGTTCCGATACAAGGGATGCACAGCCTACGAGAAATTTGCGAAAACGTACTGCATCGGTAATTCCTCCGGCTTCGGCAACATCGCGCATCAGGTAAGTGTCAATGTAGGAATTAAAATATTCCTGTCTGAGTTCATCGTCCACGCCTTGGATCTGCGGCATACCGCCTTCCCAGATGTGCTGGAATACCTGAACGACATCGTTCTTTGGGCGTTTTTGCTGTCTTGCCTGCAATGCAGCCAACGAAAAGTCCAGATCGTCGTCGAAAGCAAGCCCGGCTTTTTCTCTTGCAGATAAGCTGTACAGTTCCAATATTCCAATCCTTCCGGCAAGCGTTTCGCGCACTTTTTTCATCATACCGTATTGCTGTGAGCCGGTTAGCCAGATAAGACCTTTTTCCTCGCTCTCGTCGCAAATAATTTTAATCTGTTCAAACAATTCCGGGGCTTTCTGTACCTCATCAATCAGAACAGGCGGCTTATAAGTTTGAAAAAACAGGACGGGGTCAGTCTTTGCAAGATCTCTTGCCATAGCATTGTCCATCGTGACATAGGATCTGCCGCTTTCTGCCAAATGTTTCAGCATTGTCGTTTTACCGACCTGCCTTGCGCCTGTAACAAGAATAACCTTAAAAAAATCATTGAGTTTTAAGAACTTTCGTTCCAACTCCCGTGTAATATAGTTCATAACGCACCTCAAATTATGAAAATCTGTGATGGATCATATTTTATCATAGTTTTTTCAATTTATCAAGAAAATATACCTGTTATTTTTTTCATTTGTTTTGCCCCTTGACTTTTACCCGAAAGCCAAGTAAAATATTGTGGTAAATGAATTGAATATTCAGGCAGTGAAGGAACCAGTAGCCCGGTGTAAGAGCCTTACAGAGAGCAGTCCGAGTGCCCTATGTCCGCAAAGATGCGGCAGGCATGCGCTGAGAGGACTGTGGTGAAGCCGCAGGTGAATATCACTCCGGAGCCTGACACACTAATGAGAGGCGGCCTTGATAGAGGCATGCAACTAGGGTGGTACCGCGGTTAAGTTTTAATCGTCCCTAAATCGGTGAAAAATCGGCTTAGGGACTTTTTTTATCCCAAAGCCCAAAGAAAGGAATACAGGAAAATGTTCAAGAAACTATCAGAAAAGCCGGTTGCTGAAGTTCAGAAAGAGCAAGTGGCGAAATGGAAAGAAGAAGATTTGCTCCATAAGTGCGTGACGGCAAGAGAAGGCGCACCGTCGTTCGTATTTTACGAAGGACCACCGACAGCCAACGGCAAGCCGGGCATCCACCATGTTATGGCAAGAACCCTGAAAGACTCCATCAACCGTTATAAAACGATGCAGGGCTATCAGGTTAAGAGAAAAGGCGGCTGGGATACACACGGCCTTCCGGTAGAAATTGAAGTTGAAAAACAGCTCGGCTTCTCCGGCAAGCAGGACATCGAAGCATACGGAATCAAGGAATTCAACGAAAAATGCCGTGAATCCGTTTTCACTTATACCAACATGTGGACGGAAATGTCCGACAGAATGGCATACATGGCGGACATGGACAACCCATACATCACACTCGACAACGACTACATCGAGACAGGCTGGTGGATTTTAAGACAGGCGTTCGACAAAGGTCTCATCTACGAAGGCTACAAGATTCTGCCGTACTGCCCGAGATGCGGAACGGGACTTGCGTCCCACGAAGTAGCGCAGGGCTACAAGATGGTCAAGGTAAACACACTTACCTGCAAATTCAAGAAAAAAGGCACGGATAACGAGTATTTCCTCGCATGGACGACAACGCCTTGGACGCTCGCATCCAACATCGCGCTTACCGTTGGTCCGGACATCGACTATGTAAAGGTTAAGATGACTTCCGGCGATAACGAAGGCAATATCTTCTACCTTGCAAAAGGACTCGCAGCAAAGGTTCTCGGCAAGGACGAATACGAAGTTCTCGAAGAACTCAAGGGCCGCGACATGGAATACTGGGAATACGAACAGCTCATGCCGTTCTGCACCCCGGAAAAAGGTAAAAACGCATTCATCGTAACCTGCATGGATTATGTTTCCACGGAAGACGGTACCGGAATTGTTCACACCGCACCGGCTTTCGGTGAAGACGACTATCAGTGCGGCCGCAAATACAACCTTGCGGTTCTTCAGCCGGTAGACGAAAAGGGTGAATACACGGAAACACCGTGGAAGGGTCACTTTGTAATGGAAGAAGGCCTCGATGTTGAAATCATCAAATACCTCGCAGAAGGCGACAAGATTTACAAGAAAGAAAAATTAGAGCATAATTATCCGCACTGCTGGAGATGCGATACGCCGCTGGTTTACTACGCAAAACCTTCCTGGTACATCGAAATGTCCAAGCTCAAGGATGAGCTCGTTGCAAATAACAATACCGTACACTGGTATCCGGAATTCGTAGGCGAAAAGCGTTTCGGAAACTGGCTTGCAGAAGTAAAAGACTGGGCAATTTCCCGTTCCAGATACTGGGGAACCCCGATTCCGATCTGGAGATGCGAATGCGGACATCTGCACTGCATCGGTTCCCGCAAGGAACTGGTGGAACTCGCAAACGAAAAAATCGACGAAAGCATCGAACTGCACAGACCGTATGTGGACGATGTAACGCTTACCTGCCCGGAATGCGGCGGCGTAATGCACAGAATCCCGGAAGTTATGGACTGCTGGTTTGACTCCGGCTCCATGCCTTTTGCACAGTGGCACTATCCGTTCGAGCATAAGGATGATTTCGATCAGCTTTTCCCGGCAGACTTCATCTGCGAAGGCATCGACCAGACAAGAGGCTGGTTCTACTCGCTGATGGCGGTTTCCACAATCGTAAAGGGCTGCGCACCTTACAAGAATGTCTTGGTAAACGATCTGATTCTTGACAAAGAAGGCAAGAAGATGTCAAAGCACAAAGGCAACACCGTATCTCCGTTTGAAATGCTCGACAAATACGGCGCAGACGCTACCAGATGGTATCTGCTTTCCGTATCGCCTGCATGGACACCGACGAAATTCGACGAAGAAGGTCTCAGCGATGTTGTAAGCAAATTCTTCGGAACACTCCGAAATGTATATAATTTCTTCGTTCTTTACGCAAACCAGGACGAAATCGACCCGAGAAAATTCGATGTTCCTTATGCACAAAGACCGGAGCTTGACAGATGGATTCTCAGCAAATACAACCAGCTCATTCACGATGTGACCGAGTACATGGATCAGTACGACCACATGAAGACGGTAAGAGCGATTACGGATTTTGTTGCCGAAGACCTTTCCAACTGGTATATCAGAAGAGCGCGCCGCAGATTCTATGCGGAAGAAATGACCGATGACAAGAAGAGCGTATATGCAACCACTTACGAAATCCTCGTAGGCGTCAGCCGCCTCATCGCTCCGATTGCACCGTTCATCGCAGACGAAATCTACACAGACCTTACCGGCGAAGAAACCGTTCATGTAGCGTACTTCCCGAAGGCAGACATGGATCTTGTTGACAAAGGTGTAGAAGAGAGAATGGACATCGTAAGAGTGCTCGTTACGCTCGGACGCGGAACCCGCGAAAAGGAAAGAATCAAGGTAAGACAGCCGCTTTCGGAAGTTCTCGTTGACGGAAAATACGAAGCGCTGATCGGAGACCTCACTCCGCTCATTGAAGAGGAACTGAATGTTAAGAGAGTGGTATTTGAAAACGACCTCGATCAGTATATGAACTTCTCCCTGAAGCCGAACTTCAAGGCTGCAGGCCCGGTTCTCGGCAGCAAGATTAAACTGTTCGCATCTGAGCTTGTCAAAGAAGAACCGGCAGCGTTTATCGCAACGGTTGAGGCTCAAGGTAAAGTCGTAATGACCTTAGATGGAGAAGAATTTGAGATTACAAAGGAATTCCTGGATATCCGCATTACGGCGAAGGAGGGTTTCGCAGTGGCAATGGAAAATAATATCTTCACCATCCTCGACACAACGCTCACTCCTGAGCTGATTGACGAAGGACTTGCAAGAGAACTGATTTCCAAGGTTCAACAGCTTCGTAAGCAGGCCGACTACGAAATGATGGACAACATCGTAATCACGGTTGACGCAGACGAGGCTGTAAAAGCAGCCATCGTAAAACACGCGGACTACATCAAGGGCGAAACCCTTGCCGTAGAGCTCAAAGACGGCGCATGCGAAAACACTTACGACCTGAACGGTCACAAGACCGGAATCAAGGTTGAACGCGTATAAATTAATTTTTGCATACAAAATTAAAGTGCAGGACATTGAGTAAGCTGTGTCCTGCTTTTTTAGACAGTTTATTTTGAAAGCCACAATTCTTCACTCTTCGGCTTCAAAAATAAAATAGGGGGAGGGATTTATAGTTGCAGTTATGCGACGCTAGCAAAAACACGAATATGTCCATATATCACCCCCAATTCGTGTACGCACTACATGTTTCACGGGAATTTTGAATGTTTCACGGAGCACCTACGCTGCATGTCCGAGGCAAATTTTGGATGTAAAAATATGGGGTGTTAAAATTTCAACGGTTTTAGGGGTTATCCATTCCAGGGTATATTTTATATAAAAAGAAAAAACAACCCAAATTGACAGATTAAGGTAGGAATGTACACGAAGCACCACTCTATAGCGCGGCTTGTTCGTGTTTTTGCTACGAAAGTAAGGG
>FR881968.1 GCA_000435615.1 Firmicutes bacterium CAG:238 | reverse complement strand
CCGGTTGCTGCTTCGGACATCGCTTTCAGCTCGTCCTGCGTGTAAGTCTTGTCACCAAACGGTGTCTTAATGGTCAGTTTCGCATTCGTATCTTTTACGATGGAGTCGATGAAACTCTTATCGAGCGTTACATCTGCTTTCGCCGCATCGCCGACTGCTGCTTTGGAAACATTTAAGATGATTTCCTTCGACTTGCTTGCTTTTGCCTGCTTTAAGATTTCTTTCTGATTGTCAGCAGAGACTTTGACATCGGCAACCTTCGTCTTCGTGCCGTCAGCGTTTGTCTTTTCGCTTACCTTGACTTCGGTTGGAGCGGTCGTCGTGCCTGTCTTGGTGTCGGTTGTGACATTCTTGACTTCTTCTTCGACAGTGCCTGCTGCGATGCCGCCGCCGGATGCACCCGTTGAATCCGCTGCTTTCAGCCAGCCGTTGTAATATTTAGTTATCTTATCCTTCTTTGCAAGCGATGGATAATTCGGGTCATCAAACCAGTCTTCCACCTCATAGCTGTAATCGTTGACATAGTGCCATACGACAAAATCATTGTTTGAGAGCACCCAGTCCACCAGACCTTTGTTCGGATGCGAACCGTTGACAGTATACATCCAGCCGGATTTCGGACCGTTCGTAAATTCACCGAGCCATTTTCCGCCGAGGGATGCCGGTGCTTTCATTGTGCTGATATAGTTGTTTTCGTAGCCTACATACTCAATGCCCGCTGCCGCCGTTGCCATCTTGAATACTTCGCCGACCGTCGTTCCTACCGGAACTCTGTAAGTCTTGGTCGAAATCCATGTTACATAGTTTGGAAGATAAGTATTCTTGCTCAAATCTACATCCCGTTTTGCCACTTCGGCACCGATCAGGCGGAACTTTACTGTAATCTTACCGTCTTCGGATGGAGTCGGTGCTGCGGTCTTTTCCCAGATTGCATAAAGCGTCTGCGGAAGCTTTGCGGAAACCTGTGTGTACTGCTGGGAACTTGTATTGTTTTCGCTGAACCAGCCCTTAAAGGTATAGCCGCTCTTTGATGGAATCGGCAGGGTCTTGCCCTCATCGCCTGCATAGTATTCGATTCTGTCGCCATCCTGAATGCCGGCTGCGCTGCCGCCGTTCAGTCTGAATATTACATTTGCGATGGCGATTTCATCTTCTCCGCGCTCCTTGAGTGCAAAAATATGTCCTGAGTCATTCTTGAAATAGATTACGCCGTCTGCATCCGCAATCGGGCTGCAGATGTTGTACTGCACCGCACTTCCGGATGGAGTGAAGATTTCCTTGCCTGTAAAGGTTTTGCTTCCTAAATCATATTTCAGGGCATAAAGGCCGCCCGGTTCTTTGTTATAGGTTGCGTACAAATAGAGTGCCTTCTCACTTTCTTTGTAGGCCGTGGAAAGCAGCATGCTCGACTGTACATAACCCGGTGTTTCGGCTTCAGTGATTTTCTGCATGGTATCGACGTCCACCGCGTAGATCGTACCCGGGGAATTGAACTGATCCTTTCCGGAGCAGGTCGCAAAAACAGTGCCGTCAGAAACGACCGGAGTTCCGGTGCTCATGCCGCTCATTTGGAAATATTTCGCTTCGCTTAAGTTTCCGTTCGCATCTACGCTGACGCGGTACAGATAGCCTGCTTTCGTAGTAAAGAAAACATAGCCGTCTGCGTAAGCAATCGTCGAACGAATATCGCCGATAATGCCGGTTATGGTATCGATCACCTTGC
>FR881967.1 GCA_000435615.1 Firmicutes bacterium CAG:238 | reverse complement strand
GAAGAAAAGGCGGAGCAAAATTCCGTCTCTTTTCGTAAAACAACACCCATTGAAAGAGGGCTGTGCCCTAACGGTTATTTTCCGTTAATGCGACAGCCCCTTTGTGCATCATCGACGGTCCGGCACGGAGCGGTAATCTTTTTAGGTGCCGGCCTCATATTTTCTCTTCGTTTCTACCATACTATATATTGGAAGAAAACACAATGGAGAATAAACGTATCTATGCAAAACCTTTTTATTGATTTGGCGCAGGCCTCGGCTTCCATGCTCGGATATGTGCTGAAAGTTCTGATGCCCCTTATAATCGGCCTTGTTCTGGCCTATCTTTTCAGTGCTCCGGCTGCATGGCTCGAGAAAAAAGTAAAAAGCCGTAGCATAGCAATCCTGCTTACTTATATCGGAGCTGCCGCATGTCTTTCTGCACTCATCTATGGATTTATTGTCTTAATTGCCGGTGCCCTGCCGCGGGGAAACTTAAGCGATACCCTTAATCTTATCAAAAACTACTGTGAAGGTGCTGCTGATGCAATCGTCTCTTTTGCTTCCGATTATGTACCCGGTCTCTCTGCGTCAGGCAGCCGCCATGCTCTCAAGGAGCTCCAAAACAAGCTTTTAGGTGGGTTTTCACTCAATAGCATTCTAGGCGCAGCCTATTCGCTTATCGGCGGTCTTGTGACATTTTTTGTAGGTCTGGTGGCATCCGTCTATCTTCTTAAGGACAGGGAATTCTTTGTAATGCTTTGGGAAAGATTCCTTTCTTTGACAACGAAGCAAAAAACGCACGGGCTGATAAGTGAGGCGGCACAGGACATCAACAAAGTCATCTCAACTTTTATCAAGGGGGCACTCATCGACAGTCTTCTCGTGGCATTCCTTTCCTCCCTTATCCTCAGCATCTTGAAAGTCGACTACGGAGTACTCATCGGCATCATCGGCGGCGTTTTGAACATCATTCCGTATTTCGGACCGTTTTTTGGCATGGTTCCGGCATTCATTGCCGCCTTTTTCTCCGGCGGTCTTCTTCACGCAGCAGCTGCGGTCTGCGGTCTCATTCTGGTCCAGCAAATCGACTCCAACTATATCTACCCCAAGGTGGTCGGCGAGGCCACCGGTCTGCACCCGCTCTTTGTCCTGCTGTCCGTAAGCATCATGGGATACTTCTTTGGGATCCCGGGCATGCTGCTTGCCGTTCCGGCTGCCGGCATCATCCAAATATTCATAAAGCGCTGGGCCTATTCCAAGGAATAGCCCAAAAGAGAAATCGACATTGCCCAAAGGGCAATGCCGATTTCTCTTTTGTATATTGTTATGCAAATGTAATTACAGTGCCTGTTTTGCCTTCCAAAGCATCGATAGCCTTAGCAAGCGAAGTGATGATAGCCTTCTTGTCAGGGTTTGCCTGAACAAACTTCATGCAAGCTTTAACCTTTGGAAGCATGGAGCCCGGTGCAAACTGCCCCTCTTCACAATATTTTTCAGCTTCTGCATAAGTCATGTGTGACAGGTCTTCCTGGTTCGGCTTGTTGAAGTTGATTGCAACCTTTTCTACTTCTGTGAGGATCATCAGAGCGTCCGCTTCGATGTTTTCTGCAAGAAGTTCTGCTGCGAAGTCTTTGTCGATAACTGCAGCAACGCCTTCAAGGTCGCCGTCTTCCTTGCGAACTACAGGGATTCCGCCGCCTCCGCAAGTGATTACGATTGTGGAATCGAATAATCTCTTAACGGAATCAAGTTCAACGATTTCAGTCGGGATTGGAGAAGCAACAACTCTTCTCCAGCCGCGTCCTGCGTCTTCTTTCACAGTGTAGCCTTTTTCTTCTACGAGGGCTTTTGCTTCTTCTTCCGAATAGAAAGGTCCGATTGGCTTTGTAGGATTCTTGAATCCCGGATCGTTTGCGTCAACAACCATCTGCGTAAGAACCGTTGCTACCGGAATGTCTTTGCCACGCTTCTTAAGAGCAAACTTCAGAGCCTGCTGAAGGTGGTATCCGATATAGCCCTGTGACATGGCTCCGCATACGTCGAACGGCATAGCCGGAGTTACGTTCTTTGCTGTTTCGGAAGCAAGAAGGATTCTTCCTACCTGTGGTCCGTTGCCGTGAACAACCGCTACTTCGTATCCTTTTTCGGATAAGTCAGCGATTCTTTCGCAAGTTTCTTTTACTACTGCCAATTGAGCCTCAGCTGTAGGATCTGCCTTGCCTGACTGCAGGGCATTTCCGCCGAGAGCGACAACAATTTTTTCTGCCATTTTATTCTCTCCTTATAAATCGTCTCTGTTAACAGGGCAGGACATGCAGCGAGGGCCGCCTCTGCCTCTGGAAAGTTCCGCGGACGGAACTGTAAGAACCTTGATGCCCTTCTGATCGAGAAGTTCATTGGTTACATAGTTTCTTTCGTAAGTTACAACCGTTCCCGGTGCTATGCACAGAGTGTTGGAACCGTCATTCCACTGCTCACGCTGAGCCGCAAGAAGGTCTCCGCCTCCGCAGCGAATGAGGTCAACAGCCGGAACTTTGAGTTCGAGTGCAAGAATCTTGTGAAGTTCATCCTTAAGAGCGTTAAACTTCAGCTCGCCCTTCGCATCAAGTGTGATTTCGTAAACCCCGAGAGGCCCTTCGATTTCCGGATGGATTGTGAACTTGTCGTAATCAACCATCGTGAATACGGTGTCAAGGTGCATGAATGCTCTTGACTTCGGAATATCGAATGCAAGAACTTTCTTGAAAGTGCTTCCCTGAAGCAGGTTTCTTGCAAAATGTTCAAGACCGGAAACCGTAGTTCTTTCAGATAATCCCACAGCCACGATGTCCTTGGAAAGAACCAGAACGTCGCCGCCTTCGATGGAATAAGTGTCTGTCAGATCATACCACTGTTTGTTTTCTTCGGTCGCAAAATCTCTGTTGTACTTGTAGATATATCTCAAGATTAAAGATTCTCTTCTTCTTGCATCCGTGTGCATGTGGTGAATGTTGATTCCTTCGCCTACGCATGCGCCCGGGTCACGAGTGAAGTAAAGGTTCGGCATCGGGTCGGATACGAATGGATAGTCGTCTTCAACCAAATCCATTAAGGATGTAGCATCTTTTGTCTTAACTTCTTCTCTCTTGATACCTGCGATTACCTTTGTCACCATTTCTGCCGGTGCCATGTCAAGCAGGTAAGTCGTCATTGCGCTTCTTAAACCCTTGGAGTTGATTTTGCTGAGGCTCAGGAATTCGTTTACGAACTGAATCTGAATCTCAGGGTTTGCCATAGCCTTAGCGGCTTCCGTTACGTAGTAAACCACTTCAACACCGTTGTCTCTGAGAACCTGAGCAAATTTGTCATGTTCTTCCTGAGCAATTTTCAGATAAGGGATGTCATCAAAAAGCAGTCTTTCCATCGTGGACGGAGTGAGCGCTTCGAGTTCTTTACCCGGTCTGTGAAGCAATACTTTATTTAATTTTCCGATTTCGGAAAAATTATGAATTCCAGGATACATTTGATTTCTCCTTTCGACTGCCAATGCAGTGCATTAGCCAATAGTTGCAACCATCACGGCCTTAATTGTATGCATTCTGTTTTCTGCTTCGTCGAAAACTTTGGAATGTCTTGATAAGAATACTTCATCGGTTACTTCGCGGATGTCGTATCCTAATTCTTTCTGTTCTGCTGCCATTGTAGTGTCGAAATCGTGGAAGGAAGGTAAGCAGTGAAGGAAGATAACATCACTGTTTTCTGTCTTGTCGAGCATTTCTTTTGTAACCTTGAAAGGAGTAAGCATTCTAACTCTTTCAGGAATCTGATCTTCTTCACCCATGGAAGCCCAAATGTCAGTGTAAAGAACATCTGCTCCCTTCAAGCATGCTTCATCTGAAGATACTTCGATAACTGCTCCTGTGTATTCGGCAACTTCTCTTGCTCTCTTGATTACATCCTGATCGATCTGGTCTGCAAGTTCCTTCGGTCCGTAAGCAACGAAGTGCATACCCATCTTAGCGCATCCGTACATCCAAGCGTAAGCCATGTTGTTTCTGATGTCTCCGCAGAATACAACTTTAACTTTGTTTAACGGCTTAGCAACGTGCTCTTCGATTGTGAGCATGTCAGCAAGGATCTGAGTCGGGTGGTCAACGTCTGTTAAACCGTTCCATACAGGTACGCCTGCGTTTGCAGCTAATTCTTCAACAACAGACTGCTTGAATCCTCTGTATTCGATACCGTCATAGAATCTGCCGAGAACCTTAGCTGTGTCTGCGATTGTTTCCTTCTTGCCCATCTGGGAGCTCTTGCTGTCAAGGAAAGTTACGTGAGCACCTTCGTCAAGTGCTGCAACTTCAAATGCACATCTTGTTCTTGTGGAAGTTTTTTCGAATAAAAGAACGATGTTCTTCCCCTTTAAAACTTCATTGTGGATACCTGCTCTTTTCTTAGCCTTTAAGTCGTGAGCTAAGTCAAGCATGTATCTGATTTCTTCCGGTGTGAAATCCATTAATGTTAAGAAATGTCTTCCTTTTAAGTTTACTGCCATTTTTCAATTCTCCTTTTCGTTTTATAAATGTATCGCTTAAAAAATTAGTGACTTTTTCTAACTAAAATATTACTATACGGTACATTTTTTGAAAGTACCAGGCTCTGTTATTTTTTGTGTGCCAGTTGGCTTTTGAGCTCCGTTTCGAGTGTCTCTTTCAATATTTCAAGACCCTTTTCGAGGCGTTCTTCCGTTTCAAACGAATAATTGATGCGAATATGTCCGCGTCCGCCGTTTTTGTGCGGATAAAACACATATCCCGGAAGCAGTGCCAGCCCGCGCTTATATGCCGCATTGGAAAATTCCTTGCTGTCGATTCCCTGCGGCAGAGCGCACCAAATGTACACCCCGCCCCTCGGTCTGTGATAGCTGATTCCAAGCGGTCTCATTTCATCCAGCCCACGGCACACGATTTCCTGCTTTCTCGCATAGTTTTCCCTAAATGCGTCTAATATACCATAATAACTTCCGTCACTTAAATATTTTGCAAGTAATTTCTGAGCCGTCCAGTCAACCGCCATCATTCGCACGGACACCAAATAGCTTAAACTCTCAATCAGCTTTCTGTCGGCCACCACAAAAGCAAGCGAAAGGCCCGGCACAAACGAAAGCGAAAAAGAATAAATGTATATCACATTCTCTGCCTTGTCAAAGGCTTTTATCGGCGGAAGCTTCATTCCGTCATAGACAAGTTCGGAAGCCGCGTCCTCTTCCACGATCGGGATACGGTATTTGTTTGAAATTTCGATAATTTTTTTGCGTCGTTCCGGCGGCAGAATGGCCCCGGTGGGGTCATGAAAACTCGAATTCACGAAAATAAACCGCGGCTTTCTCTGCAGCACCGTTCTTTCGAGCGTTTCACAGTCGATTCCATCTTCATCAATGGGAACGGTCACAATGTTTGCACCCGCAAGTTCCATCGCTCGGTAGGCATCCGGCGATACCGCTTCTTCCATGATTACGCTGTCACCCGGTTTTACGAGGAGGGTTACCAGGAAGTCGAGTGCCTGATTGGTCTCACTCAAAATCTGAATCTGTCCGGTCGTCGCTTTGATTCCTTTCGTGCTGAGAAAGGAAACGAGCTGTTGGCGAAGAATTTTGTCGCCCTTGTACGGACTGTAAAAATACTGCGTTTTTCCTTCTTCCGAGACCATTGCGACTATGTGTTCGGCAAGTTTTTTCTTGTCGTATATCCCGGGACACGCGATGCCGCTTCCCATGGAAATTTTTTCTCTGTTCCCGAATCGCTGAAAAAGATCGTCAAATGTAATTTCCATGTCGAGGTATTTTTCATTGATTTCGGACTGCCAGTTTACCTTCTTGATTTTTGTTCCGCCTGCCTTTTCACTCCTTGTGGGCTCTCCGTCCTTCGTCTGTGGCATCGTCACTATGTATCCTATGCCCTGCTTGGATTCGATAAGTTCCTCCGCTTTCAGCTCGTTGTAAGCCTTTGCAATCGTATTTCGATGGACATTCAAAAGCTTAGCCGTCGCTCTTTCAGAAGGAAGCGTGCTTCCCGTCACGAGTTCTCCCGAAAAAATGAGCTGTTTCATCCGATTTGCAATCTGCATATAAATTGGGATTTTTGAGTCGTAATCGATCTTTATATTCATACCTTTTCTCCGTGGAACTGATAGTAGCAGACTTCCAATCTGCCGTTGTACAACTTCCTCCGCCTGTCTGCGCTTCTGCCGAGTGCCTTTTCAATCGATTTGTCCGCAGTCACCACAAAAAGCGACCAGGTCGGGTTTTCTCCGAAAAATCTTCGATATGCTTCATAGATTTTTTCGATTCCCCGTCGGTCTCCGATTCTTTCGCCGTACGGAGGGTTTGTGACCATCACGCCGCTCAGGCTCTTGGTACGCATTGCCGAAATATCTGCGGCTGCAAATTTGATGCAGTCATCCACGCCCGCCTCTTCAGCGTTTGCTTTTGCGGCAGCGATTGCCTTCGGGTTGATGTCAAGACCGAAAATCTTCGGCTTGCATTCATTGTCAATTGCCTCAAATGCCGCCTTTCGCTCTTCTTTCCAAAGGTTTGCCGGTATCGCTTCCCACTCTTCGCTCGCAAAGCTTCGGCTTATTCCTGGAGCGATGTTTTTTGCAATTAGTGCCGCCTCGATCGGAATGGTCCCGGAGCCGCAGCACGGGTCGGACAGGATTCTGTCCTTGTTCCAAAATGAAAGCTGAATCATCGCCGCTGCCAGCGTTTCCTTGATCGGAGCCTCAACGCTGTGCGTCCGGTAGCCGCGTTTGTGAAGTCCCGGCCCCGTCGTGTCCAGTGTAACCGTAACCCTGTCCTTGAGGATTGTAATCTTTATGTCATAGGCTGCCCCGGTCTTCGTAAAATAATCCACCATGTAAAATTCCTTGAGACGTTCCACGACCGCTTTTTCGGCTACCGACTGGCACGCCGGCACGCTCGAAAGCTTTGACTTTACCGAGGAGCCGTTTACCACGAATTTTCCGTCAATCGGAATCCACTCTTCCCATGGAATCGCCTTCATCTGCTGAAAAAGGTCCTCAAATTCAAGTACCGTAAATTCCGCCATCTTAATCTGCACGCGGTCCGCACTTCGAAGCCACAGGTTTGCGCGTACCACTGCACGCTCATCGCCGAGGAAGGTAATCTTTCCGTCCTCGGATTTCAAAATTTTATATCCCAGATTTTCGAGTTCTCTTTTGACAACCGCCTCGAGCCCGAAGGTCGCGGTCGCAATCAGTTCCAGTTTCATTTTGATTCCTCATTTCTATTGTCTTCAAGAAAAAAGCGTTCCCCGAAGGGAACGCTGAGCTTTTGTTTAAAGATAAGGTGCCCTTCTGTTGAGCGAGCTGCTTTCCAGCTTCTCAAGAATATCAAGTGATTTTCCTGTTCCGACTGCAACGCAGGACTTCGGGTCCTCTGCGACAACCACTTTGATTGCCGTTCTGTCTTCAATTCTCTTATCAATTCCGCAGAGAAGCGCGCCGCCTCCCGTGATGATAATTCCGGAATTGCTGATGTCTGCTGCAAGCTCCGGTGGAGTGATTTCAAGGACATTGTGCACTGCCTCGCAAATCGCATGAAGCGGTTCTTCCAGTGCGTCCATCATTTCATCGGATGTCACTTCGACACTCTTCGGGAGTCCTGTAACAAGGTCTCTTCCTCTGCATTCCTTGGTTACGACTTCGTCTCTCGGGAATGCTGTTCCGATGGTAAGCTTAAGTTCTTCTGCCGTTCTCTCGCCGATGTAGAGCTTGTGCTCTTTTCTCATATATTTGATGATTGCTTCATCGAATTTATCGCCTGCAATCTTAACGGATGTGCTGGCTACGATTCCGCCGAGGGAAATAACCGCAATATCCGTGGTTCCGCCACCGATATCGATTACCATAACCCCATCCGGCTTGGAAATATCAATTCCCGCACCGATTGCAGCGGCAACCGGTTCTTCCATCAGATATACATCCTTGCCGCCTGCCTGCGTGGCTGCTTCTCTTACCGCTCTTTTCTCAACTTCGGTAACGCCGCTCGGAACGCATACCATAATTTTAGGCTTAAAAAACCTGCCGCTTCCGCATGTCTTCCGGATGAAATGCTTCAGCATTCTCTCGGTTATGTCATAATCCGAAATAACGCCGTCACGCAGCGGTCTTACTGCTACAATGTTTGCAGGCGTTCTTCCGAGCATCTGTCTCGCTTCTTCGCCGACTGCAAGAATTTCGTCGGTGTCCTTGTTGATGGCAACAACCGAAGGTTCATTCAAAACGATGCCTTTGCCTTTTATATATACAAGTACATTGGCTGTACCTAAATCAATTCCAACTTCTGTCGCAAATCCCATTACCTATCTCCTCTTTTCTGTTGATATTAGTTATCATTTACATTTCTCAGAACATTATATATAATTTTTCAACTTTTTTCAATTTATTTGCGATAAATATTTGGATTTTTTTCTCTGAAGCACGCTGTGCCGCACTGTGTTCCGCATCGGCACATTCGCCCTCGGGCTCCGTTTCTTGTTTCATTTGGACTGGAATTTTCTGGGTTCATGCGGTTTT
>FR881966.1 GCA_000435615.1 Firmicutes bacterium CAG:238 | reverse complement strand
GCGCGTCTGCCAATTCCGCCACGACCGCACATCACTTATCTAGTATACTATTTTTTTCAGGAATGCACAAGCCTTTTTTTGAAATTTTTTTGAAATTTTTCATTATTCAAATCCGAAAAGTGTAAAAAATTCAAGGGCTTTTGCTCCCGATAAGCCTTGTTCATCGCAGATTTTTATGCTATACTATCCTCGAAAAGATTTTAAAAAATATGATTTATGTTCTTTCTGCGCGAAGCTTTGCGAATTGCGGGTATTTGGGCAGAAAGCTAAGATGGAAGCAGGTGAGAATCCTGCGCGGGTCCGCCACTGTATTGACGGAGCTTTATCTGCATATGCCACTGAATCTTTCATATTTGGGAAGGCGCGATAAAGTGTTGATGTCTAAGTCAGGAGACATGCATAGATTAACGATTTGCTGCGTCGGACGAATGCGGACAAATTGAAATAAGCAAAAACACAGAAAAAACGGTCTGTAGTCTTTTGGTTTTCATTCCATGGCTGCAGTTTTTTTATACAAGCAATCCCAAGCCCGGATGAAAGCCGAAGATTTGCTTAGATAATTTCAGATATTAAAAGGAAGGAGAAAACCGCTGTATGAATTCAAATTTCACCGGCATAATCGCAAAAATAAAGAACTATTGCAAGAAGCAGAACGAAAAGAGACGGCAGCGTCTTACTGAAATGTATCTGACGGAACGCCAGCCAAGCCTGCCGTATTATTATCTCCGTCGGAACTGGAAAGAAGTTCTGGCAAGCTATCGAGCACCGGCAAAATAGACTGATAATCGCCTAAATACGAGAAAGCCCCGACGGTTAATCCGCCGGGGCTTTCTCGTATTTACATACAAGTTCTTTCAAAAAAAGGATTGTTGCTATTTCGCTTTCGTCCAAGTTCTGCTTGCGTACTTACACTGCTTGAGTGCTGTCTTCGCAATGAGCTTGCCATTTTCGTCATAAACTCTAACCTGAACTTTATAGAAATACTTCGTGCCCTTCT
>FR881965.1 GCA_000435615.1 Firmicutes bacterium CAG:238 | reverse complement strand
GGTCTTAATTTCTTGTAAATTTCTTTCAGACCTTCTTCGTAATTGCTTGCGGTGTCTTTCTCCAAAGTCTTGAGCAGTCTCGGATCTTCTCCGAAAATATCGATGATTTCCTGGTTTGTTCCGAATCCAAGTGCTCTGAGCAGTGTTGTTACAGGTTGTTTCCTTGTACGGTCGACTCTGACGGATATAATTTCGTTGGAATCCGTTTCGTACTCGAGCCATGCTCCTCTGTTTGGAATAATTGTGGTTGAGAACAGCTTGTTGTTGGATTTATCAACAGTTACATCGTAGTAAGGTCCCGGTGAACGGACGAGCTGAGTTACGACAACTCTCTCTGCTCCGTTATAGATGAAGGTTCCTTTCTCGGTCATAAGCGGGAAATCGCCCATGAAAACTTCCTGCTCCTTCACTTCTCCGGTTTCTTTATTTATAAGTCTTACTCTGACCTTAAGCGGAGCTGCATACGTTACATCTCTCTCTTTACACTCCTCCTGCTCATATTTCGGAGCATCGGTGAGTGAGTTATCAATGAATTCTAAAACCAGATTGTCCGCATAGTCTTTAATCGGAGAAATATCTTCAAAAACTTCTCTGAGGCCTTCGCGGATAAACCAGTCATACGATTCCGTCTGAATCTGAATCAGGTTCGGCATTTCGCAAACTTCATTGATTTTCGCAAATGTCATACGTTCTTTTCTACCTACTTGTATAGGTTTTGGCATCTTTATCACTCCTTATATTCTTAAAACAAATTACTTTGTGTGGCAGTCTAATATTATATAATATCCGTGTCAAATAATCAAGTACTAATTTGGATTTTTTTAGAAATGTTTTTGTACAGAAAAAGCGGCCGCTTCGTGCGTGCCGCTTTTGAGGTCTGAATTTTTAATTATTTAAGAACTACAGTAGCTCCAACTTCTTCTAACTGAGTCTTGATAGCTTCAGCTTCAGCCTTTTCGATGCCTTCCTTGAGGTTTGTAGGAGCACCATCTACAGCTTCCTTAGCTTCCTTCAAGCCAAGTCCTGTGATTTCTCTTACAGCCTTGATAACTTTGATCTTTTCTGCACCTGCGGATTCAAGTACTACTGTGAATTCTGTCTGTTCTTCAGCCGCCGCTGCGCCGCCTGCTGCACCTACAACTGCAACCGGAGCTGCTGCGGATACACCGAATTCTTCTTCACAAGCTTTAACTAACTCGTTTAATTCTAAAACTGTCATAGCCTTTATAGCTTCGATAATTTGTTCTTTATTCATTTTATTTCTCCTTTATAAATTTTCTCGTTCCGAGATGTTTTAATTTTTTGATTCTGATTATTCTGCTTTCGCATCTGCGATGGCCTGGAATGTTCTAACTGCCTTGCTTACAGGTGACTGGATGCTGCCCATGAACTTAGCAATGAGAACTTCTCTTGACGGAATGTCTGCAACAGCCTGGATGCCGTCTTTGTCGAGGAAGTTGCCTTCTACAACACCTGCTTTGAATTCCATCTTCTTGAATTCTTTGATTACTTCGTTTAACACTCTTGCCGGAGCAGTTGCGTCTTCCTTGCTGATTGCAAGTGCGCTCGGTCCGTCGAGAACTTCTGCAAGACCTTCGAATTCAGTTCCTGCGATCGCTCTCTTTACAAGTGTGTTTTTATATACAGTGTAGTCTACGTTTGCTTCACGGAGTTTCTTTCTCATAGCGTCTGCCTGAGCAACTGTGATTCCCATGTAGTCGATAACAACTGCAGACTGTGCACCGTCTAATTTTTCTTTAATTTCGTCTATGACGATCTGTTTCGCTTTTTGAGCTTCTACTGACATTATATGTTCTCCTTTCTTGCCCGGTCATGTCGGACCAAGCAGAGTATGGCTGGTACTCCATAAAAAAACCTTGCATGCTTTCGTTTTCCGCAGTATGCAAGGTCAATATTTTATATTGTACCTCGGCGGGAAATTAAGCTTTCGCACCCGCTGTCTACGGTTTTATTTCATTGTTATTAGTTCATTCAGTTCGAAGAAACGATTAGAACTGAATCAGCGCCGGATTAACCTTTACTCCAGGGCCCATTGTGGAAGCAACTGTTACGCTCTTCAGATACTGTCCCTTAGCTGCAGCAGGTTTTGCCTTTACAACAGCTTCAAGAAGTGCATTGAAGTTTTCAGTTAACTTCTCAGGTCCGAAGGAAACCTTTCCGATCGGTGTGTGGATGATGTTTGTCTTGTCAAGTCTGTACTCAACTTTACCTGCTTTGATTTCCTGTAAAGCTTTTTCAACATCCATTGTAACTGTTCCTGACTTCGGGTTCGGCATTAAGCCCTTAGGTCCTAAGATTTTACCTAATCTACCTACAACACCCATCATATCAGGAGTAGCAACTACTACATCGAAGTCAAACCAGTTTTCGGTCTGGATCTTCTGAGCCATTTCTTCAGCTCCTACATAATCAGCACCTGCAGCTTCCGCTTCCTGTGCCTTAGGTCCTTTAGCAAATACTAAAACCTTTTTTGTCTTACCTGTTCCGTGAGGAAGAACGATTGCACCTCTAACCTGCTGGTCAGCGTGTCTTCCGTCAACGCCAAGTTTGATGTGTACTTCAACTGTTTCGTCGAATTTTGCTTTCGCATTTTCTACAGCAACCTTTAAAGCATCTTTTGCTTCAAATAATTCAGCCTTGTTGTAAGCTGCAACTGCTGCTTTGTAATTTTTACCTCTCTTAGGCATTTTTACCTCCTCGTGGTACTAACGACTTTCGTCTTCCACTTCCTATTAATCTTCAATAACGATTCCCATACTTCTTGCAGTACCCTTAATCATTTCTGTTGCAGATTCTAAGTTTGCTGCATTTAAGTCTGGCATTTTGGTCTTTGCAATTTCTTCAGCCTGAGCTCTTGTTAATGTTGCAACCTTCTTCTTGTTAGGTTCTCCGGATGCAGCATCAAGTCCTGCAGCTTTCTTAAGAAGAACTGCTGCCGGCGGTGTCTTTGTAACAAATGTGAATGATCTGTCAGCATAAACGGTGATTACTACAGGAATAATCATACCCGGCTGGTCTTGTGTTCTTGCGTTAAACTGTTTGCAGAAATCCATAATGTTTACACTCTTCTGACCTAAAGCCGGACCTACCGGAGGTGCCGGAGTGGCATTACCGGCTGCAATCTGAAGTTTAATATAACCTTCTACCTTTTTAGCCATCTCGTTTTCTCCTTTCTTTAAATTTTATCCACCTGACTGAATTCCAATTCTACAGGTGTTTCTCGACCGAACATGGAAACCTTAACTCGCAGTACCTGTTTCTCTTTGTTGATCTCTTCTACCGTGCCCATGAAGCTCTCGAAAGGACCACTGATAACTCTTACTGTTTCGCCAACTTCCACATCAAGGTCGATATAAACTTTTTCTATACCCATTCTCGCTACTTCTTCATCCGTAAGCGGAATCGGTTCGGAGCCATGACCTACGAAACCTGTAACCCCTTGCGTGTTTCTGACAAGGTACCAAGACTCGTTGGTAACAATCATCTTTATAATTACATAACCCGGAAACATCTTCCTTGTTTTAATCTTGCGCTGCCCGTCTTTTATTTCAACTCTGTCTTCGGTAGGTACAACGATGTCGATAATCAGGTCTTGCATCCCACGGTTTTCAACCATTTTTTCGATATTCACTTTTACTTTGTTTTCGTGACCCGAATAGGTATGAACAACATACCATTTCGCTTGACCGTCACCTCTGATTCCTTCTCCTTCGAGAGGGGAAACGCCTTTGTTCTCAAAATCTGACATTCTCGTACCTTCTTTTCGATTATTTAAGTAATAAAATTAAGATTTCAAGCCTGCGTCTAGTTCGGCATAGTGATGTTAAGAACTGCCTTAAGTGCAGCCAAAACGCCTGTGTCGATAAGCCAAAAACCAAGTGCGAAAACAGCACATGTAGCGATTACGACAGCTGTATAGGATATTGTTTCTTTCTTTGTCGGCCATACAACTTTCTTCATTTCAACCCTTACGGACTTGAAATATTCCTTAAAGCTGGCTCTTTTCTTTGTTGCGTCTTTATTAGCCATTTCGTTCTCTCCTTATTTTGTTTCCTTGTGAAGAGTATGTTTCTTGCAGAATCTGCAGTACTTCATCATTTCAATACGGTCAGGGTCATTCTTCTTGTTCTTCATCGTATTGTAGTTCCTCTGCTTGCACTCAGTGCATGCTAACATAACTTTAACTCTCATGTTGATTGTCCTCCGTTTAACTCAAAATTCAGAGCCCTTTTGTAAGAAGCTCTGTTACGCATAATCATAAAGTTGCCTATTAATTATAAAACAGTGCTTTTTCAATGTCAATATGCTTTTTTAACTATTTTCCAAAGTATTTTCCGATACTTTCACGATTTTGTCGAGTGCTTTCATCTCTTCTTCCGGAATTGCGTCTACCGTACTTGCATTAAATCCGAGTGCATAGCAGTATTCAAAACCGTTTGTTCCCTTTATCGACTGCTTGGATATTTTCCAGTCCGGCATCTGGTCAATCTGCATCTTCACGATGCTTGACATCTCGTCGGTGGTCATATTCGTTGCAAGATTATCTTTAACCGCATCAAGCAGTGCGGTATATTTCGTAAGAATTGTAGTGCTCTTGGTGCATTTCTTTATAATTGCTTCCATCACCTGCTGCTGATTTTCGTTTCTCTTCATATCGCCTTCCGGGAAGGAATGTCTCTCTCTGCAAAAAGCAAGTGCAAGTTTGCCGTCAACCTTATTGATTCCCTTTACAAAATGATGTCCGTTAAGTTCCGGCATCCCTTTCATTCCCGACGTGTAGAAGTCTCTGTCGGATTCAATTTCGATTCCGCCGATTGCATCAACCAGTTTCATCACCGTGCTGTAATTGACACGCAGATAATAATTGATGTCGATTCCAAGCTGATTCTCGATTGCACCGATGCTTTCCTGTATGCCGTAAAGGCTCGAATGTGTAAGCTTGTCGCTCGCCCCCTTGCTCGGCAGCTGTACATAATAATCTCTCGGTATCGATGTGAGAAGCACTTCATGCGTTATCGGATTAACCGTTGCAATCATGTTTACATCGGTTCGGTTCGGAATGTCAATCGAGCCTTCCATATCCGATCCGCTGATATATATATTGAAGGATTCTTTTGTAACGTCAACCGACGATGTTCTGTCTTCAGATTCTATAGGCATCGAAACCGTGTAAAGCACTTTGGTTTTTTCCGCAATATTCAAAGCCTCCATTTCCGTATCCGAGCTGCTCTTCATGCTCTCATACGAAGCGGCGCTCAAGAAAATCGCATTGTATTCGCCGTTCAAAAGCTTAACGATTGTGTCCTTTGCGGTATCCACATAGGCATACTCAACGGAAACTTCTCCCTGAAGCTTGCTCTTTGCCTCCGAATAAGCAAGGTCGTGTGACATATAGGTTCCGATTGTCTGTCCGGCAAGGGTGCTGATGTCTGCTTCTGCCGCGCCCTCCGCTTCTGCCTCGGCTGTTCCTTCGTTTCTGACAACCACATAATAATCTTCCGTTGCCGCAATCCCCTGCGAAATATTATCCAGGAAATCGAGTGTATCCGCAAGATAATATGTTCCTACTCCGAAGACCCCTATCAAGAGCACTGCTATAATCGCAGCCGCGTTTCTTCTGCTCTTTATCCCGTTTCTGCTGAACATCACCGGTACAATAAAAATACTCGCAACCGCAAGCAGCCCGATTCCGCTGTACAAATACTTTGCGGGCAGTACATTGAGCCAACAAAGCAGTGCGATAAATGCACATGCCAATATTGTGTAGATAACCGCAAGCGTCCTGAAAAATGCAATCCCCTTCACTTTTCTCGATGCACGCTTTTCCGCCTCAAGCTGTGCCATAATTTCTTTCTGTCTGTCTTTTCTCATAAAATACCTCTATGTATGTTCTATATTTTGCTGTTTTCTCTCCCACAAAAAAAGCCTTACACAAGGCTTCTTTCGAGTATTATATATCTTTTCGCCGGGTTTGGCAATAGCTTATATCATTTACAAAGCCTCCGAGCAGTGATATAATCGCTTATCATAGATTGAAATTATGCATGTAAAGGATTTATAATCATGAACCGATTTGCTGTTTTGATGCCGCTTGCGGCGGGGGCATGCTGGGGAGCATCCGGAATTTTCGTTAGAACGCTCTCCGCTGCCGGATTCAATACAATAACCGTAATGTTTTCCAGATCAATTACCGGCAGTGTCCTGGTGTTTTTGTTTTTTCTTTTTTATGACAGGAGTCTTTTAAAAATACAGCTGCGCAATATTCCGCTTTTTCTTTCCCTGTCGATAAACGGCTATCTTTTGATGAATACCTGCTACAACCTGACCGTCGCACGGCTTACCTTGTCACTTGCTTCTGTGCTTCTTGGTCTGTGCCCGATTTTCGTGCTTTTTTTTGGAGCCTTGTTTTTTCACGAAAAAATCACGCTTGTAAAAGTCAGCTGCATGCTTGCCGCTCTTACAGGGTGTGCACTGCTTGCCGGAGTCTTTGAAAAAAATTCCGACATTGCCTGGAGTTTTTTGGGCATCGCTACCGGACTTGGTTCCGCGCTTTTCAATGCGGTTTACACGCTCAACTCAAAGCAGTTGACCTCTGCAGGTTATAATGCGCTCACGATTAATCTGTATGCGTTCGCCTTTACCTCGCTCGTCCTGGCACCGTTTGCCGATTGGAACATGTTTGTCGGATATGTTGCTTCCGATCCGCTTAACGGTTCACTGGTATATTTGGCGCAGGCGCTTGTAACCTCAATTATGCCGAACTTTCTGTATACGAATGCGATTCAGCGCATTGACTCGGGCAATGCCGCGATTCTTTCCTGCGGTGCCGAACCCGTTTCCGCAATGATATTCGGAATCCTGTTATATAACGAAATCCCAAGCGTGCTTGGGATTCTCGGCATGGTTATAACTGTTTCCGCACTTGCTGTGCTCACAAGATCAGATAAAAGTAAGCAGCTCTGAGGCTTCTTTCCTCGGCGGAGCCGCAACCTCAGCTTCCGTTGGATATCCGATAGGAATTACCGCTCCAACCTGCTGTCCTTCCGGAATCGGGAGGACTTTTTTTAATTCAGCATCATCAAAATAGCCCTGAATAACGGTTCCGAGGCCCTTTTCGTGAGCCGCAAGACAGAATGTCTGCGCTGCGATTCCGGCATCGAACATCTGCCATCCCTCACCTTTCGGAGTCGAAAAACTTCCATCCTTATCAAAACCCGAACGGCCTTCCACGAATGTAAGAATCACAACTGCCGGTGCTCCTGCGATTGCTTTGATATTATAGTCAAAGCCGTAAGTGCATTTGCTGTTTGCAATAGCTGCAATCTTCTCTTTGTCGTCAACCACAAGATATCTGACAATCTGCGTGTTCTTCCATGAAGGTGCAAATCTTGCGGTTTCCACGATTTCCTCAATCAGCTTTCTGTCAATTGGTTTGTCCTGAAATTTTCTTATGCTTCTTCTTTCTTTTATTCCTTTAACTAAATCCATCTTTTCCTCCGTGTGTTTTTAAAAAGCGGCCCCTCGCGGAGCCGCCCTCAATTTAGCTTATATGCGTTTAATGACGCAGAGATTCTTATTCGATAATCTCTGTAACTACGCCGGAACCTACTGTTCTTCCGCCTTCACGAATAGCGAATCTAAGTCCTTCTTCGATTGCGATCGGTGTGATCAGCTTTACTTCCATGATGATGTTATCTCCAGGCATGCACATTTCTGTTCCTTCCGGAAGCTGAAGGTCGCCTGTTACGTCTGTTGTTCTGAAATAGAACTGCGGTCTATATCCGTTGAAGAACGGTGTATGTCTTCCGCCTTCTTCTTTCTTCAGTACGTATACCTGTCCCTTGAAGTGTGTGTGCGGGTGAATCGAGCCCGGTGCGCAGAGTACCTGTCCTCTTTCGATTTCGTTTCTCTGTACGCCTCTTAAAAGTGCTCCGATGTTGTCGCCTGTTTCTGCTCTGTCAAGAAGCTTTCTGAACATTTCTACTCCGGTTACAACTACTTTTCTCTTCTCTTCTGTCAGTCCTACGATTTCTACTTCGTTTCCTACTTCAAGTACGCCTCTTTCTACTCTTCCTGTTGCTACTGTTCCACGTCCTGTGATGGAGAATACGTCTTCTACCGGCATCAGGAATGGCTTATCGTTGTCTCTTTCCGGTTCAGGAATGTAGCTGTCTACTGCTTCGAACAGTTCTACAATCTTGTCTCCCCATGGGCCTGCAGGATCTTCTAATGCCATAAGTGCGGATCCTCTGATGATTGGTGTGTCATCTCCCGGGAATTCATAGTCATCAAGTAATTCTCTTACTTCCATTTCTACAAGGTCAAGCAGTTCTTCGTCGTCTACCATATCGCACTTGTTCAGGAATACGATGATGTATGGTACACCTACCTGTCTGGAAAGAAGAATGTGTTCTCTTGTCTGCGGCATCGGTCCGTCTGTTGCTGCTACTACAAGGATTGCTCCGTCCATCTGTGCTGCACCTGTGATCATGTTCTTTACATAGTCAGCGTGGCCCGGGCAGTCTACGTGTGCGTAGTGTCTGTTCGGTGTTTCGTATTCTACGTGTGCTGTAGAAATTGTGATACCTCTTTCTCTTTCTTCCGGAGCTTTGTCGATCTGGTCGAATTCTACGTTTTCACCAAGACCGTATCTCTGGTGGAGAACCTTTGTGATTGCTGCTGTAAGGGTTGTCTTACCGTGGTCTACGTGACCGATTGTACCGATGTTAATATGCGGTTTTGTTCTTTCGAATTTCTGTTTTGCCATTTTGAAATTTCCTCCCAAATTAAGGTTAATTAAATATTTTAATGGTTATTGGTTATTACTTATTGATTTTTTCGATCAGGCTGTCAGGCAGCTTTTCGAAGTGATCCATCTGCATAACATAAACGCCTCTGCCCTGCGTTTTGGATCTGAGGTCTGTCGCATATCCGAACATTTCCGAAAGCGGAACGAATCCTCTGATTGCTGCAGCGCCCATGTTGATGTCGGAACCTTCGATTCTTCCTCTTCTGGAAGAAATATCGCCGATTACATCGCCCATGTAGTTTTCCGGAACCGTAACTTCAACCTTCATGATAGGTTCAAGAAGTACCGGTTTTGCCTTCTTGGCTGCTTCTCTGAATGCCATGGAAGCGGCAATCTTGAATGCCATTTCGGATGAGTCAACTTCATGGTAGGAACCGTCGTAAAGCTCAACGCCCACATCTACTACCTGGTATCCTGCGATCGGACCGTTTTCCATCGCTTCTACGATACCTTCTTCGATCTTAGGAATGTATTCCTTCGGAATCGCGCCGCCGACGATGGAATTCTTGAATTCAAAGCCGGTACCTGCTTCTCTAGGATATACTCTGATCTTAACATGACCGTACTGACCACGGCCGCCGGACTGCTTCGCATACTTGTGATCGACATCCGCTGTCGCCGTAAGTGTTTCTTTGTAGGAAACCTGCGGCTTGCCGACATTTGCTTCTACCTTGAATTCTCTGAGAAGTCTGTCTACGATAATTTCAAGGTGAAGTTCACCCATGCCTGCGATGATGGTCTGTCCGGTATCTGCATTGGTATAAGTCTTGAAAGTAGGGTCTTCTTCTGCAAGTTTTGCAAGTGCGATACCCATCTTTTCCTGGCCTGCTTTTGTCTTAGGTTCGATAGCGATTTCAATTACCGGATCCGGGAAGTTCATGGACTCCAGGATTACTTCGTGCTTTTCGTCACAAAGCGTATCCCCTGTTGTCGTTGTCTTAAGACCTACAGCAGCTGCGATATCACCGGAGTAAACTTCTTCAATTTCCTGACGGTGGTTTGCATGCATCTGCAGGATACGGCCGATTCTTTCCTTCTTGCCCTTCGTTGAGTTGTATACATAGGAGCCTGTCTGTAAAGTTCCTGAATATACTCTGAAGAATGCAAGCTTTCCAACGAATGGGTCAGCCATGATTTTGAATGCGAGAGCCGAGAATGGACCTTTGTCGTCTGCAACTCTTTCAACTTCCTCTTCCGTATTAGGGTCAATACCCTTGATTGGCGGGATGTCCAGCGGGGACGGCATATAATCAACCACTCCGTCGAGCATCATCTGAACGCCCTTATTTCTGTAAGCAGATCCGCAGAACATAGGAACCATGCGGCCCGCAATGGTCTCTTTTCTGATTACTTCTTTGATTTCTTTTACAGTCAATTCTTCCCCGTCCAGGAATTTCATCATCAGCTCTTCGTCAGTCTCCGCAACGGATTCAACGAGTTTTTCTCTCCATTCCTGAGCAAGTTCGGACATTTCGGCAGGAATATCCGTGATTTCAAATTCCTTACCTAATTCGTCCTTATAAATCTCTGCTTTCATTTCTACTAAATCGATAATTCCAACGAAACTATCTTCAGCACCAATTGGCAGCTGGACCGGTACGGCATTCGCCTTGAGTCTGTCTTTAACCATCTGGACAACTCTAAAGAAATCTGCCCCCATAATATCCATCTTGTTAACAAAGATCATTCTTGGTACGCCATACTTCTCAGCTTGTCTCCAAACTGTTTCTGACTGAGGTTCAACACCACCCTTAGCGCAAAGTACTGTTACTGCGCCATCCAGAACTCTAAGAGATCTTTCAACTTCTACAGTAAAGTCTACGTGTCCCGGAGTATCGATTATGTTAATTCTGTAATTCTTCCATTGTGCTGTAGTAGCAGCAGAGGTTATAGTGATACCACGCTCTTGTTCTTGTTCCATCCAGTCCATAGTAGCCGCACCTTCGTGAGTTTCGCCTAACTTATGAGTTTTGCCTGTGTAGAACAGAATTCTTTCCGTAGTAGTGGTTTTGCCCGCATCAATATGCGCCATTATACCGATATTTCTGGTCTTTTCCAATGGAAAACTTCTTGGCATACTTATATCCTCCCTTCTACTTTTCTAAAAAATAATCTCTTCAAAACCTGCACCATGATTACCATCTGAAGTGAGCGAAAGCCTTGTTTGCTTCTGCCATCTTGTGGGTATCTTCTTTCTTCTTAACGGATGCACCTGTGTTGTTCGCTGCGTCCATAAGTTCTTTTGCAAGTCTTTCAGCCATTGTTCTCTCGCCTCTTGCTCTTGTGTACTTTGTGAGCCATCTGAGTCCCAATGTCTGTCTTCTTTCCGGTCTTACTTCAACCGGAACCTGGTAGTTTGCACCACCGATTCTTTTTGCTTTTACTTCTAATACAGGCATGATATTGTTCATAGCCTTTTCGAATACTTCCAAAGGTTCTTCGCCGGTCTGCTCTTTGATCTTGTCAAATGCACCGTAAACGATCGCCTGCGCTGTTCCTTTTTTACCGTCAAGCATGATGCTGTTGATTAACTTCGCAACAACAATGCTTCCGTAAACCGGATCCGGAAGTACTTCTCTCTTTGGTACGTTACCTTTTCTTGGCACTTCTCTTCCCTCCTCGCCGGATCACTTCGATTCTGTCTTATCTAGTACGAAATGATCTGCACAATATTTTTTTTGATAAAATTGCACATGTTCTTCACCCTTGCTCGTGCAAATGACCTGTTTTGCGAGACAAGGATTACTCTGAGCGGCCGCAATTAAAAACCGTCCAGTCTTGCTAACGGGGTACTCGATCTATCTTTTGATGACCGCGAGCGCTTCTTTCTTCTATATAGAATAATAAGAATGCTCTACCGTTTTTCGATTTAATTATTTTTTCTTAGGTCTCTTAGCGCCGTATTTGGAACGTGCCTGAAGTCTGTTGTTTACTCCGGCTGTATCAAGAGTTCCTCTAACGATGTGATATCTTACACCCGGAAGGTCTTTTACTCTTCCGCCTCTGATCAGTACAACACTGTGTTCCTGCAGGTTGTGGCCGATACCAGGGATGTAAGCAGTTACTTCAATACCGTTAGTAAGACGAACTCTGGCAACTTTTCTTAACGCTGAGTTAGGCTTCTTAGGTGTTACTGTCTTTACAGAAGTGCAAACGCCTCTCTTCTGCGGTGAATGAGTGTCAGTAGCAACTCTCTTTAATGAGTTCATTCCCTTGTTAAGAGCAGGAGCTGTTGACTTCTTAACAGAACTTGTTCTGCCTTCGCGTACTAATTGGTTGATAGTAGGCATTCTTTTTCTCCTTTCTTTATAAAGTAGCTTTATTTTTTCAAGCGGAAATGACCTAAAATGCTATGATTCTAGGCCAATTTCGCTCAAAGCCAACATATAGTGTATCACAAATCCGTCCCCTGTGTCAATATTTTTTAGTCCATTTCAACGATGTCCGGTCCGTCTGTCATAGCCGGTGCTTCGATGATCGGTTCTTCGAAGATTTCGTCGATGTCTGCATTCATGTCCAGCGTCTGTGCGGCTGCGGCAGCTTCCGCTTCTCTTGCAGCCTCTTCAGCTTCTCTTTGCTGTCTTTCGAAGTTTTCCATAATCTCTGCATTGATGCCGTAATCGAGTTCAATATTCTTGTATCTCTTCATGCCTGTTCCGGCAGGAATCAATTTACCGATGATTACGTTTTCCTTCAAGCCGATAAGCCTGTCATTCTTACCTTTGATTGCAGCGTCCGTGAGAACTTTGGTTGTTTCCTGGAAGGATGCTGCTGACAGGAATGAACTTGTTGCAAGGGATGCCTTGGTAATACCAAGAAGAGTTCTCTTGGCAACGCAAGGCTCGCCGCCTTCGGCAATTGCTTTTTCGTTTGCTTCCTCAACTTCGAACTTGCCGTATAATGCACCCGGAAGGAGATCCGTATCGCCGGCATCTTCGATCTTATACTTGGAAAGCATCTGGCTTACGATAACTTCAACGTGCTTGTCGTTGATGTCTACACCTTGCTGCTTGTATACTCTCTGTACTTCCTTGAGGAGGTACTGATATACACCTTCAACACCGTTTAATCTCAAAATGTCATGAGGGTTAAGAGGTCCGCGCGTAATCTGTCCGCCTGCGAATACCTTGTCGCCTTCTTTCACATTTAATCTTGCACCGTAAGGGATTACATATACATGGTCTTCTTCTTCGCCTCTTACCCTTACTTCTGTCTTATTGTCTTTTCTTGCTTCGATTGAGATAACCTCTCCGTCCGCTTCGCAAATCTCTGCAAGTCCCTTAGGTTTTCTTGCTTCGAAAAGTTCTTCTACTCTAGGAAGACCCTGCGTGATATCGCCGCCGGCTACACCGCCCGTATGGAAGGTTCTCATTGTAAGCTGAGTACCCGGTTCACCGATGGATTGTGCGGCTGTGATTCCGACAGCCTCACCAATATTAACTTCTTCACCTGTTGCCAGGTTTCTGCCGTAGCACTTCGCACACACGCCTGTTCTTGCGTGGCATGTCATTACGGCACGAATTGCGACGCTTTCGATTCCGCACGCTTCGATTTTCTCTGCTGCGTCTTCCATGATTTCATCGTTCTGTTCAACGATAACCTCTCCCGTCTGTGGGTCTACGATATCGATAAACGCTGTTCTTCCGACGATTCTCTGCTTCAGCGGCTCGATTACTTCCTTGCCGTCAGTGAACGCTCTTACTTCCACACCTTCGTCAGTTCCGCAGTCGTATTCTCTTACGATTACGTTATGGGATACGTCTACAAGTCTTCTTGTGAGGTATCCGGAGTCGGCCGTACGAAGAGCTGTGTCGGCAAGACCTTTACGGGCACCGTTTGAGGAAATGAAGTATTCCAAAATCGAAAGTCCTTCACGGAAGTTTGATTTGATAGGAATTTCTACGGTTTTACCTGTTGCGTTTGCCATCAGACCACGCATACCGCCGACCTGCTTAATCTGGTTCTTGGAACCACGGGCTCCGGAGTTTGCCATGATGAACAGGTTGTTCAGCGTCCCGAGTGAGCTCATGAGAGCGTCGGCAACATCATCGGTAGCTTTTGACCAAATCTTGATGATTGCTTCGTATCTTTCCTGTGCGGACATGAGACCCATTCTGAAAGCTTTTTCATACTTGTCTACTTCCGCTTCCGCTGCTGCGATGATTGCTTCCTTTTCTTCCGGAATTTCCATGTCGCTTACGCTGATTGTAACAGCGGCTTTTGTTGAGTATTTATAGCCCATTGACTTAATGTAGTCAAGCATGATAACCGTTCCGGTGTTTCCGTGCTTTCTGTAGCATTTGTCAATGATGGCACCTAATTTCTTTTTGTCACAAAGGAAGTCAACTTCCAATGAGTACGGATCTTCGTCTCTGTCAACAAAGCCTAAATCCTGCGGGATTCCCTGGTTAAAGATAAATCTTCCGACTGTGGATTCCACAAGTCTTCCTTCTTTGTCCCCGTCGAGGAACATTCTTACTTTGACCTTCGCATGGATTCCGACAACGCCGTTCTGATATGCCATGAGCATTTCGTCAAGGTCCGTAAAGACTTTTCCGTCTCCCTTTTCGGCATAGGTATTTCTTTCTTCAACACCCGGGTGTGTCAGATAGTAACTTCCCAGAATCATGTCCTGCGTAGGAGTCGTGATTGGGGAGCCATCCTTTGGCGCAAGAATGTTATTTACGGAAAGCATAAGGAATCTTGCCTCCGCCTGAGCTTCTACCGAAAGAGGCACATGAACCGCCATCTGGTCTCCGTCAAAGTCGGCGTTGAATGCCGTACATGCGAGCGGATGAAGCTTAATCGCTTTACCTTCTACGAGAACCGGTTCGAATGCCTGAATACCGAGTCTGTGAAGGGTCGGCGCACGGTTAAGCATAACCGGATGTTCCTTGATAACGCCTTCGAGTACATCCCATACTTCCGGTCTTACCTTTTCAACCATTCTCTTTGCACTCTTGATATTGTGTGCATATCCCTGTTCAACGAGTTCTTTCATGATGAAAGGTTTGAACAATTCCAATGCCATTTTCTTAGGGAGTCCGCACTGGTAGAACTTGAGTTCCGGTCCTACTACGATTACAGAACGGCCGGAGTAGTCAACACGCTTTCCGAGCAGGTTCTGTCTGAATCTTCCCTGCTTACCCTTGAGCATGTCGGATAAGGACTTCAGAGGTCTGGAGCCCGGACCCGTTACGGCTCTGCCGCGTCTTCCGTTGTCTATCAGCGAGTCAACCGCTTCCTGGAGCATTCTCTTCTCGTTTCTGACGATAATGTCAGGAGCACCAAGTTCAAGAAGCCTGTTAAGTCTGTTATTTCTGTTGATAACTCTTCTGTATAAATCATTCAAGTCAGATGTTGCAAATCTGCCGCCGTCGAGCTGGACCATCGGTCTGATGTCAGGCGGAATTACCGGAATAACATCAAGAATCATCCATTCCGGTCTGTTTCCGGAAAGTCTGAGTGCTTCAATGACTTCCAGTCTTCTTACGACTCTGATTTTTTTCTGGCCCGAAGCATCTTTGAGTACTTCTCTGAGTTCCGCGGACAGCTTCTCAAGATCAATGTCTTCGAGAAGTTTTTTAACTGCTTCTGCACCCATTCCCGCAGAAAAAGCATTTCCGTACTGTTCTCTTGCTTCTTTGTACTGCTGTTCTGTCAGTATTTCCTTGTAGCCGAGTCCGGTATTGCCCGGATCGGTTACGATATATGCCGCAAAGTAAAGAACTTTTTCAAGGTTTCTCGGTGTAACATCAAGGCAGAGTCCCATTCTTGACGGGATGCCTTTGAAATACCAAATATGAGAAACCGGAGCCGCAAGCTTGATGTGACCCATTCTTTCCCTTCTTACTTTGGCTTTGGTAACTTCTACGCCGCAGCGGTCGCAGACGATACCTTTATATCTGATTCTCTTATACTTACCGCAATGGCATTCCCAGTCCTTCATAGGCCCGAAAATCTTTTCACAGAAAAGACCGTCTTTTTCAGGCTTTAGAGTTCTGTAGTTGATAGTTTCAGGCTTCGTAACTTCACCATGAGACCATTCAAGAATTTTTTCCGGAGATGCCAAATTGATCTGTATCGACTCGAAATTATTTAATTCATAATCGTTATTAATATTATTGTTCAAGGAGTCCCTCCCCTTTCTTTATTACTCAATTACTCTTCTCTGAAATCGTCTTCTTCAAAGTCATCCTGCTGGCCGAAGTCAGCGTCGAAATCATCTTCATCTGCGTTTTCTTCACTGAATCCGCTGTTTAACATCTGCTCTTCGCTTTCGATTTCCGTCTCGAAATCCATGATGGATTCAAGGTTGCGAGGATCATCGTCATATTCCGAAGATTCCTTAATTTCGATTTCTTCATCATTTTCGGATAATACTTTGACATCAAGTCCCAGCGCCTGCATTTCCTTAATCAATACCTTGAAGGATTCCGGAATGCCCGGCTTAGGAATGTTTTCTCCCTTGACGATTGCTTCGTAAGTCTTAACACGCCCTACGATATCGTCGGATTTTACTGTCAAAATTTCCTGTAAAGTATAAGCAGCACCATATGCTTCGAGTGCCCATACTTCCATTTCTCCGAAACGCTGTCCGCCGAACTGCGCCTTACCGCCGAGTGGCTGCTGCGTTACCAGCGAGTACGGACCGGTACTTCTTGCGTGAATCTTATCGTCAACCAAATGGTGGAGTTTCAACATGTACATGTATCCAACCGTTACAGGATTGTCGAAATATTCTCCGGTTCTTCCGTCTCTGAGTTTGAGCTTGCCTGTTCTAGGGTATCCGCATTCGTCCAAAAGACCGATGATGTCTTTTTCCGTTGCCCCATCAAATACAGGAGTGGAAATATACCAGCCTTTTTTCTTTGCGGCAAGTCCGAGGTGAACTTCAAGTACCTGTCCAACATTCATTCGGGAAGGTACGCCCAAAGGATTCAGCATGACCTGAAGCGGCTGTCCGTTTTCGAGGAACGGCATATCTTCTTCCGGTAAAATTCTCGAAATTACACCCTTGTTTCCGTGACGTCCTGCCATCTTATCGCCGACATTGATTTTTCTCTTTGTGGCAATGTAGCATCTTACGAGTTTGTTTACTCCCGGCGGCAGTTCGTCGCCGTTTTCTCTGCAGAAAACTTTAACGTCAACGACAATACCTGTCTCGCCGTGCGGAACTCTGAGGGAAGTATCTCTTACTTCTCTTGCTTTTTCTCCGAAAATTGCACGGAGAAGTCTTTCTTCTGCGGTGAGTTCTGTCTCTCCCTTAGGAGTAACCTTACCTACCAAAATATCCGAAGAATTTACTTCTGCACCGATTCTTATGATGCCTTCTTCGTCAAGATCCTTGAGAGCGTCGTCACCGACATTCGGAATATCTCTTGTGATTTCTTCCGGCCCGAGCTTGGTATCTCTGGCTTCGGACTCATATTCCTCGATGTGGAGCGAAGTCAGCACATCGTCCATCAACAGTCTTTCATTTAAGATGATAGCGTCTTCGTAGTTATAACCTTCCCATGTCATGAAACCGATGAGGAGGTTCTTTCCGAGAGCGATTTCACCGAGATCTGTGGAAGGTCCGTCTGCAATAACTTCGCCTTCGTCGATGTGCTCGCCGTTTGAAACAATCGGTCTCTGGTTTATGCACGTTCCCTGGTTGGAACGCTTGAATTTCAAGAGTTTGTAAACGTCTCTTTCGTTGTTGTCATCTCTTCTGATAATAATTGTATCAGCATCAACAAACTCAACCGTGCCGGCTGCTTTTGCGAGTATTACAACACCTGAATCTCTTGCTGCCTTGTATTCCATACCTGTTCCGACAATCGGAGCTTCTGTAACAAGGAGCGGAACTGCCTGACGCTGCATGTTAGATCCCATGAGCGCACGGTTTGCGTCGTCATTTTCCAGGAATGGAATCATTGCCGTCGCAACGGAAACTACCTGCTTTGGCGAAACGTCCATGTAATCGATTTGTTCTCTTGGCATGAGCGCAATCTCGCCGTGCTCACCTCTGGACGCAACCTTTGCATTCGCAAAATGTCCATCCTCTGTAAGCGGTTCGTTTGCCTGAGCGACAACCATCATTTCTTCTTCGTCAGCAGTAAGGTAGTGAATTTCATCCGTTACTCTGTGTGTTTCTTTATCTACAACTCTGTACGGTGTTTCAATAAATCCGTACTGATTGATTACGCCATACGTTGTAAGGGAACCAATCAACCCGATGTTCGGGCCTTCCGGTGTTTCAATCGGACACATTCTTCCGTAATGGGAATGGTGTACATCTCGAACTTCGAATCCGGCTCTTTCTCTTGAAAGTCCGCCAGGTCCGAGAGCCGAAAGTCTTCTCTTGTGCGTAAGTTCTGCAAGAGGATTGTTCTGGTCCATAAACTGCGACAGCTGGGAACTTCCGAAGAATTCCTTAATCGCTGCCGTTACCGGTCTGATATTCATTAAAGCCTGCGGAGTCGTAACGTCGATATCCTGCGTTGTCATTCTCTCCTTTACGACTCTTTCCATTCTTGCAAGACCGATTCTGAATTGATTCTGCAGAAGTTCTCCCACAGTTCTCAGACGACGGTTGCCTAAATGGTCTATATCGTCAATTGTTCCGATGCCATAATTTAAGTTGAGGATATAGCTGATGGACGCAATGATATCCTCTACGATAATATGCTTAGGAGAAAGGTCATTCTTTCTTTCCACAAGCATTTCCTTAAGTTCTTCCTCTGAAGATGCTGCTGCGAGTATCTCTTTGAGGACAGGATAAAACACCTTGTCAGCCACCTTAAGCCCTGTAATGTCAAAATCAACATAATGCTTAAGATCTACAAAGTTGTTTCCGATAACTTTTGTAACCTGGTCTTCTTTTTCCTTGTCCAGTGCATAGGCATAAATGTACTCTACACCTGCATTTTCGATGTCAGAAGCCAGTGTTCTATCAATTTTTTGTCCCTTTTCGGCAAGGATTTCTCCTGTCTCAGGGTGAATTACATCTTCGGCTGCCACTACGCCTGCAATTCTGTTTGATAAACCAAGCTTTTTATTGTATTTATATCTTCCTACTTTGGCAAGATCATAACGCTTTGCATCGAAGAACAAAGA
>FR881964.1 GCA_000435615.1 Firmicutes bacterium CAG:238 | reverse complement strand
GGTCTTGTAATAGTGTTCGATGAACGCATAGGGATCGCCCGCGAAGTCATCGCGGACCGCTTCCAAAATGCGATCGACGGTCCAGTCGATATAATAGAAGCGGCTGCGGTCAAAGCCGTGGAAGTTATCACCGGAGCCGTCCGCAGCAGGTGCGAAGGTCGCATGCACCGAGCCGATGACATAATCATAAGCGTCTGTCGGTTCATCGGAACCAAAATCCTGTTCGATCCCGCGCAGAATCGTGATTTTGCCCCGGTACGCTTCGCGCAGGCGGTCAATCTCCGTGAAATACGCTGCCGTATTCGCCCGGCTCATGCAGTAGCAATCATCGTAAGCCGTGCAGCCATGCCCGGAGAAGCCGATCACTTTGAGCCCTGCCGCGATCGCCGCCAAAGTCATTTCCTCCAAAGTATTGTTTCCGTCACAAAAACTCGTGTGCGTATGATAGTTATATGATATAATGATCTCGGCACTGCGATTGCCGCGCGCAAGCGCGCGAGCAGAGCAGATGCGAGGTCAGATGCCCGAGCAAAGGCGATTGCAGAGCCGCTCAGCGTCCGGGCTAATGTTCATATACATGTAGAATTCCCTCCCTGTTTTTTCATAGTATAGCACTTTTTGTGGGCAGGACACAAGGGGAAGATCGGTGCGGGGCGCAAAATCAAAATCAGATAGGACAGGAGACGACGATGACGAAGTGCGGAGAGATAATCAAAAATATGCTTTTGGGGCTGGCAGGGACTGTAGTGATGATCTGTTTGGCGGTCAGCTTGACCGTATGGTTTCGGCCGCTGTATTATTTTGATATTGACTATTTGGACATTCCGCAAAGCTCCGGTGTGTCCGCAGAGCTTTGCAGGCTGAATTATGATGCCTTGATCGATTACAATGTGCCGGGCGGCAGCACTAAGCTGATGTTCCCGACGATGCCGATGTCGGAAAGCGGCAGAAAGCATTTTGAAGAGGTCAAAGATATTTTCCTTGCTATGCAGTGGGTTGCGGTGCTTGGGCTTGCGGTCTTTGGAATCTATCTTTTGCGGGACGCGGTACGCACCGGGAAAATGCGAGAAGCCGCTGCTTTTCATGCCGCTCACACGCTGAGGCTGCGGTATCGATGGATGCTTTGGGCAGTATGGCTTGCGGCAGGCATCGGCGGTATCGTGCTGTTGGCAGTCATCATCGACTGGGAGAATGCCTTTACTTTGATGCATAAGATCTTTTTCGACAACGATGACTGGCTGTTTAACCCGCAGACCGATCCGATCATTACCATATTACCAGATACCTTCTTTATGCACTGCGGGCTTTTGATCATCGGGCTGACGATCTTATTCTGCGCCGGGCTGCAGCTTTTATATCACAGAAAGACGAGGAATACACATGGAAAATCTCACTTTTAAGACATTCTTTTTTCGGCTCTACGACCGGAAGATCGCGGAGGGCAGTATCACGTTCTCCCAAATCGGCATGAGCAAGAACGACTTCACGAAGCTCTGCACCGAACCGGACTTTGTTCCGGATATCGAGACGATCGAACGCGTTTGCCTTGCCATGCGGCTGACCGAAGAGGAGGAAGCGCTGCTGCGCCGGGCAGCATCGGAATAAGCTGCGGTGCAGCGGAATCCTACGGGATAACAAGACCTACATGAAAAAAGCTGATACACAGGTGAGCAATCTCTCGACCGGGTATCAGCCTTTTTATTATGAAGGAAATATCACTGTGCGATGTTTCCGAAATATCGACAAAAGCACCTTTCGGAGCAGCGTTCATTCATGCTCAACGGCTCTTTGTGCAGGCGCAAAGAGAATTCCTCGTAAAATACATCATCATACTTTTAAGTCTTCATAGTATTCTTTAGCAAAATCATAAAACAACTGCATGGATTTCGTGAAAACAGCGTTTTTTTTCCATGCGATCCCCAGTTTACGTCTCTGTGAAGGCTCTGTAATGACAGCATAGGTAACCTTATCAGACTTGCATTGCATTGCCGAAAGTTTTGTAGTTACGGATATTCCGTAATTTTCGATTACCATTTGGTCGCGCAGGGTATAATCGCATATCATGACAACATTAGGATCAAATCGTGCATCCTCGTACATGATGGAAATAAATTTCTGAAGATTTGTGCTGCTGTCAAGATTGATGAACTTTTCATCACGGCATTCCCTTAGGCTGATTTTTCCCCTATCGGCAAAAGGATGCGATTTGTGCATAAGGATAGCCATCTCGTCATCGTAGAGTGTCTCATATTCGATTTTTTCATTGTAAATATTGTTGACGCCGCCAACGTACATATCAATTTCTCCGTCCAGAATGGCACTTAGAAACTTAAAGCCTTCGAATGAAAACTGGTTGATCTTGATCTCAGGATAACGTTCTCTGAAAGAACGAAAGGTATCATTCCATACATAAGGGCTTAAAATTCCAAGATTGATTTTCTTCTCATCCTCATCCCGTATGAGGTTGATCCGCCTACGGCCGTTTTCCAAAGCAAGAAAGACCTCCCGGGCATATTCCCGGTAGACTTGACCATATGGAGACAGTTCCAAATTCCTGCCTTTGCGTACAAAAAGAGGGACACCTAGCTCTTTTTCAAGTTTCTTGATTGTGGAACTGAGAGAGGGTTGGGATATGTTGAGCTTTTCTGCGGTTTTGGATACATGCTGACTTTCACACAGAATTAGAAAATATTTTAATTGAAGAAGTTCCATGAATTCCTCCGATATATAATCATTTATTTATAGATATATAAATGATTA
>FR881963.1:4773-23133 GCA_000435615.1 Firmicutes bacterium CAG:238 | reverse complement strand
CTTTTGATGTGTCCTGATACATTTCTTCTCCCTCCTGCGTGACAGTGTCCTGCCCTGTCTTTTCTATTTCTCTGCTGTTGCTGACTTTTTTGCTCGCTTTATCCGCGGATAAAAGATTCCACGCGAAGCAGCTTGTCAGCAGCGCGCAAAGGATAAGCGTAATTATAAGAAAAAGTAAAGCTCTCTTTGACATGGTGTCTCCCCCTTTCTGCGGCAATCTGCCCTTTAGTTAGAAAATGCTTTTACATATTATATCAGGAAGACTATAAAATTGATGTTAAGAAAAAATTGTCCGTTTCCATCGGTTTCCCATGGAACGGACAATTTTGCGTCTTACATAATATTAATCGGTTTTCTTGAATGCTTGATTGCGTGTTTTACCGCCGCATTATAAGCTTCTTCATCCGCATCGTGCTTTTCCTGAATTGCTTCTTTGAGCACCATGTCTTTGACCTTCATCAGTCTCGTCTGGTTGCCTCGCTCGTTTTCGTCAAGCCGCATGCGAATGTACTTAATCGTCATTTCGAGCTGCGGAATCTTTACATATTCGAGCGCATTCACTCTGCGCCGCGTCCGCTCAAGCTCGGCAGCCAGCATTTGCGCTTCTTTTTCCTTTGCGGCAAGCTCCAGCATCAGCGGAAATACATCCGCCAGACTTGCGATTGCAGAGTCCAGTTCGCCGGAAGTATTGGCATAACCGTAAGGGTAGATGTTCGAAGCATCCTCTGCTGTTGTGGTGAAATCAAACACCGGAACATCCACGCTCATGACATTTTTGCCTGAGACATCTAAGTTTACGCCCTGCTTCGGAAACATCAGTGCTTCCTCCATGGCAGCGCGGCTCATAACTGCCTGCGCCACACCGAAAGCTGCATAAACGTCCGTAAGACGAGCCTCCACCTTGTCTCGGAGCTCCTTATTTTCACGGGCAAGTTCAAGGAAACCTTTCATCAGCTCATCCCGCTTGTCTTTTAAAAGCTTGTGTCCCCGCACGGAAGTCGCAAGGCGCTTTTTGAGCGTTGTGAGCATCATACGGGTGGGATTTACATTGAGTCTTTCCACTTTTCCTGCCTCCTTCCTTTTTTAATCAAATCACGAATTGTTCAGTGCATCGGCGTTTACAAATACTTTTCGATATATTCGTCCTTGATACGCTTCAATTCGCTCTTTGGAAGAAGACGGAGCAGTTCCCAGCCCAGATTCAGCGTTTCCTCAATCGTACGGTCGGTATCGTAGCCCTGTGAAACATAGCGTCTCTCAAATTCCTGCGAGAACTTCGCATACATCAGGTCGACCTCGGAAAGCGCCGCTTCACCTAAGATTGCAACGAGTTCCAGGTTTTCTTTACCCTTCGCATAAGCCGCGAAAAGCTGGTTCATTGTGTCCGCATGATCTTCACGGGTTTTGCCTTTGCCGATACCTTTGTCCTTCAGACGCGAAAGCGATGGAAGAACATCGATTGGCGGCTTAATTCCCTTACGGAACAAATCATTGGAAAGAATAATCTGTCCTTCCGTAATGTATCCGGTAAGGTCAGGGATCGGGTGCGTCTTGTCGTTTTCCGGCATCGTCAGAATCGGAATCATCGTAATCGAGCCCGCGCAGCCTTTCTTTCTGCCCGCACGCTCATACATCGTTGCAAGATCGGTATATAAATATCCGGGGTAGCCTCTGCGGCCCGGTACCTCTTTACGAGCAGCCGAAACCTCACGCAGAGCCTCCGCGTAGTTTGTAATATCCGTCAAAATAACCAGTACATGCATTCCCATGTCGAACGCAAGATATTCCGCAGCTGTCAGTGCCATACGCGGCGTAGCGATACGCTCAACCGCAGGGTCGTTTGCAAGGTTCATAAACATAACCGTTCTGTCAATCGCGCCGGTTCTTCTGAAGTCGGAAGCGAAGAAATCCGCTTCTTCGTGCGTAATACCGATTGCCGCGAATACAACGGCGAAGTTTCCGGCATCGTCGCCGATTACCTTTGCCTGACGCGCAATCTGAGCCGCTAAGTTGGAATGCGGAAGACCTGCTCCTGAGAAAATCGGAAGCTTCTGTCCGCGAACCAGCGTGTTCAGTCCGTCAATTGCCGAGACGCCTGTCTGAATGAATTCCGCCGGATAGTCACGAGCCGCCGGGTTCATCGGAAGTCCGTTGATGTCAAGCATCTTTTCCGCAATAATGTCCGGCCCGCCGTCCTTTGGTCTTCCCATACCGTCGAATACACGACCGAGCATATCCGGAGATACCGCAAGCTGCGTACCGTGTCCGAGGAAGCGCACCGTGCTCTGCTTCAGGTTGATCCCCTGAGACGCCTCGAAAAGCTGAACCAGCGCGTTATGTCCGTTGACTTCGAGGACTTTGCAAAGTCTTTTTTCCCCACTCGGAAGCAGGATTTCGCCAAGTTCATCGTAGGTAACATCATCAACATCCTTGACCAGCATCAGAGGTCCTACAACTTCACTGATTGTCTTATATTCTCTAATCATCCGCTTCAGCCTCCTCTACTACAAGCGCATTGATCGCAGCGCGTATATCATTCATCAATTTTTCGTATCTTTCGTCAATCTGCTCTTCTTCGATATATTTGAATCTGCCGATTTCTTCACGCTGAGGGATTGCCGCAACCTTTGCGAAGGACGCGCCTTTGTGAATACCCTCAAGGCCTTCCTTATAGAAGCCGAGAATCAGCTTCAAAAGCTTAAACTGCTTGTTCAGCGAAGAATAGGTGTCCACATCGTGGAACGCGTTCTGGTGCAGATAGTCCTCACGAATGGATTTGCAGACTTCGAGCTTCATGCGGTCTTCCGCCGAAAGAGAATCAACACCGACGAGCTGTACGATTTCGTTGAGCTCTGCTTCCTGCTGCAAAAGCGCAAGCGTTTCTTCTCGCATCTTCGGGAATTCTTTGTCAACATTTTCCGCATACCACTTCTCCAGTCTTTCCACATAGAGGGAATAGGACTGAAGCCAGTTGATTGCAGGGAAGTGTCTTGCGTATGCCAGTGCCGAATCCAGACACCAGAATACCTTTACGATACGCAGCGTTGCCTGCGATACCGGCTCGGAAATATCACCGCCCGGAGGAGATACCGCACCGATTGCGGAAAGTGCTCCTACGCGGCCCGCTTTTCCGAGAGATACGGTTCTTCCGGCTCTTTCATAGAACTGCGCGAGTCTAGATGCCAGATAAGCAGGGTAGCCTTCTTCACCCGGCATTTCTTCGAGACGGCCCGACATTTCACGAAGAGCCTCTGCCCATCTGGAAGTAGAGTCTGCCATCAGCGCTACCGAGTATCCCATGTCTCTGAAATATTCCGCGATGGTAATGCCTGTATAAATAGACGCTTCACGCGCCGCAACCGGCATGTCCGAAGTGTTTGCGATTAAAACGGTTCTCTTCATCAAAGACTCTCCTGAACGAGGGTCTTTCAGTTCCGGGAATTCCATCAGTACATCGGTCATCTCGTTTCCACGTTCGCCGCAGCCAATGTATACAACGATGTCCGCATCCGCCCACTTTGCAAGCTGGTGCTGTACAACGGTTTTGCCTGAACCGAACGGTCCGGGTACCGCAGCCACACCGCCCTTGGCGATTGGGAACATCGTGTCGATGACTCTTTGTCCGGTGATAAGCGGCATCTCCGGAACCAGTTTTTCCTTATATGGACGACCGCGTCTTACCGGCCATTTCTGCATCATGCTGAGCGATTTGATGTCGCCTGCCTTTAAATGCTCTGCGCCGTAGTCCTCCGTCAGCCTGATTTTACAGATTGTGTGATCAACTGTGTAGTTTCCGGATTCAATCGAATCGATTACGCCCTTGATTCCTGCGGGAACCATGATTTTCTGCGTAACCAGAACGGTTTCGGGAACTTCACCGATGATGTCGCCGCCTTCGACTTCGTCTCCGGTTTTTAGCAATGGTTTGAATTCCCATTTTTTCTCGCGATTCAGCGACGGAACCTTGATCCCTCGCGTGATGTTCGGTCCTGCGACCTGCACCATTTCCTCAAGCGGACGCTGAATACCATCGTACATGGTCTCGATGAGTCCGGGCCCCAGTTCTACCGAAAGCGGTGCTCCCGTAGATACGACCGGAGCACCCGGTCCGATTCCCGCAGTCTCTTCGTATACCTGAATGGAAGCCCTGTCGCCTCTCATTTCTATAATTTCTCCGATCAGGCCTTGGCTGCCAACATGCACGACGTCGAACATATTGGCTTGATCCATGCCCGACGCAACGACCAACGGCCCGGATACTTTCAATACTTTGCCTTCTGCCATTTTAATTTCCTCCAAATAATATATCGGCTCCGACGGCTCTTTCCACCGATTTCTTTACGGATGTCATTCCGATGCCCAAACTTCCGTCCTTTCCGGGAATCGGAATCACAGCCGGAAGCCTGCTGTCTGTGTACTCCTCGACTTCCTTCATCATATATTGATAAAACTGTTCTGTAATATAGATGATGGCGAAGTCCTCCTTAGCAAGCCGCTTCAGCGTTTTCTTTGCCTCCTCGGCATCGCCCGCCGGAAATACATCCAGACCGACCGCGTGAAAGCCTAAAACGCTTTCTCGGTCGCCGATTACGCCTATCTTATACATAAGTTTCCCTTAACCTTTCCGCTACAATTTCCGCAGCTGTTCCGGCAATCTTGCCCGCAAAGATAATTCTGAGATTCTTGACCTCCATCTCTTTGGCAATCAGATAAGCCGCAGCGGTTTCCAATCCGAACGGCTGATATTTGCACTCTGCCGCAAAGCGGATTTTCAAATTATCGAGAATTTTTTCAAGCTCGCTGTAGCTTCCCTTTTCGGTAACGGCTTTCGCTCCCTCCGCAAAGACTTCGTAATAGCCAAACGGCTGCAGTTTGTCCGCAATCGAGCTGTACGCCTCTTCATAAGCACCCTCAAAGAAACGCTCCTCGAGGTTTCCGCCCGTAAGGAAAATCTTTTCGAAAAAATTCTTGGATTTTCCGATTTTGCGAAGTCTGATAAACGCGCTCATGTTCAAGCTGTCGATTAAGAGCTTCACATAGCCCGTTACAAAAGCATTATCAAGCTTTTCTGCTTCCTCAAGCATATCGCGGTAGCATGCACGGTCTAAAATAATGTCGATTTCCTGCGGGTCACGGCTCTTAGCGAAGACCTCTGCCGCCTCGGTAATCGCCTGCTTCATGGAAACGGAAAGCAGCGCAAAATCTCTTTTGCGAATCATTTCCTGCATTTCCTGAGGCGGTATCGCCGCGGACTCCAGCAAAAGCGGTGCCGGGTCTGTCTTAAGCGCCTCCGCCTTCAAAAGAACCTTTACATTATGATAATCGCTTGGGTACAGGAAAAGTTTCATCTGCGGTTCGTCCGAAAGCACAGAAAATACAAGCTCATAGCTTTCAGCAAGACCCGCGTCGAGAGCCTTCTCGAAGGCACGCTCATCCTCGCTGTCCTTACCGTCGCCATATCCAAACTCGCTTAAAACCTTCATTGCGCCCTGCACATCTTTCTGCTCCATGACTTTTTCCATGTCAGCGCGTTTCAGAAGCGAAGTTTCTTTGCTGCGAATCAGTACCGAAGGGAATATATAATCATATTCGCTTTTCTTTGCCATTGTATCCCCCTTTAGGTAAATAAAATTTTCGCTGCTTCACCGGCAAGATCCATGCGGTGCTCCTTTACCAGAGACTCGATGGTACAGTCTGCGAACGTCGAACGATAGGTGACAATATAACCGCCTTTCATATTTCCCACTTCTTCATCCAAAGTGAAACGCTCCGCATACTGGATTTCGTCTCCGTATCTGTCTCTTCTCTTTGAAGCAACCGCGCGATTCAGCGCGTCGCAGACCTTCTGCCCGATTCTTTCCTTTTCATCAGCGTTGAACAAGAGCTTGCCGCCGTACATGTCGGCCGCATCTCCAAGCTCCATCAAAAGTTCTATATAGCGATATTCTTCAATTCCGATAATGTAATCTACCGTCCCTGCAAAACAATCCGAGAGGAGTTCCTGTTTTTTCTTCAGGATAATTTTTCCCGCATCGATGTCTGCCGCAGATTTTCCATATTTTACTGCTTTTTCTTTTTCAGTGCGTCCGCTCTCTTCGGCATCCGCCAAAATTTTCTCCGCCGCAGCCTTTGCGTCTGCGAGGATTGACCGAGCCTCCTGCTTGGCACTGCCCACTACCGCATCATAATCGGCCTTAGCCTCAGCAGCGATTCTATCGGTAATTTTTTCAATGCCCATATTGTCGTCCTTTCTAAACCGGTATTCTCAGCCAGATCAGTACCGAAACAAGCAGCGCGAAAATCGCGTAAGTTTCTACCATTGCGGTATAGATGATACCTTTAACCATCTGATCGGGTCTCTTAGCTGTAAGCTGAAGTGCAGCTGCTGCTGCCTTTCCCTGTGCAATACCGGACCAAATGCCGACTGCTCCGATTGGAATGCCTGCGCACATGAAATAGAATCCCTGGGCTGCAGTGAGGTCAACCATGTTTCCGCTGAGCAGACCGATTTTTACCATGATCAGGAATGCGATAATCAGACCGTAAATACCCTGCGTGCCCGGGAGTGCCTGCAAAATGATTGTTTTACCGAATTTTTTCGGGTCTTCCGCAACAACAGCCGAAGCCGCCTGACCTGCGATGCCAACGCCCATAGCTGAGCCGATACCTGCCAGCGCCGCGATTGCAGCACCTAAAATTGCTAAACTGTTTCCGTCAATATATTCAAAAAACATTCTATCTTCCTCCTGTTTTTCTGTTTTTTATTCTTCATCAACACGGATATATTTCGTCTTTCTGCGCAGCGGGTCGAAAGGCTCTCCGCCGTCCACATAGAATTTGCCGAAAAACTCTACATACTGCAGTCTTGCCGAGTGAATGAACGCGCCCAGCAGGTTGATTGCAAAGTTCACAGCATGCCCCACCGCAAAGATAAGCAAGAACAGGATCAGTCCGGCAATTCCTCCGCCGAACAGCGAGCCCATCGTATTTACTACCTGTGCGATAACGCCGGTCGCAAGTCCCAGCGCCAAAAGTCTGGCATAAGACAAAATATCCGAAATCCAGCTTGTGATGTTATACAGATTTGAAAAGCCTCCGACGATTTTGCCGATGCCTTTCCTGCCTCGTCCTCCTGCAATCAGAAGACCGATCGCACCTGCGATGCTCATCCACATACCTGCGGTAGAAAGCACCGCCGAGTCGAATGCCGCAGAACCGCAAAGCCATGCGCAAAGGCCTAAAATCGTCAGATACCAAAAGCCCTCGCCACAGACTGCATCCACAAATTTTCCATCTTTGATCTGCATAAATGCCTGGATTCCCATTCCGATAAAGAGATGAATCACGCCGAGTATCAGCGAGAAAATCAAAAGCTTCATCGGGTCTTCCAGCGGATTGAACCAAACTGCATTAAAGACAATTTGTTTTCCGAGGAAGGTGTTTGAAAAGACGCCGATCAAGTCCCCAAAGAATCCCCCGAAAAGTACGCCCCATACTGTAGTCGAAATACCGCAGTAGAAGAAAAGTTTTATCATTTTAAAGGTCGTACCTTCAAGGTCAAATTTTTTCAAAATGACTCCGCATCCGATTGCCAGAAGCAATCCATAGCCCGCGTCACTGAACATCATTCCGAAGAAAATGATATAGAACAGCGAGTAGATGGAAGTCGGATCAAATCCCCAATAACTCGGCAGCGAGTACATTTCCGTAATCGCTTCCGTTGGCTGGAAAAAGCTCTTGTTCTCAAGCAGAACCGGAACTTCTTCTCCTTCTTCCGGGTCACGGAATTGATAGCAGGCGTTGTTTTCGTCTAAGATCTGCGTTACTCGCGCCTTCGTCCGTACCGGAAGCCACCCCTCAAGAAGGAAAGTCTTCGAAGTCCTAAGAAGTTTTTCTCTGCTTCTTTCTTTGTCTGCCTCGACCGTAAAGTAGTCTGCATAGTCTTCGACAGGCTCTTTCCAGGCTTTCAGAGTTTTAATTTCCTCTTTTAATTTTTGCAGAGTTTCCTCTGCCTCTTGTTTTTCCTTATTCAATTGTTTCAAGTTTTCATCCGCAGTTCCTGCAAATGCAGATAAGTTCAGCTCTGAGAAACCAATTTCCCGAAGCTGCATCATAACTGCTTTCGTTTCTTCTTTTCCTGTGACAAGCGCTGCGTACATATAATCCTTATCTTCCGATACCTGTTTGATCATACAATACTGCATCGCCTCAGCATTTTCGCCTTCAGCAGATGCGCTCTGCAGTTTTTCTGTCACTTCGGAAAAACTCCGAAAATCAGTCTTTGGAATCACTCCAAGCGTGATGTCTGTCGTCTGCGTTCCCCTCTCCGCAAGCGAAAGGTCAAAACTTTTCCACGGGGTCAGCATCGCCGTATCGCTTTCCATCCGATTAATTCGGTCACTTGCATTTTTTATTTTCTCTGCAAGGTTTAAAAGCTTATCGATTTTTGCCCGTGTCTGTTCTTCACTTTCACCGATTCCTTTGAACTGAGGCTTTTTTACCCGGCGCCGTGTGTGGAAAAGCGGTTCTTTGATTTCTCCGTATTTTTCCAAAACTTCCAGCGCCTGTGCCGCATCAAAGACCTTCTTTTCGAAAAGTTCGACCGTCTCCGGCGCAGCATCCTGCGTCAGATTTGCGTTACGAAAATCCTCCCCGGACATTGCCGAGCAATCCGTAAGTTCAACGACGCCTAAGTCCATCAGTTCTGACATCAGTCTCTTTTTATCTGCATCCAGTCCCAAAACCGCAACCTTTTGCATTCTAATGATTGACACTGATTTCTATAATCCTTTCCGCTATCGTTTCAATAGCTTGTTTTTTCCGAGCCTCCGCATCTTTTACCAGAGATTTGGCAGTTTCCCGGGCTTGATTCATGGCAGCTTCATAATCTGCTTCTGCCTGTTTCTTGCCCTCCTTCAGATATGCGGCGGCATGCTCTTTTGCCTGCGCCTGTGCCCGCTCTGTTGTTTTTTTTGCCTCGGATTTCGCAGCTTCAATCATCTGCCTGGCATCCGTCTTTGCGTTTCTGCGCATAGCATCCGCCGCCTCCTCGGCCTTGCGAATTTTGTTTATTTCTTCCGTAAACACTTACTCGCCTCCTTGTCCTAAAAAAATCATCCATACACCTTTTATTATTTTTACCACATTTTTAAACATACTAAAACCATATTTTAGCAAACGATTAGCAATTTTGAACAATTCCGAAAATTTGCCTAAATTTTTGGACATTATCTAAATTATATGCAAAAAAAGCCGCAAAAACTCTTTACAGCTTCGCGGCTATTTCTTCCAATTTCTTTATTCTGTTGTTAATTCCTGATTTCTTCAGAGGCGGATCACACATTTCGCCGAGTGCCGCTATTGAAATATCGGGGTTTTCAAGACGAAGCTCCGCAACTTCACGAAGCTTATCCGGAAGTGTGGATATCCCGATTTTTTTGTCTATTTTTTTGATTGCGGCAGCCTGCTTGATGGAGGCCTCAATTGTTCTGTCCATGTTTGCGTTGTCGCAGTTGACACTTCGCTTCGCGGAATTTACCATTGCTTTCTTGATTCTGGTTTCTTCCATGCTGAACACCTGATTGCTTGCGCCCATAATTGCCAGCGTATCGCTGATATAATCGGCTTTTTTCATGTATACAACATATTTTTTTCCGCGTTTAACCACCTTGCAGCTGAGATCGACAAAGGAATTGATAAGTCTCCGGAGGTCCTGTGCCATCGTCTCCGAGTTCAGCACAAACTCAAGGTCGTAGCCTTTTTCCGGGTCGCTCATTGTGCCCGCACCCATGAACACGCCACGCAAGTAAGCCTTCTTGCAGCACTTCGTACGCACAATACCGCTGTAAATCCCGTCCGAAAAATAGTTGTTCCCTTCTTTAATCAGAAGCATTCCCGTTTCTCGAAGAATCTGCTCACTGAGATTATCCGCATCAATCGTGATGCTGTACGCGTATTTTTTTCCCGTGCGGGCTTTCCCGACAGCCTTGCCTTCTCCGATTTCGAGCTTGGTTTCGATTCCGAAGTAATCCTGCAGAAGCTTCTTGTAGTGTCTTGCGACCGCCGGATTTTCGGTGGTAATTTTGATACGGAATTTACCCAAGCCGACAAGCCCGATGCTTCCCGCCACGCGAAGAAAGCCCGAAATTTCCGCAAGCATGCAGCATTTCTTTTCGGGCTCGATTCTTGATAATTCGTTTTTCGTGTCAGATGCGAACGACATATGTTTCTCCCTTTGTTAAAAAGGAGCAGCATCCGCTGCTCCTTTCGTATATCGTTTATGTATTTGGATTATTTCAGTGGAGCTAATCCTAAGATTTCTCTTGCTTCAGCAGGAGTANTTTCTCTTGCTACAGCAGGAGTAGCAACTTCTCTGTTGAGCAGCTTAGCCATCTGAACAACTCTTTCTACCATTTCGCCGTTGGATTTAGCGAGTACGCCCTTGGACATGTATACGTTATCTTCGAAACCAACACGAACGTGTCCGCCCATAGCGATTGTAGCAGCAGCGATGCCCCATGCATTCTTACCGATACCTGTAGCAGTCCAAGTGGAGTCTGCAGGGATGGAAGTAGCCATGATAACGAGGTCGCGAACTGTAGCTGTCATCTGAACGCCGAGTACGAAGTCGAAGTGGATTGGATACTGGATGTGACCCTTCTTAGCAGCCTTAAGAGCTAAGTCAATCATGCCCTTATCGAATACTTCGCATTCAGGCTTAATGCCTCTTTCCTGCATGATGTCGCCGAAGTTAGCGATTGTGTTATCTGTATTGATGAAGATCTCGTCTCCGCCAAAGTTGCAAGTACCGCAGTCTAATGTTGCCATTTCAGGGGTTGGAGTGATTTCCGTTGACTGTAATCTTTCGAGGTCAGTCATACCAACTGCTCCGCCTGTGGAAGGCTGGATAATAACATCCGGACATTCTTTTCTGATAGCGTCAACCATTTCCTGGAATCTGCCCTTGTCCTGTGTCGGAGTACCATCGTCCCATCTTACATGAAGGTGAATAAGAGCTGCGCCTGCATCATAAGCAGATTTTGCTTCTCTTACAACTTCTTCTACGGTATAAGGAACCGCAGGGTTGTTTTCCTTAGTTACTTCCGCACCGCAAATACATGCACTGATAATTAATTTGTCCATTTTAATCAATCTCCTTTTTTATTTCATTTTCTCAAACAAAATAATTACTAATAACGGTGTCTTTGCACCCATAGAAACATTATAACACCTCGTTAATGGATATTCAAGTTATCTTTCCATTGATTCTTTATATTCTTTTATTTGCTCAAGGATATTTTCAATATGATGGTTCATCATAAATTCGACAAAAGGATGGCTGTCATCGGAATCCTGAGCTTCTGCCAGACTTCTTATATATTCTACCCTTTTCTCTTTTTTTACGATGGAAGGCACCACCCCCGTCTCATGTTGTATCATATTCATAACAAGCCTGCTCATTCTGCCGTTTCCATCTGCCCAAGGGTGGATATATGCCAGGCGATAATGTGCTTCGAAACTGAATTCATATATTTTTTCAATTTTCTCCGAGCCTATTTTCTTTCTTCCCTCATTCAGCCAATCGCAAAACTTCTCAAGTCTGCCGGGTACTTTCTGCCATGCCATGTAGCTCTTTCCTCCCCGGCCCGCACTGACATTCAAAAGTCTCAAGTCTCCGTCCGCACTGTCAAAGGTTCCCGCTATCGTTTTGTATAACATTCCCGTATTTCTCATAAGCGTGCTTGATAATCCACAAAGCGTCTCGGTCGTAATTTTCTCATGCTTTTCGGCAAGCAAAAAGCCTTTTTCATAGGCTTTTTTTAAGTCTAAATTCATAAACTGTTCCGTCATTGGCTTTGCAGCTCCGATTCCGTCCTCAAAAAGCAAGCGATTTTCTGCTTCAGAGACAGTCGAACCTTCTATTGCCGTCGAATGCGTTATGATGGAATACAGATAAAATTTGTCGTAGTCCAACTGTTGTCTTATGCCTAATTCTTCGTATTCCCTGAACACTTCGTTTAATCTGCTCATTTTTACCTACCGATCTTTCTTAATCCTTCGCTTTACAAATCCCTATGCTCAAGCGTAACCCGGCGTCCTTCCTCCGAAAAAATCCGGTACACCTCATTGGCAACCGCAACCGAGCGGTGATGCCCTCCCGTGCACCCCAGCGCAACGGTCAGACTGTACTTTCCTTCTTTGATGTAACACGGAATCAGACGCTTGATGATTTCCACCAGTCTGTTGATAAATTCTTTTGCAATGTCCTGTTTCAGCACATATTGCGAAACTTTTTTGTTATTGCCCGTCAGCGATTTCAGACTCGGCACATAGTAAGGATTCGGTATGAAGCGCACATCCAGAACCCAGTCGGCTTCGAGCGGAATACCGTGTTTATACCCAAATGACATAAAATTCAGTATAAAGGAATCGCCCGCTTCTCCCCTTGCAAACAGCCGGTCGAGTTCCGAATTGAGCTCTGCAACCTTAAGCGTGGACGTGTCTATGATATATGTGGCATGCGTCCTGAGTTCCGCAAGTTTCTTCCGTTCTTCCTCTATGACTTCCGAGGTTATCGCCGCCGTCGAAAGCGGATGGATTCTCCTGCTCTCGTTATATCTCCTTATCAAAGTCTCATTGGAAGCCTCGATAAACAAAATCTTGAAATCCACGTTTTCATCTCTTTCAAGCCCCGCTATGCTTGCCTGAAGATCACCGAAAAAACTGCCTCCGCGCACGTCAATCACAAAGGCAGCCTTCTTAATGCTCTTTGCCCCGGTTAAGCTTAAATCTATGAAATTCTTAATAAGTGCGGGCGGCATATTATCGATGCAATAATAGCCCTTGTCCTCAAACCAGTCAGCCGCCTTAGTCTTTCCGGCACCCGACAATCCTGTGATAATTACAACTTCCATATCGTTACCTGCCTCTTTTTCATCTTATCATATTATACCCTTTTCCGCAACGCAAAAACATAAGAACAGCCCTGCTCAAACCAAGCGGGCTGCTCCGACTTCTTTATTATTATTTACCTTTTGTCAAGGGCTTATTCAAATATATCCTCGAATTCCTTGATGTCAACTTCTTCTCCGGCTTTGCGTCTGTTGAGAGCCGCAAGTACGCGGTTGAAGTTGTCACGGTTAATCGGGTATTTTGTCATCATGAGTACCACCAGCAGCATGAAAATTCCCGGAATCAGCGTGAAGCTGTTGCTTACCCATGTAAGAGCTGTTTCCGGCTGCACCGCCGACTCGTTTGCAAACCCTGCCATGTCAAGAATAATGCCGAGAACCTGAAGTCCTACCGCAATCGATATCGACTCGGAAAGTGCCTGCAGCGAGATAACTGCTCCGGATCGTTTTTCGCCCGAAATAAGCTCTTCCACTTCGCACACGTCATAGATCATCGAAGGCATGAGCTGCCAGTAGCAGGTATTCGCCACCGAGTAAATCACGCAGATTACAATAACTGCGGTAAGAGAGTTCACACCGATAAACCTTGCGCCGATCATAAGCAGACCCACGATGCCGATTCCGCCCATGAAAACATATTTTTTGTCTGTTTTCTCGGACAGCTTCGCCACAAACGGCACAAACAACACGCCGGTTACCGTTATGATGAGCATCATCATCGAAATGGTCTTGTCGCCCATTCCCAGGTTATATGTCATATAGAAAACTCTGTCCGACGAGAAAATCGTATTTGCAACGAGATATACCACGCTGGCACCGAGCAGGAAAAGAATCGGTTTCAGCTTGAGAATCTCGAAATACTCTTTGAACATTCCCGCAACCATGGAAAGTTTCAGGAAAGGCTCTTTCTTTTCCGGCTTCTTGAAATTTTTGTTGTCGTCCTTATGTATCGTAAGCGCACATATCAGAAGCGCGGTTCCTCCTGCCACACCTGTAAAAATGCCGACCATCTGCCAGGACTGCTGCGTTGTCTTGCCCAGGTTCATGCAGTAATCGACGATAATCGTAGGAAGTACCATGCCGATGCACATTCCGACCTGATTTCCCACATACGCGTAGGAACGCAGAACCGTCCTTTCGTTGTAGTCCTCCGTAAGGTCCGAACCCCAGGTGAGGTACGGAACAAAGAATGTCGCAAAGACCGTCCAGAAAAGCACAATCATAAGACCGTAATAGATTATCTTCACGGTCGGTGATGCATCTATCGTCGTAAACAACATGCTCGTGATAATCGCAACCGGGAAAGATGCAATCATCAGGAACGGTTTTCTCCGCCCGTATCGTGACAAGGTCGCGTCAGACTTAAATCCGATAATCGGTCCGCAAATCGCTTCCCAAATTGAGCCGATTGCCGAAATCGTTCCGGCGATTGCAGGGTTAACGCCCGCTACTGTTGTTAGGTACAAAAGCAAATAGGTACCGGTTAAAGTATATAATGCGTTGTCGCATATTCCTCCTATTCCGTACGATAACTTCGTCTTAAAAGGGAGTTTCATTTTTTATTCACCTCTTTCTTCTAAGACAATTATAAAGTATACTGTTACCGTATAGTCAAGGGGAAAAATGGATTTTTTTAGAATTTTTTGCAAAAAAAAATGGGCAGCACGGCTCGTGCTGCCACCAAAAAATTACTCGCTAATGTATTCATCATAGGTACACACCTTATCTGTAATCGTTCCGTCCGGATGAATTTCGATAATCCGGTCGGCGACAGTCTGAATGAATTCATGGTCGTGCGACATGCATGACTTCTAGCTGAAAATTTCTTTGAACTTTTCCTTGAAGCTGCTCTTCTTCTGATAGCAGTCATCGGTCAGTTCCTTCGCCATGTCCTCAATCGCCTTCTTCTGCTTGTGATTAAGTTTGGTCGGCACTTCAATATTCACCTTTACATAAAGGTCGCCTTTTGCCTCGCGCTTCAGATATTTTACGCCCTTGTCCTTTAGACGGAATGTGGTTCCCGGCTGCGTTCCCGCAGGAACCTTGTAGGAAACCTTGCCGTCCAGCGTCGGTACGATAATCTCCGCGCCCAGAGCTGCCTGATCGAAACTGATCGGCATTTCCAGATAAAGGTCAGCACCCCTGCGCTTGAAGACCTTGTGCGGTTTTACATTCAGCACGATGTACAGGTCTCCTGCAGGTCCGCCGTTGATTCCCGGCTCGCCCTGTCCTCTGATAGGAATTACGCTCTCATTGTCAACGCCTGCCGGAATGTCAACCGAAATCGTAACATTCTTCTTGACCTTTCCCTGTCCTTTGCAGTCCGGGCAAGGTTCTTCGATGATCTTGCCGCTGCCGCCGCACCGGTCGCAGGTTGTAACCGTCTGGAACTGCCCGAACGGGGTTCTCTGTGCCTGGCTGATTTGACCGCTGCCGCCGCACTTCGGACAGGTTTTCTTCGTTGTTCCGGGTTTTGCACCCTCGCCCTTACAGGTCGGGCACTGTACATATTTGCTGAGTTCGATTTTTTTGCTCGTGCCGAACGCCGCCTCTTCAAAGGTGATTGTAATTGCCTTCTGAAGGTCTCTGCCCTTTCTCGGCTGATTGCTTCTTCTCTGCTGTCCGCCGCCAAAGCCGCCGAACGCGCCGCCGAACATATCGAATATATCTTCAAAGCCACCGAAGCCGCCTGCTCCGCCGAAACCGCCAAAGCCCGCGCCGCCCATGCCGTTCGGGTCTACGCCGGCATGTCCGAATCTGTCATATTTGCTCTTTTTATCGGGGTCAGACAGAACGCTGTATGCTTCGTTGACTTCCTTAAATTTTTCTTCCGCTTCCTTGTTTCCGGGATTCTTGTCGGGATGATACTTCATCGCCATCTTTCGGAAAGCTTTTTTGATTTCATCCTCGCTCGCTCCCTTTTGTAAGCCAAGCACTTCGTAATAATCGCGTTTTTCTGCCATAATAAAACCTCTCCGTTACACCCGAAACGCCGGAGCAGTTTCGCTCCGGCACCCGGGTTTACATTTTTTTCACATTATTTATTGTCGTCATCCACTACCGTGTAATCTGCGTCAACTACATTATCATCCGTAGGACCTTGCTGGCTGCCTGCGTCTGCGGCTCCCGCCGCGTCAGCACCTGCGCCGCCCATTCCCGCTGCGCCTGCTGCCTGTGCAGCCTGTGCCTGTTCATAGAGTTTCGTAGAGATAATGTGGAATTTTTCAGTCAAAGCTTCTGTCTTTTCCTTAATCTGATCAACCGTACCGTTGTTCAAAACAGCCTGAAGCTGGTCTTTTGCGTCGGTAATCTGAGTCTTTTCGTCTTCGGAAATCTTTCCTTCGAGTTCCTTCAGAGATTTTTCTGTCTCGTAGATTAAGGACTCTGCTCTGTTTCTGATTTCAACTTCTTCTTTTCTCTTCTTGTCTTCTTCCGCATACTGTTCCGCTTCTTTTACCTTCTTGTTGATTTCATCTTCAGAAAGGTTTGTGGAGGAAGTGATTGTAATTCTCTGTTCCTTGCCTGTTCCCATATCCTTAGCGCTTACATTTACAATACCGTTTGCATCGATATCGAATGTAACTTCAATCTGCGGAATTCCACGAGGAGCCGGTGCGATGCCTGTCAGCTGGAATCTTCCTAATGTGGTGTTGCCTGCTGCCATTTCTCTTTCACCCTGCATTACGTGAATGTCAACAGCTGTCTGGTTATCAGCAGCAGTTGAGAAGATCTGGCTCTTCTTTGTAGGAATTGTTGTATTTCTTTCGATTAACTTCGTTGCAACGCCGCCCAGTGTTTCAATGGAAAGTGAAAGCGGTGTAACATCAAGAAGAAGTACGTCGTGAACTTCGCCCGTAAGAACGCCTGCCTGAATTGCAGCACCGATTGCAACGCATTCATCCGGATTGATGCCCTTGAACGGTTCTTTGCCGGTTACTTTCTTAACCGCTTCCTGAACTGCCGGGATTCTTGTGGAACCGCCGACCAAGATAACCTTTGCAATGTCTGCGTTTGTAACGCCTGCATCTTTCATTGCCTTGTTCATAGGTTCAATGGTTCTCTGTACAAGGTGCTCTGTGAGCTGATCGAATTTTGCTCTCGTGATGTCTTCGTTCATGTGAAGCGGACCGTCAGCCGTTACCGTGATGAACGGAAGGTTGATGTTTGCAGTCTGAGAGCCGGAAAGTTCTTTCTTTGCCTTTTCTGCTGCTTCTTTTAATCTCTGGAGTGCCATCTTGTCAGCTCTGAGGTCTACGCCGTGTTCCTTTGCGAACTTGTCTGCAAGGTAGTTCATAAGAACTTCGTCGAAGTCATCGCCGCCGAGGTGTGTATCACCGTTTGTTGCAAGAACTTCGAATACGCCGTCGCCGAGTTCGAGGATGGATACATCGAATGTACCGCCGCCGAGGTCGTATACCAGAATCTTGTGGGAGCCTTCTTCTTTATCGAGACCGTATGCAAGGGATGCTGCCGTAGGTTCGTTGATGATTCTCTTTACATCAAGACCTGCGATTCTGCCGGCATCCTTGGTTGCCTGTTTCTGAGCATCCGAGAAGTAAGCAGGAACTGTGATAACCGCTTCTGTTACTTTTTCTCCCAGATAGCTTTCTGCATCGTTCTTTAACTTTGTAAGAATCATCGCGGAAATATCCTGCGGTGTGTAATCCTTACCGTCAATTGTTACCTTGTAGTTTTCACCCATATGTCTCTTGATGGATGAAATGGTTCTGTCCGGATTTGTAACTGCCTGTCTCTTTGCAGTTTCTCCTACCAGTCTTTCTCCGTCTTTCTTAAAACCGACTACGGATGGAGTCGTTCTCATGCCTTCTGCATTGGCGATAACCGTAGGTTCGCCGCCTTCTAATACTGCTACGCAGCTGTTTGTTGTTCCTAAATCGATACCAATTACCTTTGCCATTTTATTTTCCTCCTTGATTTTCAAGTTTAAATTTCATTTTAATTTGCTACTTTGACCATCGCCGGTCTTACCACACGGCTGTTCAAAATATAGCCCTTCTGCAAGACCTCGGTAACTTTGCCGCTTTCATATTCGGTGCTGTCCTCGGTCATCACAGCGTTGTGAAAGTTCGGGTCAAAATCTTCGCCCAAACATTTAATTTCGGAGACGCCTGCTCTTTCAAGTACACTGAGAAGCTGCTTCAGAATCATCTCCATCCCTTCGAGGAACTTGTCGCCGTCGTTTCCGGCTGCGAGAGCCCTCTCAAAATTATCTATTACATCAAGCAGTTCTTTGACGATTTTCTCGTTTGCGAACGCATAAATGTCACTTTTTTCTTTTTCGGTTCTGCGCTTGAAGTTCTGGAAGTCCGCCATCAGACGCATGTACTTCGTGTTCAAAGCCTCTTCTTCGGGATCCTTTGCGGTTTGCGCCTGCGTTTCGGCTTCTTCGGCTTTCTCAGCCTCCCCGGACTCCCCGCATTCCCGGTCC
>FR881963.1:0-4754 GCA_000435615.1 Firmicutes bacterium CAG:238 | reverse complement strand
GCATTCCTGCTCCGGCTTTAAATCTTCTTCAGTTTCGGGCAAATCCTTATCGGTCGCCGTCTGCCTGCTTTTCTTTTCTTCACTCGTCATCCTCTTTACCTCCGCTTTCCAGTTTAAATGTATCGTTTAAGTTGTCTGTCAAATATTCGATGATCGATGTTACCTCGCCGTACTTCATTCGCGTCGGTCCGATGACTCCGATTTTGCCGACCAGCTTGCCGTCCACATGATAGCTTGCGGTTATCAGGGAGCAGTCCTGCATGATGTCGTCGGAATTTTCTTCTCCGATTGTCACCATGATGCCGTCGTCTCTTTCTATCAGCTTCTTGGTGAGCTCCTCCTTCTGGCTGAGCATTTCGATGAAACTCTTCGCCTTCGAAAGGTCGTTGTACTCCGGAATATCGAAAATGTTCGTAAGCCCTTCCATGTACAGGTTGACATTCAACATGTCTTCCAAAGTTTTCAGGAAGTTCGGCATTACATCTTCCGCAAGCCCGCTCATCGCCACGATGTCCGTTTCGACATTCGCGATGATGTTGTTCGTGAGCGCCTGACTGATGGTCTTTCCTTTATAATTGTATGTCATCGTCTTGGAAAGAAGCTGCAGGTTGTCTTCCGTGTAAGGTACGCTCATACGCACCGCCTTGTTGGAAACCTTGCCGCTCTCGCTGACGATCATCAAAACCACAGTATGTTCATCCACCGGAAGGAGATTGATGTATTTCAAAACATCTTCGTCCTTGCTCGGTGTCAGCGCAAAAGATGTCAGATTCGTTATCTCCGAAAGCACGCTCGCCGCATGTTCTATCGTCTTCTCAAAATCGTTCACCCTGCCGCGCAGTCTGTCCGCGATGATATTCTTTTCTTCTTTAGAAAGTTCTTTTTTCTCCATCAAAGCGTTTACATATAATCTGTAAGCTTTATCTGAAGGAACTCTGCCCGCCGATGTGTGCGGGTGTGTCAGGTAACCCATCTCTTCGAGGTCTGCCATTTCGTTTCGTATGGTGGCCGGACTGTAATCAAGCTCCGGTTTCTTCGAAAGCGTTCTGGAGCCGACCGGCTCAGCCGTTCTCACATAGTCTGAAATGACTGCCTGCAAAACCTTCAGCTTTCGTTCGCTTAATTCCATCTTTGGAGACCTCCTTTCTTTCCTGCCGATTCGTGGAGCGGTAATCACTCGGAATTTTTGTTTGTTAGCACTCACTCTCTCGGAGTGCTAACTTCATGTTATTAATATACCCCGTTTTTTGATTCTAGTCAATGTTTTTGAAAAATTTTTTTGTGTATTTTTGGTGAAGATGTTTTGGGAGAAATTACAAGAGTCGCCGAAAACGCACCATAACAAAGGCCGACTTTCGCAGATTGCGGCAAGTCAGCCCCCAGCTTGTCTCTGAATTATTTTATTGTTATGAATTCCGTTTTCGTTTTCTAGCCGCGCAAAATGCCCGAACCGGTATAGATGTCCGCGCCATGCGGGTTTTCTTTAATGTAATTTGCGTAATCCGTATCGTTCAGTTTGCGATTTTCCCCGGTTGCTGTCGTATAAACGTAGCCTTCAAGTTCCCCGTTTGTTCTGTAGCAGATATAATCCTTGCATATCACATCTATCCATGTATTGTAAGGCATCCCTTGGAGAACCGGTCTGCGATCCGCACCGCTCAGTGAAGCACTGTAGATCTTCGTATAATCTTTCCCTCCGCTTGTCACCTGGTAGTACAGTCGTCCGCCGTCTATCGCATTGCCTTGTAATCTGGCCGGATTGATCGTGCGGCTGAATTTGTCTTTTTTGCAGTCAAAGATTCGCAGACCGTCTTTGCCGAAGCTTGCACCGTACAGATAACGCGTGCCGCCGGAGTTGTAGTAGCATGATGAGTCGAAATCGCCGGATACTTTCTTCACTTTTTTTGTTTTCAGATCCATGCTGTAAAGCGGTGTTCTGCGGGAGTAATCACCATAAACAGAATAATTCACTCTGTAATACAGTTTGCCGCCGTAGATATTGACCAGTTCGATCTTCCCATTACCTGCTTTTTGACTGATCGTTTTGACCGGCTTTGCTTTGCTGCCATTGACGCTGCCGCAGTAGATACCGGTCTTCCTGCCTGCTTGCGAAGTTCCGCTTTTTCTGCTTTCCACTGTGTAATAAACTTTAGAGCCGTTGGTTAAAATGCGTGCGTCAAGGTTGCGGATCAAACTATCGGTGTTTGCCGTTTTACCGATCAGTGTGCCCGCTCCGTCTTCGGTTTTGGAATAATAGAGCTTGCTCGCAGCCGGATTTCCGCCCCATTCTGTCCAGTAATACCCACCTGCTAAAGCCACACGTTCATTTCCATCTTGTCCGTAATCCGCCCGATACACTCCTTGAAGCATGAACGGACTTGCAACCTGATATTTCGTCGCCGCAGCGGCCGTGTCGGTCATCAGCATCATAGCGCAGATCAGCACCAGCATCGCTGCCGGCACAGATACTAAGGCCTTTGTCATTTTGAAATTTTTCTCCATCTTTTTTCCTTTCTTTCCGTCTGTCTGCTTACCCCTTTGCGTCTTGCTCTCATTATAGGGAAAACCTGTCTTCCTGTCAATTCAAAATATGGTCTTCGATGTGGTCTGTCAATATAAATTTTGGCCGCAGTTACAGGATTTGCCTTTTCACCGTCAGTTGCCGCATAAGAATCAGTTTTTCTTTTGGATAAACGACAACCGGACAGAGGAAAATGCCGCCATCTTTTTCCATTACTTCAAATTTGTCCCCCCTCTGAAATTCCAAGATGCTTAATAATTTCTGCGGGACATGAAAAAACCGGCCTAAAGCCGGTTTTTGATAACAGCGCAGTTTGCTACGATGTGTCTCTACTGTCCGTTTAGGCTGCCTGCTTGGCATCCCTGCCTTTTTGAATAGGGAGTTGAACTCACATCTCATGTTTCTCTTGAATAAGTTAAAGGATTTTCACTTCAATCTCTCGGAAAAACCGGAGCATATCAATGTATTCGATTTCATAGCCCTTGCAGATATTTGGAATTTTTACTCTTTTTTTGCTATTCGGGTCATAAGTCTCTTCTGTAACGACTACATACTTATGTGCCAAAGCGTGCGCACAAATCCATGAGTCTGCAACCCGTGCGAATTCTTCTTTTGCTGCTTCACTATAACGAGGGTTATCTGCCACATTTTGAATAATTCTGCTATAAGCATTTATCACCTCTATATCAGACATATTTTTTTGAATAAAACATGCTTGGTTTTCTCGCAGCCAATCACTTAACTGGTCATTTCCGCTGAAGATTTCTTCTTTTACCTTATCAATTAAAACAACCTTTCCGTCAATTTTTTCAAGAAATTGTCTCCAAAAGCCCGGCATAATGTCAAATGGATAAAAGCGTCTGCTTGAAGAAATCAATATATTAGAATCGATAATATACTCTTTATCCATAGATTTTTCCCCTTATTTGACTATACATGCTGCTCTTTATGCCACCCAGTAACTTGTATGCATACGTATAACTAAGATTCCCCGCCTCGGCTTGGCTGATTACAGAGTGCAGAAAGCTTGGACTCATTTTAGAGAAATACGTCGCATAGAAGTCTCCCCCGCTTCCCCCGTGCTTACGATTATTTGCTCTCTGTGCAAAAAGTGTTACCATGTTTCGGCTGACAATTCCTAATTCGGCTAACCTTATCGATAAAGCATAGTTACTAACTTTGAATAATTTTGCCAAAGATTCGATATGCGCAGTTTCCGTTTTATATGTTGTCTCTTTCCATTTTGTTACCACTATACCTGTCGGCATTAAAAACTCAGCGGTGATTTTATTTATTCTCTGCTCATTCTCCTTTATTTCTACAGCATCCGAATCCAAAAGAATATCTTCTTGTTGAAATAAAATATGAATATACTCATGGATTAAAGAAAATATCTTTCCTGGAGTTGTATCTGCTGCATTGATAAATATCAAAGGTGCAATTTCATCATAGAGCATGAACGCCCTAAATTCATTTAAATCCAGTTTCCTGTGAGTATCAAACCCCACAGTTCCGTTCTGCATAACCATTACGCCTGCATTTTCTAATTTTTCTCGCAAAAAGGCATACGCCTTTTCATATGTGTTTTGCACAGCAAACCACTCCGGATCAATTTCCAAAACATCTTTTGCACATTGTGCAATATCCTCACAAGCTGTTCGTTCACTGACATTTGCATTAAATTTGCTTATGATGTCTAACTTTTCCCAGCCAAGATTTTTTCTATATTCGCTCATCCAACTTTGGCGGCTGTCCATCTCAAGCAATGTATCCTTTAGATTTTTGCTCACATGTGGAGCCTTATTATTGATTGATCTAAACTCGGCTTTCAAAAAATCATCTTTTGGTGGTCGTTGTAAAAACATATATCCAAATGGAATCTTTAAATAATTTGCTAAATTTTCAAGTTGTCGCAAGGTTGGTTCAGTGCTTCCGTCGATCCAGTCGTTGATCTTAGGATATTTATCTTTGATTTCTGCGACATTTTTTTGTGATTCTTTTATTGCCCACTGCAGGACGTCTTGGTTAACTTTATAGCTTATATACTGGCTCAAAATATACACCTCCTCTCTTTGCTTATATTATATCGTATTTTAGCTATAGGTGCAAACGAATCTATCAACTTTCTGCTTTTTCTGTTAAAAGTACACGAAGGACTTGATTCAAAATATAGCTTCAAATCGAGTAGGGGCTAACTCGTAGCCCCTCTCACACCACCGGGCATGCCGTTCGG
>FR881962.1 GCA_000435615.1 Firmicutes bacterium CAG:238 | reverse complement strand
TGGTTGGTTGGTTGCAAGAATTGTGCCAGTTATTTGTATTTTTGTAATTATTTATCATTTCCGCACACATTGCAATATCCTTTCCTGTGTCCTTTGCTTTATCTTTCTGCTTGTTTACATTTACCATTTTACATGAAAGAATTGGAAAAGTAAATAGGTAATTTTTTAGGGGGGTTGGGAGGATTTTTAGGTAATCTCCCTTTTTTCCGTTATTCCGCTTTCCGCACAATGCACCTTTTCTTGAAGAAGCAGACAGCATACTTGAGAATTGGCTGATAGCAGTCTTCTTCAAGCTGACTTTCGTATTGCTGTTCTTCAATCTGCGTAAGTGCTTCTTCGCACTTTTTTTCCATACCCTGAATCGTGTCTGAAATTTTCAGTTCCAAAATCATCGCTCTGCCTCTGAATTTTGATTCCGTCATCACGATGTCAGGTCTGCCGTTTCCACTCTCACGATTGGATCTTACAAGATAGCCGCCGATGTTCACGAGAAGCCCCGCCATGAAACCATGATAGAAATTCTCTGCATAGTCGTAATAGCTGATAGCATTAAAAAGCTGCTCGCTTATGAAGTTCTCTGCTGCTTCGCAGTCGCCTGTTTCGAGCGCATGCTTTAATGGGCTGCGGTCGGTTTCTTTCATCCTTTGCTCGAACCAATAGGATATGGAGTTTTCATATATCGTTGCAATCTCAATGTTTGGAATCTTCATTTCCAGCTGAAGATTATTGCCTTCCTTCCGTTCTCCGACCTTTTTCAGATAGCCTGTAAAGAACAGGAAATTCCAAAGATTATCCTGCGACTGATGAATATCGCCGTAGGTAATGTCCTCATGCACCTGCTTTTCAATCGTGCCACCGTTAATCAAAGTTTCCAAATCCGCTTTTGCCTTCTGATCCGCTTCTCCCACCATTTCGCGAATAATGCTGTTAGAAGAGGTATTCGACCAGTATGGCAGCGCAAACTTCGTAATCTTTCGGTCGCGATCATATACATAGTTGATGATGCTCCACGGGTTATAGATTT
>FR881961.1 GCA_000435615.1 Firmicutes bacterium CAG:238 | reverse complement strand
CTTCCGTCTCCGGACACTTGCAATTCGAACAGCAGCTCCGGGCTTTCATCCTGTTGCAATATCAAATCATTCAGCATCGTAAAAAACTTGTCCGCATTATAGTTATACAAGCGAGACAGCATTAACATGGTATTTGATGTATCTACATTCTCTTTCGAATGATAACGTTGAAAATAGTGGATGTGCATGACTAATTCTTCTCCTTCTCCTTACCGTTATGCGATGATCTGCGCACAAAGTGGCATCCGCGACGGCTACGTCGGCTTAAAAGAATGCTTTTCGAGCGGGATTTTAACACTCGCCAGATACCGGATGCACCCAAACAGTAGCCAGCGAATTCCGTCAAACAGCCCGTTGAAAAGTGGTTGTTGCATTTTTTGCAATAACCAGTTTGCTCATCGTGGTTGTTTCCCTTTTGGAAACAACCACTTACTTTGTGTCGCCAGTGGTGACACTTTTTGAGTTAGCGATTTTCCTGAGGACAGGAAAATCGATTAAAGTATTGAAAATTTTGCAGACAATATATTGTTCTCATATACTACTTAGACTTATCATCGAGGTCAACTCCTATCTGCCAAAAGAGCATATCGATAATCTTCATTTGCGGATAAGAAATGCTCTCTTCTATGAGCAAATCATTTTTGACTTCCTCTAAGATTTTAAAGTTTTTCTCATAAAACTTCGATAATTCAATTAGTGATGTACGATTGAATATTCCTCTTGCAATATGGTAGTGCCTAATTCCTGAACGAAAAAATCGGTCATATGCCGGAACACATCCCAAGACCCCTAATAATGTTTTTGTAATAAGCGTATCAGACAAATCATTTCTTACATCATTGCTTTTTGTCGTTCTTCTTACTTTATCATAATACTGTTTAAGAAAGCCGATACACTCCTCCAAGGCATTCATATTCTTGTCAATTACTATGTCTTTGCATGTTATTCCTAACAAATCATCGTATTTGGCCTTGAGAATTTCTTCAACAACAGGTATATGTATCTTATAATCCTTTTGCAATAAAAAAGTAGACCCTCTATACATTCCCCAACTTGCAAGATAGAAAGCTAATTGTAAGCTCAGATAATCAATGTCCACATTGGTTTTATCTTGCCTCGCACGATAGAAACAAGTATAGCAATGTTCCCAGGAAAGAAAGCGATTGTTCTTCTCATTTTTTATTCTGTCGGAATATTCACTCAATATATGTTGAATCTCTTCTCCATGAATTGTATATTTTTTAATTTCAGAATTTTTCTGTAATGATACTGCGGTTCTATTATTAGAAATATCTTGTTTGCACCTTATGTTAGCGATATCTTGCTTGTTCAACGGAAAGCTTTTACTACATTCTAATGCAAAATTTCTGAATTTTCTTAGATGAAACAAATAACCATTTACAAGTCCTAATGGATCACCTTTGGAATCTTGTCTAAGATACTTTAATAATGCTTCCCTTGCAGAGTTTTCAAAGTCATGCGATAAAACAGTCATCCAAAAGAGTTCTTTGTTCCCATGCTGCCAAAGATAAAATGCCTCCGAACCGGATGTCATGATGGTATGGCGTTTGTATCCTTGCGCTTTCAGATGGTCTCTGTATAACACTTTGATTTCATCTAATGATAATTCCTTTATATTTTTCATTATAAATATGCACCTCAATCATATCCCATTTCTATTAATCGTTCTTCGCAAATTCTGCGTTCTTCCTCTGTAAAGAGTTCTCTCTTTCTTGAAATGACCCACAAGTCCTACAGTCAAATGCACATTCCTGCATTTGAAATAAGTTTGGATTTCTAATAACACCTACATACGGAATGTTTTTCTCCACGCAGATATCCATAATATCTTCTTTTTTTTCCGCAGATATTCGGTTACCTAAAAACACCTTTGTTATCGGAAAGAACTTCAATTTATCATTCACTGCATATCCCCTTGGCACGAAAAGTCTCCACTCATTTTGATAAGCCCAATCAATGCTTTTACGTAATACCCCATTCAAACACAATTCCCATAAATTCTCTATCGTTACTTCTTTATCCTTGCTCTCGGCAAAATATTTCGTGAGATCTCGTCTAACCATACAATAAACCACAGGGAATAAGTTTTTTTCTACATCATCGAATTCTGGATCTTTCGAAAATGTATATTCCACACAAAACCCTCTATGGCAATCTGCATAGGAGCTCCACATTAGCTGAGAATACGGACTTGTGGTAAAGCATGAAACCCTGAAGGTTGTTTTTAACTGATCCATATATTCCTTGTATTCTTGATTGATGATATAAGATATTGCTTCTGTCAAGCCTTTTTCATTACTCCATTCTATTTTGAGCTTCAACTCAAACTGCTGATTCGATAATTTTTCTAATTCCGATGCGCTATCTTTTATAAAAAAATGCTCCAAGTCGTGATATTCATTATAAGAATCATAGATATGCTTTGTAAATGCATTGCCGAGCGTTTCTATGCTTTGATCTTCACCTATACTCAGACCACATCGCTTGCAATATTCAAACAAACGAAATTTATGAAAAGTATAAAAATCTAGACTTATTTCTGAATCATAAACATCATCAAAGTTTTGAGGCGATTGCATATAGACCATATTATCTTTTAACGCTTCCAAGGAATAATTTTTACCTGTCTTAGCATCGACAAAATTAGGAAAATATTTATATAGTTTAATTGGTAACTTTGCTATAGCATAGTTAAGAAATCTTGAATAGCCTGCTGATTCGACATCTTCAAGTTTTAGAATCTCACCATTGACAATGCAATGAGATAATTGAAATTGTGTATTCACGCCCTGTTTTAATGTCTCCATCAATTCCTGTGCATTCATCATAAATCCCTTCCATTCTTGTTTAACAATCACATACTTTCTTCTATCCGTTACTCTTCTTCCGGCATTGGTACATACACTTTCTTCAACGGGATCATCTTCTTATACTTATCACTCAGTAAGTCGTAATATTTTAGAATTAAATCTGCGAGTTCGCTGCCGTTTATTCCACGAATAATCGGTGTTTCTTCCAAGTATTTCTTGGCATTTGGAGTATAGTCAGTCAGTGTCACAAAAAGACCATAGTCTCCTTCTTTCATGACACCTTTTAAGGATTGCACTGTACTCTCTTTGATATTGTTATCCACACTTTTGACCTGTACAAGAATCCTTGGTGGCAGTTCATCTTTATATGCAGTAATGTCAATTCCTCTATCTCCACCCTGTGGTGACAGTGTCGTATTGTAGCCCATTGCGGTAAGAAGATCTGCTACAAAGGATTCTAAAGGATAGCCTTTTAAGTTGTGAGATAATGTCTTCAAAATGTAGTCTTTCGTGCTTTCAATGGTTTCCTCTGTAGTCTGTGTCAGTATTTCCAAATTTTCAACAGGACTTTCTAATGTTTTTTCGGTCTTGCCAAGTGCAGACAAATACTCGTCTGCATTATTTT
>FR881960.1:1122-7716 GCA_000435615.1 Firmicutes bacterium CAG:238 | reverse complement strand
CCGGCGCACGGATGGCCGGCGCACAGACTGCACGCGCCGTCCGGACAACACGCGCGGCACGCGCGGTCTATCGGCGTTCAAAGCATTTCTTGAAATAGGCGATTGCCGCGATGCCGCCTACAACTACACCGGCAATCCACCAGTCTTCTCCGGGGGCTGCCAAGCCGATTTTTTCAGCGAAAAGGCAGGTTACTGCGATGAGTGCGCAGAACAGGCCTTTGAAGAAACTTCCTTTTCTAGTTATGTTCATTATTATATACCTCCATGATTGCTACGGACGCGGAAGCGCCGATTCTGTCTGCGCCTGCCTCGATCATAGCCATTGCTGTGTCATAATCCCGGATGCCTCCGCTTGCCTTGACTTCAAGAGTATCGCCGACGGTTTTTTTCATGAGGGCAACGTCTTCTGCGGTCGCACCTCCTGCGTTGAATCCCGTGGATGTTTTGACGAAGTGAGCACCGGCTTCTTTGGAAAGCTTGCATGCCTCGACGATTTCGTCGTCCGAAAGCAGGCAGGTTTCGAGGATTACCTTGACGATGGCACCGTACTTGGAAGCAGCTTCCACAACCGCTGCGATGTCGTCGCGTATGTAATCATAATCGCCGGTCTTGAAAATGCCAACATTGAGAACCATGTCAACTTCGCGCGCGCCGTCTTTGCAAGCCTCTTCGGTCTCAAACGCCTTGGATGCGCTTGTGCAGGCACCGAGCGGAAAACCCACGACAGCGGCAACCTTCACATCGGTGCCTCTGAGGTTGTCCGTGCAGCGAGACACATAACAGCTGTTTACGCAGACCGAGTAGAAGTCCCACTCGCGTGCTTCGTCACAAAGCTTGTCAATCTGTGCTGCAGTCGCTTCCGGTTTGAGAAGCGTATGATCGAAATATTTATTCAAAGGTTTTGTAAGATTCATTTCATTTACCTCCAATACAGGAGAAGTATAACATATATTCGTGAAAATGAAAAGATATATTGCCATAATCAGGCTTTGCGAATATAATAAATATATCAAAAAAGGAGAGGGAAAGAATATGGAAAGCGTAAGAAAAAAAGCAGACTTGCTTGGCAGAATCAAATGGCTGGGTTTGCTGCTGGGCCTGCTGATGTACTATGCAACCGCATATGCGTTCGGCGACATTGTATCAACGATTCTGGCATGTATCGCGGCAACGGTTTTTTATGTAATGTGCGAGAATGAGAGGAAATCCATCGTATCGAGGCATGTATCGGACCACCTCAGCGAAGCCTTGACGAAAATAGGACAGACGGAAAGCGTTTTTGAAGTCAAAACGGCAAACATGGGCATGATTATCCGCGTATATCTCATACGCGCGGGCGAAAGAGCACCGGCATGCACGAAAGCCGTGCTGGATGCGATTGCGGAGAGCTGGTATCGCTCAAGGGTGTGGGTGACGCAGATTGTGGACCTGGACCGACAGGAAGAAATTCCGGAAGCACAGAGAGCACTCAACGAAGAACTTTTGAACGATCTCAAAAAGAACAAAGGCTAAAATCTTGAAATCTCAAAGATTTTGTTATAAAATAATAAGATACATATATGACAAGCCCACGGGAAGGCAAGGCTTGCAAAGTAGGAGGTAGAGTTATGGGCATTAAGGTCGCAAAATTCGGCGGCTCATCCGTGGCAGACGGGATACAACTGACAAAAACAAAGGAAATAATCCGGGAGGACCCGGACAGAAAATATATTGTAGTTTCCGCACCGGGAAAGCGATACGAGGGAGACAACAAGATCACCGACATCCTTTACCTGTGCAAAACGCATATCGAGCACAATCTGCCGTACGACCAGCTTTTTCAGGTCGTTGTGGACAGATACATGGCGGTTGAAATCAACCTAGGCGTGAAGGTTGACCTGCTGAAGTATTTCGAGGAAATACGCGAAAACCTCAGAAAAAACCCTTCCGCAGACTACGTCGCATCGCGGGGCGAATATCTCAACGCCGTGCTTGTGGCGGCTTTTCTCGAATATGATTTTGTGGATACGGCAAACCTGATAAAGTTCGACGAAAAGGGAAGACTTTTGACGGAGGAGACCGACAAGGCACTTGCGGAAGAACTTGCAAAACACGAAAGAGCGGTACTTCCGGGATTTTACGGCAGCACACCGGACGGTGAAATCAAGACATTCTCCAGAGGCGGATCTGACATAACGGGAGCACTTGTGGCACGTGCAGTGCATGCGGATGTGTATGAAAACTGGACCGATGTTTCGGGCTTCCTCATGGCGGACCCGAGAATCGTCGAAAATCCGAAGCAGATTCGTGCGATTTCCTACAAGGAACTTAGAGAACTTTCGTATATGGGCGCGAGCGTTCTGCATGAGGATGCGATTTATCCGGCAAGAATGGCGAACGTTCCGATTAACATCCGAAACACAAACCAGCCGGAAGACCCGGGCACATTCATTACTGCCGAGGTTTCTGAGGACTATAGCAGCGAACAGAACCACATTATCACGGGAATTGCGGGCAGCCGCGATTTCACGGTTGTGGCGCTTTACAAGAACATGATGAGCAGCGAGCGTGGGTTCGTGAGAAAAATTCTTGACATCCTTGATGACTACGACATCAACTTCGAGCACCTGCCGAGCGGAATTGATACGGTTTCGGTTGTGATGGCGAATAAGGCAATCAACGGCAGACTGGATGAGGTGCTGGACGAATTCCGCACAAGACTTCGCCCGGACAGCATCGATGTGTTTGAGGACATGGCACTGATCGCAACGGTAGGTCACGGAATGTCATACAGACAAGGTGTATCGGCAAAGCTTTTTGAGGCACTTGCCGCGGCGGGAGTCAACATTCGTATGATCGAACAGGGCTCCAGCGAAATGAACATTATAGTAGGGGTTGAAAACAAAGACTTCGAAAAGGCAATCAGAGCCATTTACGAGGCTTTTGTAGAGGAGGAAGCATGAAAAAACTGGTTACAATAAGCCGTCAGTACGGCAGCGGCGGAAGAATCATCGGCAAACTGCTTGCCGACAAACTGGGAGTGCCGTTTTATGATAAAGAAATCTTAGATATGGCATCGGAGGAAAGCGGCTATTCGAGAGAGCTGATGGAAGGCACGGAGCTTAAGGCAAAGAGCAGCTTTGCTTACAATCTCTCGTCTGCACTCAGCTTCAACGAGGGCGTGAGCGGAAGCCCGCTGTCGGTCAATGAAAGACTTTTCCTTGCACAATTTGAGACCATTAAGAGAATCGGCTCCAAAGGAGAGGGCGTAATCGTCGGAAGATGCGCAGACTATGTGCTTCGCGACATGCCGGGCGTTACGAATGTTTTTATCCATGCGGAGCTTGAAGACAGGGAAAAGCGTGCAGCGGAGGTTTACGGTGATGATCCTGCAAAGGTTCGGGACATCATCGCTACATACGACAAGGCAAGACAAAACTATTATAATTACCACACAGACCAGAAGTGGGGTGAGTACAAAAACTATAATTTGTCCCTAAACAGCAGTTATATCAGTGAAGATGAAGCCGCAGCACTAATTGCGGCATATGTGGAACATAGGAGGTACAAAGGATGAAAAGAGGAGTAATCGAGGCAGACAAGCCCAAGAAAGCAGGCGGAAAGAAAGTAGCAAAGACGTTGGGAAGAACCATGGCGGCTTTTCTCGCAGCGGGAATTGCGCTGATTGCGCTGACGGACAAAACCATGTCCAAAGCGTATCCGCAGGAAAATGAGGAGGACGAATAGAATGAAAGCAGACAAAGGAACTTATTACATCACCACACCGATTTATTATCCGAGTTCCAACTTGCACATCGGACACACATATTGCACGGTAATGGCTGACGCCATGGCAAGATTCAAGAGACTCTGCGGATATGATGTAAGATTCCTTACGGGAACCGATGAACACGGACAGAAAATCCAGACGATTGCGGATGAAAAAGGCGTAACCCCGCAGGCTTACGTTGACGAAGTTGTGGACGGAATCAAGAAGCTTTGGGAGAAGATGGAGATTTCCAACGACGACTTTATCAGAACGACCGAACCACGCCATATCAAGCGTGTTCAGGATATTTTTATGAAGTTTTACGAAAACGGCGATATTTACAAGGGCCAGTACGAGGGGCTTTACTGCACGCCGTGCGAAAGCTTCTGGACGGAAAGCCAGCTTGTAAACGGCTGCTGCCCGGACTGCGGCAGACCGGTTCAGCCTGCAAAGGAAGAAGCCTACTTCTTCAAACTTTCCAAATATGCCCCGGCGCTGCTTGAACTTTTCGACAAAAATCCGGATTTCCTGCAGCCGGACAGCCGCAGAAACGAAATGATTTCGTTCATCAATCAGGGACTTGACGACCTTTGCATTTCCCGTTCAACATTCGACTGGGGCATCCCGGTTCCGCTTGACGAGAAGCATGTAATTTATGTATGGCTTGACGCTTTGACAAACTACATCACAGCACTCGGCTATCCGGATGATCCGGAGCTTTACGACAAATACTGGCCCGCTGATGTTCACCTTGTGGGCAAGGAAATTGTAAGATTCCACAGCATCATCTGGCCGGCAATGCTTATGAGTGCGGGTCTTCCGCTTCCGAAGCAGGTGCGCGGTCACGGCTGGCTTCTTATGGGCGGCGAAAAGGTTTCCAAGTCCAAAGCTGCCAAAGGTTCGGATGTTATTGACCCTGTAATCCTCATCGAAAGATACGGCATTGACGCTTTGAAATATTTCCTGCTTCGCGAATACACCTTCGGACAGGACGGCGTTTTCACCAACGAAGTAATGCTTAAGAGAATGAACTACGATCTGGCAAACGACCTCGGGAACCTCGTTTCCAGAACCGTTTCCATGATTGAAAAATACAACGGCGGCACAGTTCCGGATGCGGTTTCATCGGCGATGGACGATATCGACGCAGACCTTCGTGCTATTGCAGTCGGTGCTGCTTCGAAGGTGGAAGAGCAGATGGACAAGTTTGCGTTCAACATGGCACTGGAAGAAATATGGATTGTCGTTCGCCGTGCAAACAAATATATCGACGAAAAAGCACCTTGGGTGCTTGCAAAGACCGCAGACACCGACCCGGAAGCAAAGGCTGCTTTGGACACGGTTCTGCACAATCTCGCAGAGGCAATCCGCATCATCTCGATTTTGATCTACCCGTTCATGCACACGACTTCCAAGGAAATCCGCAAGCAGATGGGGCTTTGGTACGCGGACGTGGTATGGGAAGATGCGTTTGAATTTGAAATGATGTATCAGGAGCAGGTGAAGAAGGGCGACGCCATCTTCCCGAGACTGGACATCGACAAAGAACTGGAAGAACTGTACGCAATCAGTGAATCCATGAAGAAAGACAAAGAACCGGAAAACATTCCGCTTGACCTGAAGCCGGCAATCGAATTCGAAGACTTCGACAAAATCGACTTCCGCGTAGGCGTAATCGAGAAGGCGGAGAAGCACCCGAAGGCTGACAAGCTTCTCGTTTTCCGGATTAAGATGGGTACAGAGCATCGCCAGGTTATCAGCGGCGTCGCAAAGGACTTCACGCCGGAAGAAATGGTCGGCAAGAAGGTCATCGTAGTTGCGAACCTCAAGCCGCGCCAGCTCAGAGGCATGGAATCTAAGGGTATGCTGCTCTTTGCGGATAACGGCGATCGCTGCGAAATCGTAACCACAAGCGCACCGGACGGCGAATCAGTCGGCTGAGGCATGCCTGCGTGGCGGCGGGCGTGCCGCTTGAATGGCTGATGGACACGCTTTTTGATGGTTGCAAAATGCGTGCCAAGCTTAGCGCTTACACGTTTGCTGGGCCGCAAAATGCGTGCCAATCGTTGCATGTTGGCACATTGATGCGTGTTGGCACACGCACCCGGGCATGATGGAACGCTTGACACACGCTGCCGGACGTGCGAAGTGCAGGAATATAAATAAGTGAAAAATTGTCCGATACTAGGCTGGGCGCTGAAACCGGACAATTTTTTTCATATAATTGTATTGCGGCCGGCCTGTGCTTGCACTGTGCCTGCCCTGGCTTGTACCTGCGGAAAATCTGGAGTTTTATATCGGGCGCCAGCGGAAAAAGTCCAACTTTTCGCATCACAAAATATTGCAGGAGGGAAATATGCTGTTTGATACACATACACATTTGAATAATGATTCGTTCACAGACGAGGAGCGCGTGGCTTTGGCAGCGGAAATCGAAGCCTCGGATGTTGGGCTGGTGATGGATGTGGGCTTCGACGAGCCCTCGAGCCTTCTGGCAGCCGAGCACGCAAATCGCTATCCGTGGTGCTATGCGGTCATCGGAATGCACCCACATGATTCGAAGCTGATGGACGAGGCGATGCTGGAACGATTCCGCCAAATTGCAAAAAGCGAACCGAAAGTCAAGGCAATCGGCGAAATCGGGCTCGACTTCCACTATGACCTGTCGCCACGCGATGTGCAGCGACACTGGTTCCGTAGGCAGATTCAGCTTGCAAATGAACTGAAACTGCCGATTGTGGTGCATTCCAGGGAAGCCGATCAAGAAGTGTTCGACATACTGAAAGAGGAGGGCGCGTTTTCTGACGAGCGGAAGTCGTGGTTCCCCCCACCCCCCCCGCCCGGCG
>FR881960.1:0-993 GCA_000435615.1 Firmicutes bacterium CAG:238 | reverse complement strand
CTTCAGCGGAAGTCGCGAGCTGGCTATTGAATATGTAAAGGCAGGCGCGACGATTGGTGTCGACGGACCGCTCACCTACAAGAATAATAAGAAGACGGTGCATGTCGTCGAGGCGATTCCGCTGGAGTTTTTGATGGCGGAAACGGATGCACCGTACCTTACACCCGTTCCGTATCGCGGGAAGCAGAACAAGAGCGAATATGTGGAATTCGTAGTTCGTAAAATCGCCGAAATCAAAGGCATAAGCTACGAGAAAGCAGCAGAGGCAACCTATGAAAACGGAAAAAACTTCTTCGGAATTTAAATCGCCGGACGCCCGCCCGGAGAGTTCGCGGGCGGCATGCCGCGGGCTGTGCATGCTTGTGTCACCCGCGAATGTGCTGACGAGCATGCGGATTGCGCTTTCGGGCATTTTGCTTTTGCTTGAGCCGCTTGGCACGGCATTTTACTGCGTGTACGCTTTGGCAGGACTGACCGATATGCTGGACGGACCGCTTGCGCGAAAAACCGGAACCGAAAGCCGAATTGGCGAAGTGCTGGATTCGGCTGCAGATTTGATCTTTGCGGCGGTGTCGCTGGTGCGTCTTTTGCCGGTATATAAGGAAGAAATGCCGTTCTGGCTTTGGGCGGCCGTCGCTTTTGTGATATATCTTAAGGGCAAGAATGCAATTGCGGGGTATGTTATGAACGGAAAAATCGTCACGATGCACACGCCGCTGAACAGGCTTGCAGGACTGGCACTTTTTGCACTACCGCTTGTGTGCATTTGGGTGCCGCTTACGGTTTACGGCGGATTTTGTGCGGCAGCGGCAGTGGCGGCGACGGTGGATGCTTTTATACGCATGCTTCGCAATTCGACAAAACCCGACACGGCGGCATGATAAAATGCTCTCAAAGCCCGATTCGTTCGGCAAGACATGGTCGACCGGCGAATCAAAATTTGGCTTTGAGGGAACCGATTATGAGCAAAAGTATTTACAATATCAGCGGCGG
>FR881959.1 GCA_000435615.1 Firmicutes bacterium CAG:238 | reverse complement strand
ATCGAAAAGGAATCGTGCGATACCGAAACGGCGCTTGCAATTTCTGAGCAATGCAGACAGTATATCGGCGGAACGCTCACAGGGTAGCCGATTGTGGACGCATTGCTGGCATATAAGCGTAAGGAATGCGATGACCGCGGCATACAGCTGGAAATGGAAACGACTGCGTTTCCGTTGGAGGAGTTTTCGGGAGAAGAATATGTGGGGATTCTCGGAAATTTACTGGATAATGCAATGGAGGCTGCTGAAAGGACCACAAAGCCTTGGGTGCGCTTGAAAAGTTTTAAAGCGTCGGGACAATGGATTTTAGAGGTGACAAATTCTAAGCCAATCGATGAAGCGCCATTAGCAGGGAATATGGAAACCATAAAAGAAGATAAAAAAAATCACGGTTTAGGTGTAAAAATCGTGAAACGAATCGTTAAGAAATACAGGGGCGTAGTAAACTACAGAGATTATGAGGATTCTTTCGAGGTGATGATCGCAATACCGCTTGCGGAAATTGAAGGAAGGAATACCGGAAATGTGGAATGTTGTAATTTGTGACGATCAGGTTGAAATTCTCAGAAATGTGGCACAGAAGCTGAACAGTTTAAAGATGGAGGAAATCAGGAGTATTATATGCTTTCAATATGCTGATTTTATGATTGGCGAATTGGAAGAACAGCGCTTCGATGCAGGCATCTTTATTCTTGATGTGAAACTGAAAGAGATGAATGGCATCGATTTAGCAGGGAGGATTTTGAGACTTCATCCAAACAGTCAGATTATCTTTATGTCGGGGTATGACGACTATTTTGAAGACGCATATGAAGTGGAACACTGTTTTTTCTTGAGAAAACCGGTTACGGATGTGAAACTCGAGAAAGCCATGCGGCGAGCCATCAAAAATTTAGGCGACAAGAAGAAAAACTTTTTTTACGTCGAAAACAAATCGGGTCAATATGTAATTGACTGCAGTGAGATTTTCATAATTGAAAGGAGAAAACGAAAACTACTGGTGATGGGGGAAAATGGCAAGCTGCTGTGCAGCTTCTACGGGAAATTGGAGGAAGCAGGAGCAAAGCTGCCAGATCATTTCTTTCAATGCCATAACAGCATCTTGGTTAATTTCAGGAAGGCGCGTTCGATTAGTAGCGAGGCATTTTTAATGATAGACGG
>FR881958.1:12839-21446 GCA_000435615.1 Firmicutes bacterium CAG:238 | reverse complement strand
GCAAGTCGCTTTTGGGTTCGCTGGCAACTACGCCCCTTGTGGACTTTCACCACAGACGAACGGCATGCCCGTCATACGAAAAAGCGGTCCACCCATAAGGGCGAGCCGCTTTCAGTTACGTATTTACCGTTTCTTGCTAGTTATAGCAGTTACAGAAGATAATTACCAGTAACAAGAAGAAGAATAATAAGCTGGTATCTACGCAGCCGTCTCCAACAAGACCACAATTATTTGACATAAGTTTCACCTGCATCTTTCATAATATTTTGAACTTCATTCATATTCAGTTGTAGTATACAATATGAGTCAGATGCAAAAAGTGTTCTCTAAAGTTTAAAGATTTATTTCTTTCGGTCTTGCGATATCTCCTCCGGACAGCACATCGTCATACATTGCTCTTGCACCGCCGATGAATTTCGGTCTGGTTCTGGCGCATACAATCGGTGCTTCACCGATTTTTTTAATGCTGAGTCTGACAGGAACCGCAACTTTTTTGAGCTGCATTCCGATCAAAGTGTTTCCGATATCGATTCCTGCGTCCGCTTTGATTTCTTCCACCGCAACCGGTTCTTCAGCTCTGTGATACATTGTGGTGGCAAAAGACCCTCCTGCATGCGGATGCGGAACCACATTTACGATTTCCGTTCCCGGAAGAAGTGCCTTTTTCTCGACGATAACCGCGCGGTTCAGGTGTTCACAGCACTGTGCCGCAAGGAAGATTCCCTTTGGCTTAAGTACGGACATAATTCCTTCATAAACGGCTTCCGCCGCATTTATGTCGGAACCCTTTCCTATCCTTTGTCCCATAACCTCGCTTGAACTGCAGCCTACGACGAAAATGTCGCCTTTTTTCAGTCTTGCAGCATTGATAAGTTCCTCGGCTGCCTGTCTTGCCTGCTCTTTTATTTCTTCATAAGTGATACTCATTTTATCGCCTCCCATGCGAATCAGAATTAAATTTCCCAGCTGTTAAGATAATGAACCTGCTCCGGTGTGAGTGTGTCGATTTCAATGTCCCACGCTTCGAGCCTTCTTCTCGCAACCACATCATCGATTTCATCGGAAACATCGATTACATCGTTTTTAAGCGTTTTGTGATGATCTCGGATGTACATAGCCGACAAAGCCTGCACTGCGAAGCTCATATCCATAATTTCCGCAGGATGTCCGTCCGCTGCGGCGATGTTTGCAAGTCTTCCTTCCGCGATGACATTTACCCACCTGCCGTTTGCAAGCTGATATCCCATGATGTTTTCGCGCATTTCTTTCTTTGCGATGCAAGCCTTCTCAAGACCTGCCATATCGATTTCAACATTGAAGTGGCCGGCATTCGCAAGAATCGCTCCGTCCTTCATATTGAGCATATGATCCACCGTGATTGTCCATGCACAGCCCGTTGCTGTTACGAAAATGTCACCAAGCGGTGCTGCCTGCTCCATCTTCATTACGGAGAATCCGTCCATGCGGGCTTCTATCGCCTTTACCGGGTCGATTTCGGTTACGATTACCTGTGCGCCGAGTGCTGCAGCTCTCATTGCGATTCCTCTTGAACACCATCCATAGCCAATCACAACAACCGTCTTTGAAGCAATGATTAAGTTCGTGTTTCTCATAATGCTGTCCCATGTGGACTGCCCGGTTCCGTAGCGGTTGTCAAACAGGTGCTTACAGTCCGCGTCGTTTACGGCAACCATCGGGAATTTCAGCACGCCTTCCTTTGCCATAGCCTTCAGACGGATGATGCCACTGGTCGTCTCCTCGCAGCCGCCCCAGACTTCTTCCGCCAGATCCGGGCGTTTTCCGTGAACACAGCTTACAAGATCCGCACCGTCGTCGATGATGATGTTCGGCTTGTGCTCCAGGCACATTTCGATATGTCTCTCGTATTCTTCCGGTGTTGCTGCGTGATATGCGTAAACCTTGATTCCACTGTCTGCAAGTGCCGCAGCAATTTCATCCTTGGTGCTGAGCGGATTGGAGCCTGTTACTGACATCTGCGCTCCGCCTGCCGCAAGAACTTTGCATAAGTATGCGGTCTTTGCTTCAAGATGCACCGAAAGTGAAATCTTGATGCCTTCAAACGGCTTTGTCTTGATGAATTCGTCTTCCATACCCCTTAAAATCGGCATATGATTTCTGACCCATTCAATTTTCTGATGTCCGGCAGGAGCCAGCGACAAATCTCTGATTTCGTAATCTTTCATTTTTTCCTCCGTATTGTTCTGTGATTTATTCAACCGTAACCGACTTCGCCAGATTCTTCGGCTTATCGATATTGCATCCTCTTTCTTTCGCCACGTAATATGAGAAAAGCTGCAACGGCACAACGCTCAGGAGCGGTGTGATTTCATCCCGGCAATCCGGAATGTAAATAACTTCATTGCTCTGTGCTTCGATTTCCCTGTGACCTTCCTTTGCGATGGAAAGCACGTGTGCGCCTCTGGCTTTAATCTCCTGAATATTCGAAAGCATTTTTTCGTAGAGATAATCCTGCGTATCCAGACACAAAACCAAAGTTCCCGGTTCGATAAGCGCAATGGTTCCGTGCTTCAGTTCCCCTGCCGCAATGGCAAAGGAGTTTATATAAGAGATTTCCTTTAATTTCAGCGAGCCTTCATATGCAACAGCGGAGTCCAGTCCTCTTCCGATGAAGAAAACCTGATCGCGGTTGTAGAGAATCTTTGCAAGGGCTTCGATTTCTCTCACATCCCTGAGATATTCCGCAAGTTTGCCCGGAACCTCTTTCAAGTCATCCATGAATTCACGATAGAATTCTTCCGTTATTGTTCCTCTTGTAAGCCCCATGTAAAGGCCGAGGATATACATACATGTGAGCTGCGTGGTATATGCTTTTGTTGAGGCAACTGCAATTTCCGGGCCTGCCCAAGTATAGAAAACATCGTCAGATTCTCTTGCTACGGAGCTTCCCACTACGTTTACGACGCTGAGAATTCTTGCCCCCTTGGATTTTGCCTCCCTCAGTGCCGCCAATGTGTCAAGGGTCTCGCCCGACTGACTGATTGCGATAAACAAAGTTTTCTCATCTACAAGCGGCTCTCTGTATCGGAATTCCGACGCCACATCAACCTCAACCGGAATCTTCGCAAATTTCTCGATTACTTTCTTGCCGACAAGTCCCGCGTGGTAAGCGGTTCCACATGCAACGATGTAGATTCTCGAAAACCCATCAAGTTCTTCTTTCGTAAGCGAAATACCGTCCAGCTTAATCAGGCCGTTTTCATCCAGCCTGCGGTTAAGTGTTTCGCTGATTGCTTTCGGCTGTTCATGGATTTCCTTCAGCATGAAATGGCTGTAGCCTTCTTTTTCCGCAGCGTCCGCATCCCATGTAACGTGGAAGACATCTCTTTGCACCGGATTTCGCTCTTCATCGTATATTTTGATTTCATCTGCGGTCACAACGACCATCTCGCCGTTTTCAATCAGATAAATTTCTTTGCAATGTTTCATCAGTGCCGGAATATCGGAGGCAATGAAATTCTCACCCTTGCCGATTCCTGCAATCAGCGGCGCATCTTTACGGACTGCAACGATTTTGTTCGGGTCTTTGCTCGACACGACAACAAGCGCATATGCCCCTCTCATTTCAAGAGTTGCTGCATACACAGCATCCTCAAGCGTCGAATAATTTTTCATGTGTGCCGCAATCAAATGTGCGATGACTTCACTATCGGTTTCCGATTTGAATTTTACATTGTATTCCGCGATAAGCCTTTGCTTAATTTCCACGAAATTTTCAATTATTCCGTTGTGGACAATGGCTACCGTGCCGTCTTCGCTTGCATGCGGATGTGCATTCACATCCGACGGTGCACCGTGCGTGGCCCATCTCGTATGACCAATTCCGGTGTGGCTGTCAAAGCAGATGCCTCTTGCCATTTCTTGCTTCAAAAGCTCTTCAAGATTTGCGATTTCCCCGACTTTCTTGCGTATGTCAATGCTGCCGTTTCTCACAAGCGCAATTCCCGCAGAGTCATATCCTCTGTATTCCAGCCTTTTGAGACCGTCCATAATGATGGTTCTCGCATCGTTTTTTCCTACATATCCTACAATACCGCACATATTCTCTATCTCCTAAATTTCTTTTCAATTAAGGCTGCAAGATCTTCGGCAAGGTTTGCGATTAAATCCGTGTCGTCACCTTCCAGCATTACACGCACAAGTGGTTCCGTTCCCGAAGGCCGAATCAAAACTCTGCCGTTCCCCTCCATTTTGGCTTCAATTGCCGCAATCGCCATTGCAACCTCTTCATCCTTCATGTATGTTTTCTTGTAATCGTTGTTTATCTTTGCGTTGACCAAAACCTGAGGATAAATCTGTATTTCATCCGCAAGTTCCGATATTTTCCTGCCCGAAGCAAGAACTGCTTTTACGAGCTGCAGCGAAGACAAAATGCCGTCCCCCGTCGTCGTGTGTTCGAGGAAAATAATATGCCCCGACTGTTCCCCGCCTATGACACAGCCGGTCTTAAGCATCTGTTCCAGTACATACCGGTCTCCGACTCCGGTAACATCCACGCTGATTCCTTCTGCCTCCATCGCCTTGTGAAAGCCGATGTTGCTCATAACCGTAACCGTTACCTTGTCATCCTTTAATCTGCCTTCTGCTTTCAGCATTTTCGCGCAGATTGCGATGGTCTTATCGCCATCGAGCACCCTGCCGCGCTCATCAACGACGATGAGTCTGTCTGCATCTCCGTCAAAGGCAAGCCCGATATCCGCATGGTGCGCAAGCACCGCCGCCTGCAGTTTTTCCGGATGTGTTGATCCGCATGCATCGTTTATATTCGTTCCGTCCGGCCGGTCACCGATTGCCACCACTTCCGCACCGAGTGCTTCGTATACCTTCGGCGCCACCTGATAGGAGGCTCCGTTTGCACAGTCAAGCACCACCTTCCTGCCATCAAGCCTGAAATCAGCGGTTTCAATCAGATGCTTCGCATAGAGTTCAATCGAGTTTCCCTCCGCTTCGAGGCATTTGCCGATTTCCTCGCCCGTGATGTGGCTGTTCACATCCACGCTGCTTATGATTAAATCTTCAATCTTTTCCTCAAGCAAATCATCGAGTTTGAAGCCGTCACCGTTAAAAAATTTAATTCCGTTGTACTCGAAAGTGTTGTGGGAGGCGCTGATTACGATTCCTGCATCTGCGCCGTAATGCCTTGCCAAATATGCAACAGCCGGTGTCGGAATAACCCCGGCTTTGATAACATTGCCGCCGACCGCCAGAATTCCCGCAGTCAGTGCGTTTTCAAGCATATCCCCGGACACCCTCGTGTCCTTTCCGATTACGATTACAGGTCTTGCTGCGTTCTTTTTGAGAACGAAAGTACCTGCCTTTCCTAAATTAAATGCCAGTTCCGGCGTCAATTCTTTATTTGCGATCCCTCTTACGCCATCCGTTCCGAAGAGTCTGCCCATTTACGTCCTCCTATGATACAGGTGTTTTTATTGTTCTGCATTAATAGTTATATTTATCTCGCCCGGTGTATATTCCATGTCTGCGTACGCTTTGCTGCAGGTACATGTGAGACTCACCTTGTGACTTCCCGCTTCAAGTCCTTCGACATCCGCCGCCAGAACAAAATCTTCCGCACCGATTGCTTTCATTGCGTCGGACTTGGCGGTCACCGTTACTTTAATTTTGACATCTTCCACGGTTGCCGGCATATTTTCGCTTACGCCTCGTATTTCGACATCATTTTCACTGAATGTAAAAGTCTTCGTCTCCATGCCTTTCACACTTGCCTTAAGATAAAGGTTTTCAGACTCCGTTGCCGCATTCACACCCGAAGGCAGAATCGGAACGAGTTTAATCTTCGTGTCCTCGTACACATTCCTGAGGTCAACCGTCTGGCAGGTAATGTTTTCAATGCTGGAAAGCACACTGTCGCTGCCCTTGATCGTTATGGTCTTCGGAACCGAAACACTTCTCTGAAAACCTGCGGATTCAAGACCCTCAACCGGAACCGTAAGATCCACTGTCTTTTTCTTAAACAAGAGTGCCGTTATCGAAACATTGTCCTTGCTCGGCTTCACATCTTCAATGGTATTTCCGTCCGAATCAACCGCGGTAAGCGGAACTGTAAACGACTTCATTTCCGTTCCGACTTTCGATGCGTCCAAAACGGCGTCAAGGGAAACGATGCGATCCACTAAGGTTTTCGCACCTTTCACCGAAACAACATCATCGCTTAACTGGAGTATGTTCGGCTCTGTGTCGTCACCTTCAATATTTGCAATGACCGGGGTAACCGGTTTTTCCGCCGTTACAAGGTCGTCAATCGACACTGTTATTTTCGGTATGCTTACATTTTCTATTGAAACATCATCAGGTGCTGATATATAGAGCTTAATTTTGTGTGCCCCCTTCTTGAGTCCCTCGACATCAGCCGTTACGCTGAATTCGGAATCTTTTATCTTTCCAAGGAAAGCACGCTGACACGAATAAGTAATGTTCACCTTATCGTAGTCTGTCGACAAAAGCACCAGATTGTTCGCCTCAAGAACATCCTCATTCAGTATTTTAATCGGTACGCCCTTTACGGTTTCCGTGGAGGATTGGTTGACATCCACCAAAACATAGGCCCACAAAACAATGGCAACAATCAGGGCGAGCACTAAATTTACTTTGTTACTTTTTAACATTTTTACCCCCTTTGAGTGCCTTGCTGATTCTGTCGGAAAGCTTCTGCTCCGTTTCCCCTTCAAAATACAGGTTGAGCAGTTTCTTTTCGATGGTCTTGCCGTCAAGGAATCTTGTGAGTTTTCCGTTCTGGGCAATCGAAATGATGCCGGTCTCCTCGGACACGATTATAACAAGCGCGTCCGAATTTTCGGTAATGCCGATACCCGCCCTGTGTCTGGTTCCAAGCTCCTTGTTCAGTTCTTTGTTCTGAGTAAGCGGCAGAACGCACCCCGCCGCGTACAATTTATCGCCTCTTACAATCACAGCCCCATCGTGAAGCGGAGTTCCCTCATAGAAAATCGTGCCTATCATCTGTGCCGTAATCTGTGAGTCGATTACCGTACCCGTTTCCACGATATCATTGAGCGAAATTTCTCTTTCTATGACAATAAGCGCACCTGTCCTGCTTGCGGACATCGAATCGACGGCCTCCACAAACTGACCCACAATGCGCTTGGCTTCTTCCTTATCAACTTCGCCGAATATATTGGTGATTCGGCTTCTTCCCAAATACTCCAACGCTCTCCTGAGTTCAGGCTGGAATATAACCACAATTGCCACAAGCCCTGCACTGATGAGGCCTGACAAAAGCCAATGCAAAGTATACAAATGCATCCACTTCGAAAGCACGGTGGCAACCACGAGAAGCAAAAGTCCCTTCGCGAGCTGCTCGGCTCTGGTTTCCCTGATAAATCCCAATAATTTGTATACTAAAAATGTAATAATCGCTATGTCCAAAACATCCGTAATTCCAACACTGGAAACTATGTTTTTGAAAACGTTTTCCACAATGTCCATAAAAAAATCCTTTCACACTTGCTTCTTCTATTCTACTTGAAAAATGTATCATTTTCAAGAGCGATGTGTGATTTTCTTTTGTCATTTCGCATCCCCGCCGCATATAAATAATGGAATGAAACAATATAAACGGAGGTGTTTCTATGGCATCAGTTTTTCTCAGCCCCTCGACGCAGGAATACAATCAGTTTGTTACGGGCGGAAGCGAGGAATATTACACGAATCTTATTACAGACGCAATGGTTCCTTACCTCAGAGCCGCCGGCATTGATTTTACTCGAAATAATCCCGGTGGTACGGTCATTGATTCCATAAATGCGTCAAATGCGGGGAATTATGATTTTCATCTGGCGATTCACACCAACGCCGCTCCCGAAAACCTTTCGGGCAGGATTCAAGGCCCTAATGTCTACTATTATCGTGACAGCGCACAGGGCAGAGCCGCAGCCGAAATTTTTGCAAACAATCTTAAGTTGATTTATCCGTATCCCGAACTCGTAAAAATCGTTCCGACCACAACTCTCGTCGAACTTCGCCGCACGAAAGCCCCTGCGGTTCTCGTGGAGGTCGCCTACCATGACAATGTGGACGATGCGAACTGGATTACTTCGAACATCGAGCCGATTGCCGAAAATCTTTCACTTTCCCTGGCGGATGTCCTCGGTGTTCCATTCGTAGAGATTTGACATCGACGCGGAAAGATGTAATAATTGTTCTTGAACATAATACTATACTACGAAAATTAAACGGAGATTAACATGGATAAAAATACAGATAAACTGGCCGCATTGTTTGCCGAAGTCTTTTCCGAAGATTCCCTTGTAAAAGTCATCTTTTCCGGAAAGCGCAGAAAGTCACTGGAATACGGCAAAGTTACCCTGCGTCCGATGCAAATCGGCGGCAGATTAAAATACCAGGCGGAATATACTTACCCTAAGAAAGTAACACATTCCAATCTCGATGCAGCCGATGCACGCAGCCTTGCGCTGCACCTGATCTGTGAGGAATTCAAGCAGGCGAATATTTTTGCCCGGGACAGTGAAATTCAGGTTCTCGCCGCAAAACCGGAAACACCGCGGATTACCCGCAAGGCCTTGACAGTGC
>FR881958.1:0-12781 GCA_000435615.1 Firmicutes bacterium CAG:238 | reverse complement strand
GGCTGTGCCCGCAGCCACCTTGGCCCACAACCGCACAAAAAATTATGTACTGCCTGCGGGCGTTCCCTGTGATTTTCTGATCCGCCTTGGGATTATGGGCGAAGACGGAACCGTATTCCCGCGCAGCTACAACAAATTCCGTCAGATTAACCGTTACCTTGAAATCGTGGAGGATGTCTTCCCATACCTGCCTAAGGACAAGACCTTGAAAATCATCGATTTCGGCTGCGGCAAAGCATATCTGACCTTCGCGCTTTATCACTATTTAAAAGTCATGAAGCAGCGGAATGTGGAAATCATCGGGCTGGATCTGAAGGAAGATGTCATTGACTTCTGCAGCGGTGTCGCCTCCGACCTCGGCTGCGATGGATTGAAGTTTTTGAAAGGTGACATCGCAGACTATACAGACGACCATGCGGACATGGTCGTAACGCTGCACGCCTGCGACACCGCAACCGATTACGCACTGATTAACGCGGTTGCGTGGAACACCAAGGTCATCCTCAGCGTTCCGTGCTGCCAGCATGAATTGTTTAAGCAAATAAAAAACGACCTCCATAAGCCGATTCTCAAACACGGCATTTTGAAGGATCGTTTCACCGAATATCTGACCGATGGGCTTCGCGGTTTGAAACTCGAGTCCTGCGGCTACGATGTTGCGATGATTGAGTTCACATCGCTTGAGCACACTGCCCGCAACATCATGATTAAGGCGGTAAAAACGAATGCTGCCGGGGCCTACGCAAAGAAAAAGCGTGAAGCCGCCGAGCAGCAATACCGGGCATTATGTGATTTTTATCAGGTCGCACCGACCATCGGCAGACTCGGCGGATGATGATTCGTCCGCCGGTTCCCGTCTCAGACGCACAAGCTTATGCACCAGGCGGTTCAGGTCGTTCACCCTGCGGATTACCACATAAGTATTCTCTTCCCTGTGCATGAAAATCGTGTTCAGGGTTTTGTTTAATTCCTCGCAGACATCATCCACAGCCTTCTTAAAGCTTCCTCTGAGGTCACGCGATCCGTCCTCGGCCACCTCCCCACCGCGGAAAAAGTCCACGCTGCTGATCGTATAGTGGTATTCGATTCCGAACATATCCGACACTTTCGCCGAAAGCCGGTTCTTGATGTCGTTCATATGCGCTTCGAGCATCCGAGGATTGCTGCGGAAGCTTTCCGCAAACTCGGCTGCCTCCTGCTTGATTTCGGCAAAGAATTCGTTCAGTTCCTTGAACATTGCGTCAAACTCTCTTGCCGGCATCTTCAGAGCCGTGCGGTAAAGGTCAATCTGCGAAAGCGCACTCGTTGCAATGTCCCTCATCTTGAGTTTTGCGGAGTGTTCGATGATTTCCTGCACTGTCGTTTGGCAGTCTGCCTCAATCGCATCTTTAAGCGCCTGCACACCCTCCGATGTCCTTGCGCTTACCGGGAAAAGCTGAATATTGTCAACGCCCATCAGCTTGCAGATCAGCGTTCTGCAGTATTGAAGATATTCTTCGAGGTCGGATCTGTCAATTGAGTCGATTTTGTTCACGGCGAAATAGAACTTCGCCGCATATTCCTTTGCGTTCTTCAAAAAGTCAATTTCGATCTGGTTAATCGGGCTGTCCACGGAAAGCATGAAAATCACCGCGTCGCTTTCCTTCACATAGGAATACGCCGCGTCGGAATTCTTTTGGTGCACGGAGCCTACGCCCGGCGTGTCCACAAAGGTCAGCCCTTTCTTTAAGAACGGGGACGGGCAGTAAAGGGCGACTTTTGAAACGCCCAGATGGTTGTCGTTATTTTCCTGTTCGTTGATGAAGGACGACATTTCGTCGAAGCTGATTTCTTTAATCACGCCGTTGTCGAAATGCACGGTCGCGGCTTTGTCGCCGTATTCAATCGTCGTGACAACCGCCGTTACCGGAACGATTCCCACCGGAAGGATTTTGTCCTCTAAAATCGCGTTCACAAGCGTGCTTTTGCCGCGCTTAAACTGGCCGATGACAGAAATCGTAATCTCCTGATTTTCAAGCTTTTCAATCAGCTCCTCCGTTCTTTCGAGTTCACCTTTTGTGATTTCATATTTTGAAAAGACATCCGCGGTATCCTTTACGATTTCAAGGATTGGACGCTTTTCCTTTTTTTCCTCGGAGCGGACCTGAATGCACTCGAGGTGACATTCTTCGCTCTCATACGGGCAGTTTACACATTTTTCGTTGTTAGCAAATGCCATAATTTTCTCCTAATTCTCCTAATTTATTATACTGTCTTTCTATTTATCCGCGTAAAACATGCATCCTGCACATGCCGGGTCTGCCGCACGCTTTTCTTCGCTGCACCACAGCGGTTTTAAGATAAGGTTCGGACGGATTCTGTCGCCGGAAAGCGATTTCAGTGCCGCAATCTGGCAGAGGGTTCCCACAAATTCCACATGCTGACCTGCCTTCGCATCACGCATTGTCTTACGGTAGAGCTTAGGCATATCCCGGTCTGCATATTCCTCGCTGTATTCGTAATATTCCTCAAAATCCGGAAGTTCCACCGGATTAAACAGCGGGCAGAAAAGCACGCATGCGTTGCATCTGTTGCATCCGTCTTCGAGAACACATGCGATGGATTTTGGGCTTTCGTCCTCACGCTCATTCATTTTTACGCATCTTTCCTTGCACGCAACCACACAGGCCGCGCAGCCGTTACAATTTTTCACTCTGTCTGTTAACTGCATCTCACGCCTCCGATATATATACTTTCATCTGTGCCATACTATAAAACTAAAATAAGGTGCGCATAATCGCACACCTTTTATGATACTACATTTTTCACTTTGTTTCAAGTTTTGTTTATAAAAGTGCAGCGGCCCGTTGCACTTTCGGTGTTCTAACTCACAATATTATAATACGCCTTCGACGTAATCCGGTACACAATCACATACAGCACCGCGAATGCCGCGAAGCTGATACCCGTAGTCAGCATGAAGAACTTCGCGTTCGTCAGGCTGAAGAGAGAAAGGACTCTCTGCACCATCGGGAATGCGAATGCCATGTGCAGTCCCGCAAACAGAAGCGGCAGGAAGAATACCGTAAGCACCTGTGAGTTGATGCTCTTTCGGATTTCTCCCTTCGTCATTCCGACCTTCTGCATGATTGCGAATTTGTTCTGATCTTCATAACCTTCTGAAATCTGCTTATAGTAGATAATCAAAACCGCTGCAAAGATGAATACGATGCTCAGCACGATTGCAAGGAAGAAGAGCGCTCCGTATGTCGCATAAAAATCCGCCCGGTTACCGGCATAGCTTTCGCTAAAATGGGAAATCTGCGATATGCCGTGATCGAGGAATGCCGCACTCATCCCGCCGATAAATTCATCCCGGAATGCTTCCTGTTCTTCCAATGTCATTCCGTTTGTATCGAAATTGTAAACCATCATTTTGCTCATAGGGCTCTCGCCGTTCCGATCTTCCGGAAGTAAATCAGCAAGTTCCCCGGCGATTCTGTCAAAATCAGCGGTTATCACCGTAATTGCCTGCAGCATTTCATCCGCTACAAGGCTGTCCGTCGCATCGAAATCAACAACTTCCTTTACCCGGAATGTTTTCAGACCGTCTATGCTGACGGTATCCGAATCAAAATCCGCACGATGCGGATAAACCAGTACCTCGTCTGCGGCAAGCCGAACGCTTTCGCCCATCATCTTGTTGTAGTCTTTAAGAGGAACGATCATGACTCTTGTGTATTTCGCGTCCATATCCCAGTCGGCATCTACGGATACAGGCTTGAGGAAGTTATTCTCTTTGCCCTCCGCTAAGACATAAGTCGAAACGCATCTGAAGTTTTGTACGTTCTGTGGCTCTACCCCTTTTTCTTCCGCAAGGCCGCGAATGATTCCGGTATACCTTTCAAAAGCCGCATCCGAAAGTTCATCTGTATTTTCCACCCAAAATCTGTCGTTGATGTCTCTCGGATAACGCTCGTGGAGCGAGTCTTCCGTACCAAAATAAAGGCTCGTGGTTGAGGAAAGCATGACAAGCACCATCGTTGCAAGGATGCAGATAGATGCAAGTCCCGCACCGTTGCGCTTCATGCGGTAAGCCATTGTAGACGTCGAAACAAAGTGATTTGCCTTATAATAATACTTCTTGCTGCTCTGCAGAATTTTGCAAATCAGTACCATGCCCGAAATGAAAATCATGTAAGTCGCGACGATAACCATGAGCACTGCCACGAAAAACCATATCATTGCATCCAGCGGGGTTGTGATGGAAACCGCAAGGTAATACGCTGCTGCAAGAAGCACGAATCCGCCGACGCCCAATATCCAATTTGCCTTCGGGGGTTTTTCTCCGTAATTTTCGGACTGCAGAAGTGCCATCGCCGTGCTGAATTTTACCTGTCGTACCGCATTCAGCAGAAGCAGCATAAAAATCCCCGCAAACGCAAGCGCCGTATAGATAAGAGCCACTGCGCTTACCGTAACGACATAGGTGGTGTCAACCGCCAAGACTTTCAGAAGCATGAGCTCCGCAAGTTTTGAAAAGGCGATGCCGCATGCAAGCCCGATTGTTACCGAAACAATGAAGGTAATGAACGTCTCCCATATAAGAATCCGGCAAATGTTGCCTTTGCTCATTCCAAGCATATTGTAAAGTCCGAATTCCTTTCTTCTTCTCCGCATCAAAAACGAGTTTGTGTAGAACAGAAAGATTACCGAGAAAAATGCAATTACAATACTTCCCAGATTCAGTGTTACCGTGGTCGTAGTGCCGCCGCGCACATTTTCCAGCATCCCTGAGGTTGCAAGATACAATATGACATACAGCATCATGACCATTCCCGTACAAGTAAGGATATACGGAAGATACATTTTTTTGTTTTTTTTCATTCCGTCGCAAGCAAGACTGTAATAAAAACCCCTTCTCATTATCTGTCACCGCCCGTCGCCAAAATGGTAAGCGTCTGCGATATTTTCTGATACAGCGCCTGTTCGGAATCTTCGCCCCTGTAAATTTGATGGAATACCTCTCCGTCCTTGATGAACAAAACTCTCGATGCGGAGCTTGCCGCTTTTACGGAGTGTGTTACCATGAGAATGGTCTGTCCGCCGGCATTAATCTCCTTGAAAAGCTCCAAAAGTTCATCTGAGGATTTGGAATCCAGTGCCCCTGTCGGCTCGTCCGCCAAAATAATCTTCGGGGCGGTTATAATCGCTCTTGCAACAGCCGCACGCTGTTTTTGTCCCCCGGATACCTCATACGGATATTTTCTGAGGAGTTCTCTGAGCCCCAAACGCCTTGCAATCGGCGTAAGTTTTTCCTTCATCTCCTCGTACTTTTTCCCCTGAAGCACGAGCGGGAGATAGATATTGTCCTCAATCGAAAATGTGTCTAAAAGATTAAAATCCTGAAAAACGAATCCGAGATTGTCTCTTCGGAAGGAAGCAACCTGTGATTCTCTGATTGCGGAAACATCCGCTCCGTCCAAAATTACCCTTCCGGCAGTCGGCTTATCAAGCGCCGCCAGTATATTGAGCAAAGTAGTTTTACCTGACCCTGATTCTCCCATAATTGCTACGAACTCACCCTCTTCAACGGTGAAATTCACATTTCTGAGAGCCTCTACCTTGTTTCCCCCAAAACGTGTCTGATATATTTTTTTTAATCCGCTGACTTCCAGCATACTCATATCAAAATCCCCCCCTATTTCTTTAATTACAGGTACATTATACAAAAAAGGAGAAACACAATCCATTTCCTTGGCTTACATTTCCCCTCACATTTCTTACAAAAATGTCACTATTCGTCTTTCAGTTTGTATTGGTTCAAATCCAGAATTATTCTGGTGCCTTTTCCGACTTCCGACTCCGTCTGTATGCCTATGTGCAAGTTTCCGCAGATTCGTCTGCATAGATACAGTCCGATTCCGCTTGCGCTCCCGTCGGTTCTTCCGTTATATCCGGTATAGCCTTTTTCGAAAATTCTCGGCAGATCCTCTTCGGCAATTCCGATTCCGGTATCTTCGATCACCAACATCTTAGGTTCTTTGAAATAAATCTTAATTCCGCCTGTTTCGGTGTACTTGAGTGAGTTTGAAATAATCTGTCCGATGACGAATTCCAGCCACTTGGAATCACTGACAACCGTAACGTCCTCAGGTTCATATTCGAGGGAAAGCTTCCTTCCGATAAATTCGGAGGCAAATTTTTTCACGGAGTTTTTTATAACCTCGTCCATATTGCACTCTTTAAATACATAGTCCGTGTACTCCGAATCAAGTCTCAGATACACAAGTACCATATCGACATACTGCTCAATGCGGAAAAGATCCACCGAAAGCCTGCGGGAAAGTGTGCTGTCCTCACCTTGAAACGCTAGTTTCATCGAAGAAATCGGCGTCTTAATCTGGTGCGCCCATACGGTGTAATAGTCCATCATGTTTTCATATTTGCGCTCTGATTCGCTGACATAATTCCGGTACTCATTTCCTAGCTGGCGGATTGCATTTTGATAATCGCGAACCTCCTCGCTGTGAGCCTCCGGCATGCTGTCAATTACGGAAAGCGTGATTTTGTCAAGGTTAGCACGCTCGTTTTTCCTCGATTTCGCAATTGCACAATCCGTTACAAGCACAAGCAGTCCAAGGAAAAGGCACAACAAAACCGGGTATAGGAGAGCCTTTGCCGGCACATTCATGAGCAGTAAGGTAAAGGAAAAGAGCCCTATCAGCATCACTGTCAGAAGGATATATTTCATTCGTTCCTTTAAATACATCTTAAAAAAATTCATCATTCCACTATGTATCCCACTCCGTGTTTTGTCTTTATAAAATCATTCAGGCCTGCAGCGTCGAGTTTTTTTCTGAGTCTGTTCACATTAACCGTCAATGTGTTTTCATCCACAAAAATATCCGTCTCCCAAAGGCGTTCCATAAGCCGTTCGCGGCTGACCACCCTGCCTCTGTTCTCCATGAGACAGAGCATGATGCGGTATTCGTTTTTGGTAAGTTCGATTCTCTGATCATTGTATGTGAGCGTGTTGTCTCCCGTATTGAGAATTGCGCCGCAATGCTCGATGATGGGATTGCCCTGCGAAAAGTTGTACGCCCTCCGAAGAAGTGCTTGAATTTTGGCTATGAGAACGGTTTGCTCGAACGGCTTGGGTATAAAATCATCCGCCCCCATATTCATGGCCATTACGATGTTCATGTTGTCAGCTGCCGACGAAATAAAAATGATCGGCACCTGGGAAATCTTACGGATCTCGCTGCACCAGTGATACCCGTTAAAGAACGGAAGCGTGATATCCAACAGCACAATATGCGGCTGAAACTCCGCAAATTCCTTTAACACATTCGTAAAGTCGCTGCAGATTCTTACTTCCATTTCCCACATCAATGCCTGTTTCTGTATGGCTTCTGCAATTCCCCGTTCGTCCTCTATTATGAATAATCTATACATTATATTACCGTTTTCTCCTATGCTTTGTATTTTTCCTGTTTTCAGTATATCACATTTTGTTTGTTAAAATAAAAACTTTTCTTGATATTCCACATTTTTTTGGTACACTACTATTGGGGTAAATTTAACATGGATTTAAACTTGATTTAACATTTAATTCACAATATGCGGGGATAAAGCCTGAAAAGGCTGGGAAGGCGAACATATGAATGTATTTGATTTTATATCTCTCTTCGGCGGACTTGCTCTCTTCTTGTACGGCATGCGCCTGATGGGAGACGGACTGCAGCAAGGTTCCTCCGGTGCACTCAAAAAATTTATGGAAAAAGTGGCAAACAATCCGCTTACCGGTTTTCTGCTCGGTCTTTTGGTCACCGCTGTTATTCAGAGTTCCACGGCAACCATCGTATTGACATCCGGACTTGTAGGCGCGGGAATTTTAACGCTCCGTCAGTCCATCGGTATTATCCTCGGTGCTAATGTCGGAACGACGATCACCGGACAGATTATCAGACTTCTCGACATCGACGGCGACGCTGCTTCGTGGCTGAATATTTTCAAGCCTTCGACCCTTGCCCCGGTTTCAGCTATTATCGGTATTCTTATCATTATGACTTTAAGTTCGACCAAGTCGGACATCATCGGCAAGGTCGCTATGGGATTCGGTATTCTTTTTACCGGTCTTCTCAACATGACAGCGGCCGTTGCACCACTTTCAGAATCTGAAACTTTTGCAAGACTTTTCATTCAGATGGCGGATGTCCCTGTTCTTGGATTTCTGGTGGGAACGGGGGCTGCCTTCCTCATTCAGAGTTCATCCGCAACCATCGGTATTTTGCAGGCACTGTCTGTTACAGGTGCCCTGACCTTCAGTTCCGTCTATGCGATTATCATAGGTGTCAATATGGGCGACTGCATTACGACCGCAATCGTTTGTTCCATCGGTTCAAAGGCGGACGCGAAGCGGACAGGTCTCATTCATATTTTCTTCAATATATCCGCTTCTATTTTAGTCATTGCCGCTGTTATGATTCTTCACGGCATCGGCGCACTTGATGGAATCTGGAACGCACGGATCACCTCCGGCGGCATTGCAAACGCACATACATTGTTCCGATTATTTGCTGCAATCGTTCTTCTTCCCGTTTCTCTGCAGTTTGAAAAACTTGCAAAATTTGTTATCAAAGATAATAAATATCCGGAAGAGGACATTGATGCTGAAATTCAACAGCTTGACGAAAAGCTTTTTGCATCTCCGGCGCTTGCACTTTCCAGCATCAGCGGTGTCATTTCAAAAATGGCTTCTCTTGCCGTTTCCGGAGTAAAGGTTTCAATCAGAACCATTCGGCATTATGATAAAGAGGCCATCGACGAAATCAATAAAAACGAAGATTATATTGATATGCTGGCGGACAAAGTTGACAATTATATGATTCATTTTTCCCCGCATGTTCCGAAAGGTGCAAACAGTAACCTTCTGAATTACTATATTCAGTGTTTCTCGGAATTTGAACGAATCGGTGATTATGCGACAAACATCACCGAAACGGCTTCCGAAATAACGGAGAAGGAAATCGTTTTCTCACCGATTGCTCATCAAGAGCTGGCAGTGTTGGGAGAAGCAGTCGCACAGGTGCTGGATTATTCTTATAAGGCTTTTACAAAACTTGATGTTGTTTCCGCAAAAAAAATAGAGCCGATTGAAGAGGTCATCGACGACCTCGTTTCCCAGCTCCGTTCGAATCACATCGACCGATTCCACAGCGGCGACTGCACGGTTCACGGCGGCATTACCTTCCTGGATATTTTGGTGAATATCGAACGTATTTCCGACCAGTGTTCCAACATCGGCATCAATACCCTTTCCCTGATGGAACCGCAGACGGTGCAGAATCAGCATGATTACACGAAGTACCTTCACAGCGGTCAGGATGCTGATTTCAACGAACTTTACCGCAAATACCATGACAAATATTTCAGTCTGCTTAGTGCACCTGATTATGACGATAATTTCTAATCGCAAAAGCCCGGGGTCTGGCAGCCTCGGGCTTTTGTTTTCACATTTTACCTATTTAAAATTCCCATAAATTCTTCGCCTGTAATCGTTTCTTTTTCATACAGGTATTTTGAAATTTCCTCGAGCTTGTCCATATTATCGCTGAGGATTTTCTTTGCCTTTTCGTGCTCGATGCGAATAAGATCCGAAACCTTCTTGTCAATCTTTGCCTGGGTTTCCGCCGAGCATGCAAGTGAGGTATCGCCTCCGAGATACTGATTCGTTACGGTTTCCATGGCCACCATGTCAAACTCGTCGCTCATGCCGTACCGCGTGATCATCGCACGTGCCAATTTGGTTGCCTGCTCAATATCATTGGAAGCACCTGTTGATACTGTGCCGAATTTCACTTCTTCCGCCGCTCGGCCGCCTGTGAGAGTTGCAATCTTGTTTTCCAGTTCTTCTTTGGTCATCAGATAGTGATTGCCCTCTTCGACCTGCATGGTATATCCCAGTGCTCCCGAAGTTCGCGGAATAATGGTAATCTTCTGCACCGGGGCGGAATTGGTCTGTTTTGCCGCAACGAGTGCATGTCCGACCTCATGGTATGCAACCCGCCACTTTTCGTCGTCGGTCAGGATTGCATTCTTCTTTTGGTATCCCGCAATGACAACCTCGATACTTTCTTCCATGTCGGCCTGTGTAACCGCGTCGCGTCCGTCTCTGACCGCACGGAGTGCTGCTTCGTTTACGATATTGGCAAGTTCCGCACCGGAAGCACCTGATGCCATTCTCGCGACCTTCTGATAGTCAATATTTCCGGCGGTTTTTACTTTTTTCGCATGTACCTTCAAAATTTCTTCTCTTCCTTTTAAATCAGGAAGTTCAACAGGCACACGCCTGTCGAATCTGCCCGGTCTTGTAAGTGCCGGGTCAAGTGATTCAGGTCTGTTTGTTGCCGCAAGAATAATGACACCATTGTTGCCCTCGAATCCATCCATCTCTGTGAGGAGCTGATTCAGGGTCTGCTCCCTTTCATCGTTGCCCGAGAACTGACCGTCACGCTTCTTACCGATTGCATCGATTTCGTCAATAAAAACGATGCAAGGTGCCTTTTCTTTTGCCTGCTTGAATAAGTCACGCACTTTGGACGCGCCCATTCCGACGAACATCTCCACAAATTCCGAACCGGACATGGAGAAGAAAGGAACATTGGATTCTCCGGCTACGGCTTTTGCAAGAAGGGTTTTACCGGTTCCCGGAGGACCCACAAGCAGAATGCCTTTTGGCATTGAGGCTCCGATTTCCTTATATCTGTTCGGATTATGCAGGTATTCAACAATTTCCGTGAGGTTTTCTTTTGCTTCATCCTCACCCGCCACATCGGAAAATTTAATTCCATCCGACGATTTGATATACACCTTCGCATTGGATTTTCCCATGCCGAAAATCATGGAGTTTCCGCCGTTCTTGCCCATCATTTTTTTGGACATATACTGTCCGAGTGCTACAAACAGGAAAATCGGCAAAATCCATGTCAAAAGCACGCTTACAAGCGGTGACATCTGCTGCACGATTTCACTTGAGAATTTCGCGCCCGAGTCATACAGCCGCTGCGTCCTGTCAGGGTCATCCATCAAACCCGTTTTATAAATCTTGGTATTGTCCTTATTTGTAAATATAATCTGATTGCTTTGTATTTCAACCTGTCCGATTTTTCCTTTTTCGGTCATCGACATGAATGTTCCGTAGTCGACCTCTTTTACTTGCTGCTCTATAATATAAGGGTAAACAAAGGCGTTGAACAGCATGATTACAATCAGGACTATGAGATAGTAATATGCTAAATTTTTCTTCGGTTTCTTCACCTCATGCATACAATTTCCTCCTTAAAATGTGATATAGATTATATTACCACATTTCTTTTGTTTCTTCCACAAAGCTTTCTTGGCAAATTGTGAAATTTTCGTGAAAATGTTAAAATATTTTTTTAATTATACAATCTCCATTTTCCATCGAAGCACGAAGCGGAAGCAGCAAGCCATATACGATCATCTTAATACGTTCAATATCGATGCTTCCATCGGGTCCGTCCATCGTTACAATCAAATTTTTCGGTTCGTAAATTCCGCTCCTGTAGTACAATTGCATTTTGCGTTGGTCATGCTCAAAATATTTTTCATCACCATACATGCCTTTGTGTTCCCAATACATAATACACTCTTTTCCCAAAACAATCGTGAAGTCGGGGTATATCGTTTTCTTATCACCCTTTTCATCTGTCAATTCCAGTGGGCGTTCGTAATAGTATTCCAGACCGGCGGTTTCCAAAATCTCTGATATCATAACCTCCGTCTTTGAGCGGACATAAAGGCCAAAAGAGGTCCTATGTATCAGTTCCTCCCGTTTATATGGATTTTGGGACTGCGTGACATTCTTTTTATGCGTCGGAGCAGCTTCCCCTTCATAATATCGGTATGCTTTGGGAAGCCTGGCGTTGAGCGACGCAAAATCCGTGGGCACATACTTATCAATAAACTCTTTTTGCAGTTTAATGTTATTATTTATTACTGCTTTGCTTTCTTCGATGAAGCGTGCACGTCTTATTCGGTTGACCTCACCCATCTTATCCGGTTTCACATAGGTCGGTTTGCTTTCGCCTCTTTTTTTGATGTAATAATACTTCTTTCCGTTTTCAATCTTTAAGGTTAAGGTCTGTTCCTGCGAATTAACCCTTAATTTTGTGATTTTCCGAAGCATGTCCTCGTCATATTTTAGGCTTGTTTTTATCATATCAATTACGCTCATAAGTTCCTCCTTTGCTTTGCATATTTTACCATAAAATGCTTTATTTGTAAATATAAAAATTGGTAATTTATGGATTCATTCAATTTTTACATTTTTTTGCCGTTTTAAGGTGTTTTATATAATGCATTCTCCCCTTTTGGCTTATTCTTTGATTTTAATCTTCCCCTTGCGTTCTTGTGGCTACCATATGTAGTATGTCGAATTTTGCATCTACCAAATATGGAATCAAGGATTTTTGTCCTCTGCCGCATAATTCAGTCAAATCCAAAAAAATGTGCCAAAAATAAAATTCGACTATATTTTTTGCTGCAAAAGGCCGTTTTAATGTAAATTTGGCCTGCACGGCCCGAGGAGGATGCCAAACGGAGACCAAAGCCGGGCCTGCACGGCTCCTATGCTATAAAAAAAGCACCCAGTATTACCTGAGTGCGTGTCTGCGTGGTTGCGGGGGCCGGATTTGAACCAACGACCTCCGGGTTATGAGCCCGACGAGCTACCAACTGCTCTACCCCGCGATATCAATTATAGTATATTCCAAGT
>FR881957.1:1298-17029 GCA_000435615.1 Firmicutes bacterium CAG:238 | reverse complement strand
TTTTTCTTATTTACACCATCTAAGGATTTCATTGTCGGGAAGAGGATGATGTCACGGATGGATGGTGCATCTGCAATCAGCATGATAACACGGTCAATGCCGATTCCCAGACCGCCTGTCGGCGGAAGACCTACTTCCAAAGCATTTACGAAGTCCATATCCATCGGATGAGCTTCTTCGTCAAGGCCTGCGTCAAGCTGTGCCTGCTGCTCTGCGAATCTTTCGTACTGGTCGATTGGGTCGTTTAATTCCGAGAATCCGTTGCAGATTTCCCAGCCGTTGATATAGCCTTCAAAACGACGGGTGATTCTCGGATCAGCCTCACTTCTCTTTGCAAGAGGTGAAATTTCAACCGGATGTCCTGTTACGAATACCGGAACCGGTCCGTCAAGAACTCCCGGAAGGTCTTCACAGTATTCTTCGAACATCTCAGCAATGATTTTGCCTCTTGTCCAGTTTTTAACTTCATTCTTGTCCATTCCATATTTGATGGCTTCTGCTCTTGCGGTTTCATCGTCTGCGATGTTGTGGAAATCAATTCCGGTAACTTCACATACGAAGTCGGTCATGTCGATTCTCTTCCAAGGTGGAGTTACATCGAATTCCTTGCCCTGGTATTTGATAATCGGTGAACCGTTTACTGCCATCGCTGCCTTGTATACAACCTGCTCGGTTACTTCGATTACGAGTTCCATATCACCGTAAGCCGCATAACATTCCATGGATGTGAACTCAGGATTATGGTTTCTGTCCATACCTTCGTTTCTGAACATCTTGCCCATTTCGTATACTCTGTCGAGTCCTCCGACGATGAGTCTCTTCAGGAAAAGCTCGTTGGAAATACGAAGCTTCATGTCGATGTCCAGCGTGTTGTGATGTGTATTGAAAGGTCTTGCGTTTGCTCCGCCTGCGATTGTTGTGAGGATTGGAGTATCTACTTCCAAATATCCGTAGTCTTCTTCCAGAACTCTCTTGATTTCCTTAATGATTCTTGAGCGCTTGTAGAACATTCCCTGCACTTCCGGATTCATAATCAGGTCAACATATCTCTGGCGGTAACGGATGTCCTGGTCTTTAAGGCCTGACCATTTGTTAGGAAGAACCTGAATAGACTTGGAAAGAAGAACCACCTTCGTTGCATGAATGGAAACTTCTCCTGTCTTAGTCTTGAAAACTTTTCCTTCGATACCGAGAATATCGCCGATATCATATTTCTTAAACCATTGATACTCTTCTGCTCCGATGTCATCTCTCTTTACATACACCTGGATTCTGCCCTGCTTATCCTGAATGTTAATGAAAGATGCCTTTCCCATATTACGGAATGCCATGATACGTCCGGCAACCGAAACTTCCTGATCTTCCATCGCCTCGAAATTGTCTTTAATATCCTGGCTGTGCGCCGTCACATCCCATTTTTCAACAAGAAACGGATTTCTGCCGGCTTCCTGTAAATTCTTGAGTTTTTCTCTTCTGACCTGCCTCTGCTCGCTTAAGGCTTCTTCGGAAATCTCTTCCGTTTCAACTTCCGGATTTTGGTTTACTCTTACATCTTCTGTACTCATTTTCTGTTTTCTTCCTCTCTCGTTTTATCTGCTGATCTTTTCGATCTGGTAGTGAAGGGTTCCGTCAGGAACAATAATTTCGACAAGGTCTTCCGTCTTTCTGCCGATGAGGTGCTGTCCCACCAAAGATTCATTTGAAATCTTAAGGGCGAACGGATCAGCCTCTGTGGAGCCCACGATGGTAAATTCCATTTCGTCTCCGTTGTCAAGATCTTTGACAAGCACCTTGGATCCTACTCCAACGAAGTCGTTTGTCATTTCTTCTTCGTTGATAATCTTGGCTTTCTTCATCATATCTTCAAGCTTGAAAATTCTTTCCTCAAGCTCTGCCTGCTCGTTTTTCGCTGCGTCATACTCAGCGTTTTCCGAAAGGTCGCCGTAAGAAATCGCTTCTTTTAATTTTTCGGAAATTTCCTTTCGTCTTACGGACACGAGTTCTTCATGCTCCGCTACAATTTTGTCATACCCCTCTTGGGTCAACAGCAATTCTTCTGCCATTTTAACGCCCTCCGTTTTGTTTTTGTTTATTATATCTAATTATTTTATCATTTTTGGTATTTTTTATCAACCAAAATTCGTCGTTTTATGCAATTTCCAGTGCAATCTCCATCATTTTTGTAAAGTTAAGCTGCCTTTCCTCCGAAGTCGTCGCCTCTCCTGTAAAAGGATTATCGGAAATCGTGCAGATTGCAAGTGCATTCTTGCCGGCTCTTGCAGCATTCATGTAGAGTGCTGCTGCCTCCATCTCGACTGCAAGCACGCCCATCTTCTGCCATTTGGAAAGTCCCATGGAATCATCGTAGAAAGTATCTGAGGAATAAAGGTTGCCGACAACCGGCTTTATTCCCATATCTTCTGCGGACTTAACCGCTTTCTGAAGAAGTTCAAAAGAAGCAATCGGTGCAAAATCCCCCGGCAGATCGAACTGACGGCTGTAGGAGGAATTCGTGCATGCACCCTGCCCGATTACGATGTCCCTGACCTTCAAATCCGGACGGATGACTCCCGCGGTTCCCACGCGAATAATGTTTTCCACATCATAAAAATTAAAAAGCTCGTAAGAATAGATACCGATGGACGGCATTCCCATGCCCGACGCCATTACGGACACCCGCTTGCCTTTGTATGTTCCGGTGTAGCCTTGAACGCCTCTGACATTGTTAATCAGTTTGGCATCCGTGAGAAAAGTTTCCGCGATGAATTTGGCACGGAGCGGATCTCCCGGCATCAGAACGGTCTTTGCAAAATCACCTGCTTTCGCTTCGATATGAGGTGTAGGTATGTTTGACATAAATTTGCCCTCCCTTGTTTTTTATGATATACTTATATTATCACAAATCAATGATTTTTCAAGGAGTTAATGAGTCTAATGATGAAAAAAAGAGTATGCATCTTATATACGGGCGGAACAATCGGTATGGTTCCCACAGAGCTTGGATATGCGCCCAAGCAGAAATATTTTTCGAGCTTGCTGGATGAAATCTCCCAGCTCAAAAATAAAGATATGCCAAACTGGGATGTTGTGGAGTTTGATCCACTGCTGGACTCCGCAAACGTTGCGGTAGAGCAGTGGGTAAACATCGGCAGGGAAATTCGGGACCGATACAACAATTATGACGGTTTTGTCGTTCTTCACGGCACGGACACCATGTCCTACACCGCATCGGCGCTTTCCTTCATGCTTGACGGTCTGAACAAGCCGGTCGTTTTCACCGGTTCCCAAATTCCGCTTTGTGAGCTTCGAAGTGATGGAAGAGACAATCTTATCAATTCGATGCTTATCGCTGCGGATGGTGTTGCGAATGAGGTATGTCTGTATTTTGCAGGAAAACTTCTCCGCGGCAACCGCTCGACGAAAGTCTCCGCAGATGAATTGATGGCTTTTGCATCACCGAACTACCCGGCTCTTGCCAATGTCGGAATCGACATCATGTATAACCGGCAGGCATTGATGATGCCGAAGCAGGCAAGGGAGTTTTCACTTACGGAAATGAAGCAGGTTCCGATCGGTGTTCTCAAAATTTTCCCGGGCATTCAGTTTGAACTCTTCGAGCAGATTGTTGCCGAAAAACTGGACGGCGTTGTTCTTGAGACCTTCGGCGAGGGCAATATTCCGAGCAACAATCACACGCTTGTGAACAGCATCCGCCGGGCATCCCAAAACGGTGCTATCGTTTCCGTCTGCTCGCAGTGTTACAGCGGGAGCACACGCCTTGGCATCTATGCAACCAGCAATGCACTCAAGGAATCGGGTGCGGTCGGCTGCTATGATATGACCACAGAGGCCGCCGTTGCCAAGCTCTATTACCTCTTCAGCTGCGGCTATCCGAAGGAAATGATTAAAGAACTGATGACGCAGAATCTGCGCGGAGAGATCAGTGTTTGAGTTTACGACTGTTTAAAAGCCCGGGAGTCCTTCCCGGGCTTTTTCTATGTTGTCAGGTTTAAAACTGCATGACAGGTTCGTCATTTACATGACTGAATTCTTCTTTAACGGCTGCCAGTGCTTCAGGCTTTGTCATGAGCTCGATTGCGGTCATAACCAGCCCTTTGACGAAATTGAGTCCGTTATTGATGCCGTATTCGGAACCTGCCGCAGCTGCCATCTCCGGTGTGTGTCCGCCTCCCATAGGGTTCGGATATTCACCGATTTTGAATATCACTTGGATTGCAGGTGCTTCATAGCTTACATCGCCCAGATCTGACGAGCCCGGTGCGTGAATATCGCCCAAGCGATAAATCGGTTCGCTGAGAAACGGCTGAATATTGTCCACTGCCAAATTGTTCAACGCTTTGTTTGTGCAAGTATCTTTGAAGTTTTCTTCATTGTATTCCATTTTGTAAGTGCAGCCGGTGCCCAGCACCGCTCCCGCAGCACAGTTTCTTACTCTTTCCGCCAGTTTCTTGACATCGGCTACGCGGTTTGCTCTGATATAAAAGTTTGCCGCCGTATAATCCGGAATAACATTTGCAGCTTTGCCGCCGTCCGTAATGATTCCGTGAATCCTTGCATCCGGTTTGGTCTGCTGACGCATTGCGTTGACAAGATTGAAGAAATTAATCATCGCATCAAGTGCGTTGATTCCTTCATGCGGAGCTGCCGCTGCATGTGCGGGTCTTCCGAAAAATTCAATCTTATACGCGTCCATCGCTATGGTATTGATGGATTCAGCGTTGGCAAATGCCGGGTGAGCCATCATTACGGCATCGTATCCGTCAAAGACTCCCTTTGCACTCATCGGAACCTTCGTGCCTGCGGTTTCCTCCGCCGGTGTTCCGATTACGTCAATCTGCGCTCCGTATTCGTCGGCAAATTCACGACATGCAATCCCGCATCCTACCGATACCATGGCGATTAAATTATGTCCGCAGCCATGTCCGAGTTCCGGAAGTGCATCGTATTCCGCCAGGAACGCAATTTTGGGTCCGGGTTTTCTGCCTTTATATACCGCCTTATAAGATGTTTCTATATCGCAAAAATTCTCTTCGATTGCAAAACCGTATCTGCCAAGAAGCTCCTTCTGCCAGGCACATGCTTTGTATTCCTGCAGACCCAGCTCCGGATTGTCATGGATATCCAGTGCGAGTTTTCTGAGTTCAGGTGCCAGCCTATCGACGATTTTCGATACTCTTTCTTTATTTGTCATTTTGCACCGCCTCCTCTATGCTCTCCGCTTCCGTTTCCGGAAGGAGAACTTCAATCTTGCCGGCCTTGTACATTTTCTTCGTAATGAAGTAAATCATGACGATTCCGAGAATCATCAGGAATCCTTCGAACAGCTCATACATGTCGGAAATCAGAAGATACAGCACGATGAAGAATATAAACGGCAGAATCGCTGCTTTTAATCTTCCCTTAATGATTACGCCGCCGCCTACATCATTTCCTATGAATCCAAGCACAAGACAGCCGAACAATGCCGGAAGCACATTCGAAGCGGCCACGCCTACCGCCTCCGATGTAAGGAACGGTTCAAGCGGCATGAGAAGCACAACGCCGATTGCCAGTATTACAAGTGTTACCAGTGATGAGATTGCAATTGCAATGCCGACCACAACATCGGCCTCTTTGGTGCCCTGTTTAAATCCTGAAACCTTAATTGCGTTGATTGCCGAAGGTAATTTGAGGTTCAGTATATTTCCCGTCAGGCAGGCAAGATAGTAGGAACTTCCCATAATCGGCACTTCGCCGAACATCTCCGCGATTCCGGTCGGCACGAAAATGGCAATCAATCCGATGCCGGTAGCGATAACAGTGCCGAAGTTCGGCATAATATCATACACGATACAGGTAACGGTCGGAACCCCTACAAACAGAACAAGTGAAATAATCGTAAGAATAATGCCTTTCTTGTGCATTTCTTCAAAATACGGGTCCACATATGGTTTTGCTTTCTTTTCTTTCTTCATTTCCGCTTCCTCCTATCCAATTAAATTCGTATAAACAACGGACATGCACATTGCGCCTATCAGGCAGATCGCAAGTATGAAATCGTTCATCCACTTTGCTCCGGTCTTTTTGGCAAGCGCCGATACATCGACCGCAATCAGTGCACTTGTAATAAAGGTGAAAAGTCCAACCAGACCTCCGAAGAGCATCGGTACAATCAGCACTACCAGGAGAGCCGTCATGAAGGTTGTCTGCGAGAGTGCACCCCATTTTTTATCTCCGCTGCCCACACGCAGTGTTCCAAGGTGCATCGGCTTGCATACGAAAATATTAGCAAGAACCGTGGATGTAATCGGAATGCACATAACCCACATGATCATGCCGAATGCATTCGCGTCTGCACTCGCAAGGTCAAGGTTTAATGCACTGAGAGCCATGTTGGAAGCCATCAGCTCGTACGATACGGAGCCGATTACCGACAGGCGGAACCACGCGTACGGAATGCCGATAACGATTACCAGCGTAACAAGTCCTATTGCGATGGCAATTGACGGTACAATCGAAAAGATTGCCGTGGACTTTATAATTTCGCTTATTTTTTCCCCGGAAATTCCCATCCCTTTTGCTTTTCTGATGCAGATAATGAGATAGTATACGCATATTGCCGCAATAATCACAAGCGATGCGATGACTAATACATACAATAAACTGCTTTCGGATACATCTTTGTAACTCATTGTTTTTATCCTCCCTTTCTCTCCCGGGTACCGCTGCCCGGAGAAAATTCATTTCTTAACATGATTTTAATCCTTGCACTTGGTATAAGGTCAAGAAAAAACTCCGCACATGCAGAGTTTTTGTATATCCTTCTGTAATTGACGCTGATTATCTTTGCTCGCGTTTCGTGACGGGAATCCACAGTTCCACATACTCCGTGCTTTCGCTGTCGCAATAACAGTTTGCAATCGTGCGTGCCAAAGCGCTCCCCGAGATTTCATAATCGTTGTCGCGCAGGTACGCAAAAATTTCGTCCACGCAGGCATAATCTTTGTTTGTTGCGATTCGCAGAACCGTGTACAGTGCCAATGTCGGTTCTATGACCCGAAATGTTTCAAAGTCAAAGGCCGGGGAGTTTCTGAGATTTTTCTCGTCTATGAGGGAAAGCTTTCCATCGCTTCATCCATGTTGGTATCAATTTCTTTGATGATAAAAGGCGGCGAATTGACAATTTCGATTTTCGCGCTTTCTCCCCGCGCTCTATGCTTCTCGTGTGCAATCACGCGGTCAAGTTTCGCACGATAATCCCGCATATTGCCAATCAGTCTCTGCAGCTCCTTAACCTCGGCGGCGAGCTTCGCCTCCTGTTTGACAAACATTCTTTCCGCTTCTTCCAAGGGCTCCTCATTCATTATTTTTCTGATGTCCTCAAGTGAAAAATGCATTTTTTTGAGTCTGCAGATATAGTCCATCGTTACGATGTCCTCCCGGGTGTATATCCGATATCCGTTAAGCTCATTTTTGTCCGATGGCAGCAAACCTTTCTTGTCATAGAGTCTGACCGTCTGTGCGGATATGCCGTAATAATCGGCTATTTCTTTTACATAATAGTCTTTTACCTGATATTTCATAGTGGCCACCGTTTAATCTGTTGACGGAAATTGTCGTCTGATACTGAAAATATTAAATGATATTGTAGCTGCAACCCTCGAAAATCGTGTCAAAGCGGCAGATTCCTTTGTAACGGCAATATGCACAGGCAGATGTGGCTGCGGTTTTCATCGGGTGGATCTCAATTCCGCCGCCTGCAAGGGACTTGCAGATATCCGTCACCTTTTCGCACACTTTTTCTCGCAGCGACTCAAATTCCTCGTCTGTAAGCAGATTGTCTTTCCCTGTCCCGCTTATCAGACCTTCCTTGTTTATGCGAATCGGCACGACATCCGATATTCCGGAAAAATCGCCTGCAACATTTCGGATAACGTTCGGATCATCTACGATTACGCCGTTCAGCTTAAAGCTTTTTTGGATTTTGTCACTAATCTCTTCCGGCCCGATGGCTGCACCTGATGCATCAACCATAGGCTCGCTTATCTTGAAATAAAAAACTCCTGCCGGTTTCATCCGGCGTTCCAGGGAGGCTTCAAGATAAAGCATGAGCTGCAGTCTGTATCCTGCCTCGGCTTCCGCAACGCTGAAGTTTTCGTTTCCGGTTTTATAGTCGATTATCTTGACGCGCTCACCCGGCAGATAATCGACACGGTCGATTTTTCCTTCGATATATGCAGTTCTGCCTTCTCCGAGGTTAACCGGAATCGGCGGAATCCTTCTTCCCCGACCGAACGGGGCTTCGAAGCTGCTCCTCAGTATTTCGCCCGCACGCACCTGCTCGATTACAGCCCAGCAGACCTTTTCGCAAATGTCCGTAATTCGTCTGCCGCGGTATTTCTCCTCATTTCCGGCTTCGAGGATTCCTTCTCTGTATGTCCCGGACTTCTTCGCAATTACATCTTCCACGAATGTGCGGCACTCTTCCCTGCTGATTGTCATCCACGGCGATGCGGGGTCGGTTATTGCGATGCCCCGTGCCGTCAGGTGCCGGCTCATTTCCATAAGACATTCGTGGTAGATGTCTCCGATTTCGCGCGGAGCGATCTCGAAGATTCGTCTTTCCTCCGGTTTCAGCCCGTACTGCACAAAGTGTGAAAACGGGCAGCGTGCGTAGCGCTCCAGCCTTGATGGGCTGAGGGAGAGTTCGGGGCTTGGTTCGAGGGCTTCCTCTCGGGTGCTTTCAATATTTCCCATATATAGTGCCGCCGTCATTTCTCGGCCCAAATCTTCCTGCTTATTCGTAAAAGCGATGCCCGCACGAATCGGTTCGAGTGCCTCAGGTTTGTTCTGCTTGAACCATGTGAGGGCTTCGTGCCAGTGCGGTGCGAGGGGCTTTCCCTCGCAGGCCGCCTGCAGGGCCTCCGTCAGATGCCGGAGCCCTGCAGGGCCCGCGCCGACCAGCTCCGCGTCCGTCTGACGGTTGAGGGCGTCGCGGGCCACCGGCGTGTCACCAAACAATCCGGCCAGTTTTGTGAACACGCCGGACGGCCTTGCCGGGCCGCCTTCGGCGTCCGACAAACTGTAACTTATCCACAGCCGCTCACGCGGCTTGGATAAGTTCCGATAGATACCCATCCGCTCCTCGAGGAACCGCACATCATCCACCTTGCAAAGCTCAATCCCGTTCTCCTTGAACAGATTCTTCTCGTCGCTTCCGAACAGGCCCGAACCGGGCTTCTCATTCGGCAGCACACCCTCGTTGGCACCTACAACCACAAGCGCCTTCATCTCGCCGGTTCGGGTGCGCTGCATCGTTCCCATCATCAGGCCGTCCTTCGTCGGCGGCAGAATCCCGATTTCCACCTGCGAAATACCAACCTCAAACAAATCCCGAAACGCCGCCGCGCGGAATTTTTGCTCACCCATAATCTCGCTCATCTGGTCAAAAATTCCGATGACCTTGCCCCAGATCTGTGCCGTTTCCTCGGCAAGGTCAGGACGGCCCTGCTCCGTCTGCAGCACTGTAAGGTCGGCAATTTTCTCCGGCAGCTTCGCCTTCTCGTACAAAAAACCATACAGCCCGCTGATAAACTCACCGCAGGTTTCCGCCTCGAAAATTGCCTCAAGATCCGGCATGAACGCCAGTGCCTTTTCTCGAACGGCGTTCATGCGCACAAGCGCCTCGGCTTCGTACTCGCTCTCTCCGCGCACAAAAGGACGCTTCCACATCGTCCCTCGAATTTTGTATTTTATCGCATAGTTTTCAAGATCCGTAATCTCGTCGTTCGTCAAATCGCCAAAACCCGATTTGAGCATTTTAATCATGAGATCCGTCCTGTATTTTTCAACAACCACATCCATCAGTGCCGTTATGTACTGCACGATGCTGCTTTGCAGGATGTCTTTGCTCGTATCCGAAACGAGGTCGATGCCGTACTCCTTGAAAACACGCTTCAGAATCGGCCCTCTCGTCTCTTGGTCGTTACAGATTACCTTGATGTCGCTAAACCGATAGCCAAAATCGCGCACCAGCTCAAGCACATAGCAAGCCGCGCTTTCGGCTTCATTATATAAGTTTGCCGCCGCCACCAGCGTAAGCGAATCTGTGCCGGCGGCGGCCGCCTCACTCGCGCCTCCCTCGGCTGGATTTGTGCTCTGTCCGCCACGGGCGTATTTTCTCGCCGGAAGTGCGTACAGTTCCTGTTCGATAAACTGAATCTTGTCCGCCCGCTCCGCTGTATAAGTCTTCGGAATCGCACGCTTTCTCACTTCGATGCTGCGCCGTTCCGCCAAATTCTCAAAATTCCGTATCACCGTCTCCGCAAGCGCAAACAAATCCGCATCGCGTGCCTCACGCTTATCATCATAGGTAAGCACAAGGTTGACATCGGCGGCGTACTGCATCAATTCACCGATGACCGAAAGTGCTTTCGGCGCAAAACTGTCAAACCCGTAAATCCAGATGTGATTTCCCGCAACAAGCTCAGAGCGGCTGATTTTGCCGAGAAAGAGATCGATGTAGTCCTCCGAATCCGTGTATTTTCCGCGGATTGCCGCCTCATATTCGCTGTAAAGCAAATACAAATCTTCCAGTTTCCTCTGCGTATACGACCCGTCCGGAACGCTCCTCGCAATTTCCGCAAGCTCGTCCGCACCGCAGTTGAACTGCTTCATCTCGGAAATGAAATTGTTCACAAGTTCGATGAAGGAGTTTTTTTCCTCGAGTCCTTTGAAGACTTGGAGCTTCTCGCGCTCTTCTGCCGCAATCGACGACAAAATCATATGCCTGCCGTATTTGTCTATAAAAGTCCGCTTGCTTCCTCCCAGCTCCTCGAGCAGCCGATAGCCGAGCCTCGACAGGGAAAGCACCTCAACGTCCATCAGTGCCTTGGCGCCGGAATGCGCAATCAGTTCGCGCTCCGCCTCCAATGTAAACTGGTCGGGAACCACCAACAGCGCCCGACCTCTGATATTGTCATATATGAACTTCTCTTTGTCGAGGTTCTCCCGACCATAAAAAATGTTCAGCATATCTCACCTCATCAAAACTCGGGTGTTTTCGCACCGCGCACCGCGCCCGGCCGCTATGCTTCTGCCAGCACCGCCATCAAATCCAGCGGCTTTGCGATTTCGTAATCTGCCTTTGCGTCCGTAATCAGGGCGGCACTGTCCGAAGTGATGCGCCAGTCCACCAGCACGGACTTCACGCCCGCGTTGTTGGCGCACTTGATGTCGAACGGACTGTCGCCGACCATGATTGCCTCGTCTTTTGTGATTCCAAGCTTCTCAAGGCAGAGCAGAATCGGCTCCGGATTCGGCTTGTGGACATTCGTATCATCACAGGAAACCATGTCCTCGAAATAATCGCGAAGCCCCAGCATATCAAGGTAGCGTTCCGCCGATTCGCGCGTTCTGGAAGTAACGATTGCAATGCGGTAGCCCGCAGGCGCAAGCGCCGCAAGCAGCTCCGGAATGCCATCGAAAACCTTGACCAGCTCGTCCGCTTTGAGCTTCTGGAAATCGCGGTAGATATTCGCCGCTTCCTCCGGGTCTACGCCGGGAAATTCGCGCTCCATCGTAATCAGAAGCGGCTCACCGAAGCAGGAGGTAATCTTCTCGATGCTTTCCTCCCTGCCTAAATAATGCCTGTATGTATGCTGCCACGATGCGATAATCACATCGTTTGTATTTACTAAAGTTCCGTCAAAATCAAAAAGTACAGTGTTTATCATCTCAATCCTCTCTAAAAAGGCCGGACGGCGCGCGGCTGCGGCGCACCCGGTCAAGTCCGGTGCTGCGCACGCTGCACGCATGCCCCACAAACGGGGTATGCGTGCCGTCCGCCTTTTATTTTATTCCTTTCATTGTCAGTCCGACGCGTTTCTTGTCGTAGTCGATGGAAATAATCTTTACCTTGACCGTGTCGCCGACCGAAACGACATCCATCGGGTGCTTGATATACTTATCGCTTAACTGCGATATGTGTACCAGACCGTCATTCTTTACACCAATGTCCACGAAAGCGCCAAAGTCCACGACATTTCGCACGGTTCCGGTCATTTCCATGTCAATTTTAAGATCCTCAAACTGCTTGACATCGTTTCGGAAAACCACAGGAGGCGCGTCCTCACGCGGGTCTCTTGCAGGTTTTTTCATTTCCTCGATGATGTCGGCAAGGGTCATTTCACCGATTCCGATGTCGCCCGCCATCGCGCTCATGCTCTTTGCAAGTGACTGTGCCGGGTAAGCCTTCTTAATCTTCTTCTCCATGTCTTTATCGCCGCCCGCGCGGATTGCCTCAGGCTCAACGCCGAGTTTTTCCATCATTGCCTGTGCCGCGGCATAGGATTCCGGATGAACGGAAGTCGCGTCAAGCGGATTCGTTCCGTCCGAAATACGCATGAAGCCCGCGCACTGGTTAAACGCTTTTTCACCGAGTTTCGGGACTTTCATGAGCTGCTTTCTGTCGGAGAACTTGCCGTTTTCTTCTCTGTATTTTACGATGTTCTTGGCGATTCCCATGTTCACGCCCGCGATGTACGAAAGCAGGGACGGGGAAGCCGTGTTCAAGTCAACGCCGACTCTGTTTACGCAGTCTTCGACGACATTTGTCAGTGCGCCTTCCAAAAGCTTCTGGTTGATGTCATGCTGGTACTGACCCACACCGATGCTCTTTGGGTCAATTTTTACAAGCTCTGCGAGCGGGTCCTGCAGCCTTCTGCCCAGCGACATCGCGCCTCTGGTCGTCACATCGAGGTCCGGGTATTCCTCCGTCGCAAGCTTCGATGCGGAGTAAACGGATGCGCCCGCCTCGTTTACAATTGTATACTGAATGCCATATTCGTTTTTCTTCAAAAAGTTCGCAACGACTTCTTCAGTTTCTCTCGAAGCCGTTCCGTTTCCGATTACAATAATATCCGTGTGGAATTTGTCGATGATCTTCTTCAGCACTGCTTCGGTTCCTGCGATGTCGTTCTTCGGTTCCGTTGGGTAAATCGTCGTGTATGCTTTGAGTTTTCCCGTTTCGTCAAGCACCGCAACCTTGCAGCCAGTACGATAGCCCGGGTCGATTGCGATGACTTTTTTGCCGCGGACCGGTGGGCTCATCAGGAGATTTTCGGTGTTCTTCGCAAAAATCTTCACAGCCTCCGCCTCTGCTCTTTCCGTCAGAAGGTTTCGCATCTCACGCTCGATGGAAGGTGCCATGAGTCTCTTGTATGCGTCCGCAATCGTGTCCGTCATCAGACCGTAAAAAATCGACTTTTCGTTCTTCAAAACGGATTTTCCGATTACCTCATGCATGGTCTCTGCGTCCACAGAAATCTTTACTTTCAGTTTCTTTTCCTTTTCGCCTCTGTTGATTGCAAGCACTCTGTGGTTCGGAATTTTTGCGAGAGCCTCCGCGTGATCGTAGTACATCTCGTAAACAGTCTTTTCCTCAGAGTCCACAGCTTCTGTCAAAACCGTCGCCGAAGCAAAGGTCTTTTCTCTGACATCCTTGGTGATTTCCGGGTCGTCGGCAATCATTTCCGCGATAATGTCGCACGCTCCCGCGAGTGCCTCTGCAGCTGTATTCACTTCCTTTTCCGGGTCGATAAACGGCTCTGCCGCCTCTTCCGGCCTGCCGTCGGTCTTAAGCTGCGCGAAGAGGATCATTGCCAAAGGCTCCAGTCCTCTTTCCTTTGCCTTAGAAGCGCGTGTTGCCTTTTTTTGCTTGAAAGGCTTGTAAAGGTCTTCGACTCTCTGGAGAACCTCGGCTTTTTCGATTTCCGCCTTGAGCTCGTCCGTGAGCTTGCCCTGCTCGTCAATCAGGCGGATAACCTCTTCTTTTCTTTCCTCGAGGTTTCTCAAATATTTCAGTCTTTCGTCGAGGTCACGAAGCACGACGTCACTGAGGCCGCCCGTAACTTCCTTTCTGTATCTGGCGATAAACGGGATGGTGTTTCCTTCATCGATGAGTTCCACGGTGTGCTCTACCTGAGCCGTCTTGATTTTAAACTCTGCTGCCAATTTTGCGATAATATCCATTTATTCACTTTCCTTCCATTTCAGCTTTTCATTTATAAAGTAATCGATGTCGCCGTCCATGACCGCGTTCACATTCGCTGTTTCCGCGCCGGTTCTGTGGTCTTTTACCATCGTGTACGGCTGGAAAACATAGGAGCGGATCTGCGCGCCCCAGGTGCCCATCGAATAGTCGCCTTTGAGTTCTTTGAGGTTTTCCTTGTGCTCCTGCTCTGCAAGCTCAGTCAGCCGCGCTGTCAAAATCTTCATCGCCATTTCTTTGTTCTGGTGCTGGCTTCGTTCATTTTGGCAGGTTACAACGATGTTCGTCGGCAGGTGCGTGATACGAATCGCCGAATCCGTCTTGTTGACATGCTGTCCGCCCGCACCGCTGCTTCGATAGGTATCAATTCGCAAATCTTCCGGGTCAATCTCAATTGTAATTTCATCGTCGATTTCCGGCGTGACTTCAAGCATCGCAAAAGAGGTCTGCCGTTTTCCTGCCGCATTAAACGGAGAAATTCTGACAAGCCTGTGCACACCTTTTTCGTTTTTCAGATAGCCGTAGGCATTTTCGCCTTCGACAAGCAGAGTTGCGCTTTTGATTCCGGCCTCCGTATCATCCTGCAAATCGAGCATTTTTACGGTGTAGCCCTTCTTGTCGCACCATCTTGTATACATTCTGAGCAGCATGGAAGCCCAGTCCATCGCGTCCACGCCGCCGGTTCCCGCATGAATGGAAAGGATTGCTCCGCAGTGGTCGTATTTTCCCGTCAAAAGCGTCTTGAGCCTGAGTTCTTCCAGTTCTTCCTGCACAGACTCAAAATCCGCCTCGATGCTCTCTGCGGTTTCCGTCAGACTTTCCGCATCCGCTCCGGCTTCTTCCTCCATCTCGGTAATCTCAATCATTTCTTCCATGTCATCGAGAGCCTTTTCCAGCTTCTCGTAGTTTTCCACGGTCTGCTCCATGGATTTCTTTTCCTTCATCACTTTCTGGGCATATTCGAGCTTCTCCCAAAAATCAGGCTGTTCAATCTCCCGGTTCGTTCTTTCCAGTTCGTCTCTTACCTTTGCCAGGTCAAAGAGAGTCACCGACTTCAATCAGCGTCTCACGAAGCTTCGGAATCGCTGTTTTGATACCATCAAGCTGTATCATCATCTCACTCCTTTTCTTAAATTCCGTATTTGCAAGCCGTCTTCGCAGCTTTCTCACTCGCTCAGGTAATTTGCAAGGTACAGCAAATCATAAAGCGGTACATTCGTCATCCAGTCCTGCTCGCGAAAATCCGACATCGAGCTTCGCACCGCAAAACGCGGATTATATTTTTCGCAAAAAGCACGCAGGCTCCTTGCTTTCAGGTTTTCCTCGGCCTTTACCTCAAGCGGAATCACACTCGTATCCCCTTGCAGCAGGAAGTCGATTTCGCCTCTTGAGTTTGGTGTCGAATAATAATATGCCGTCACACCCAGCTCCGATACAAGCTGCTGCAAAACATATTGCTCCGTAAGTGCCCCTTTAAACTCCGTAAAAATCCGGCTGCCCTCTAAAATCACCTTTTCGCTCAAGCCCCCCATCGCTGCGAGAAGCCCCACATCCAGCAAAAACATTTTGAATGTGTCAAGCTCCATATAGGCCTTCAGCGGAAGCTGCGGTTTGGAGACTCTGTGCACTTTATGAATCAGCCCGCAGTCAAGCAGCCACTGAATCGCAAGCTCGAAGTCCT
>FR881957.1:0-1251 GCA_000435615.1 Firmicutes bacterium CAG:238 | reverse complement strand
CTGCCCGTAAATGTATTTTCTGTTTTCTTTTGCAAGCTGCCCCGGGATGGAATTCCAAACCAGATTCAGCCTTGGAATCAGATTTGTCTGTGCGTGCTTCGAAAAGTCCTGCTGATAGTAATTCAGAAGATTTTTCTGAATTTCCCGCACGCTTTGATAATTCTTCTTTTCTACAAAGGTCAAAACCGCCTCGGGCATTCCGCCGACGAAATAGTATTCTTTGAGACGCTCGATAAACTTAGATTTGAAGACTCGCATCATTTCCGTATCTCCGGCAGCAAGCAGCTTTGCGAAGCGTTCCTCACCCAAAGCCTCCAAAAATTCCGTATAACTCAGCGGATATAAATCCATAAAATCTACTTTCCCTACCGGAAACGAAGTCCCATGGTGAATGGCAACACCGAGAAGGGAACCCGCTGCAACAATACAATACTGCGGCGCATTCTCATAAAAATATTTGAGGGAGGTCAAGGCCTTCGGTGCTTCCTGAATCTCGTCGAAAATCAAAAGCGTGTCCTCTGCCTTTATCTCAACTCCGGTTTCTGCGCTGAGCGCCAAAATCATCCGCGCAATATCAAAATCCATTTCGAAGATTGCTTTCGCTCTGTCATTATTCTCAAAATTGACATATGCAGACTTCGCAAACCGCGTCCTTCCAAATTCTTTCATCAGCCATGTTTTTCCAACCTGTCTGGCTCCCCGAATAATCATCGGTTTTCGTCCTTTTGAATCCTTCCATTGCTCTAATCGTTTTATCGCATGTCGATTCATTGTATCACATCTCTCCTGTCCTTTTTTCAATCCATATTCTTAGTATATCCGTTTTTTATGCCGTCGTCAACATTTTTAAGGACATAAAAATGTATCGAAATCGCACTTTTAAGGACATAAAATGCAATTCCCGTTTGCCTCCAAGAAAATGCAGGTCTCACCACGAACCGTATAGATCCCGTTTTTCGGTTCCTTTTTCAGAAACATACTAATCATAAGATCCTTTGTCATCCCCAGTTTTTTCGCATCGCGTTGTAAATCTTTTTTTGTCCTAGATTTGCTGTTTATAGTATACTTGATTTCCCTAAAAGAAACAACAAAAAGCCCCACCCTTTGTGTCAAAAAGGGTGGGAAGATTCAAATTTTTTAAGTTTTTGATTTTTTGGAATACAATTTCTCTTTTTTAATTTCTTCCTTTTTCTCTCATGATCTTCCTGTTACCTCGCTTTGCGTACCATGCATCTTTTCTTAAAGAAGCAG
>FR881956.1:51256-53665 GCA_000435615.1 Firmicutes bacterium CAG:238 | reverse complement strand
AAACATAGCGATGTCTCATAAATTCGTTGTAGATTTCATCCGCAAGAGCACCATACGCCATCTCAAAATTCGGCTGCTTCGCCGACTTTAAGGTCATAAAAATAACCGGATACTGCTGCTGGTGTTTGAGGATTTCTTCGCCGCACTCTGCTATTTTCAGCCCTTCGAAGAGATAACCGTTATCGACTTTCTCGCCTTTTTCAGTAATTTCATCCTCAAAGAAGCGGCGGATCATAAACTGATTGAGCGTTTTGCCGAAGCGCCGCGGACGGGTAAACAAGGTAACCATCGCTTCGCTTTCAATCAATTTCTGTATCATCAGGGTTTTATCCACAAAATACCCGTTTTTATCGATAATTCTTTTAAAATCTTCCACGCCGATGGCGATTTTCTTTTTTGCTGTATCGCTCATTTCTTTACACTCCCTTCGGAAAGTCTGCGTTTTCTGTCTGTTCCATACATACATCTATAGTATACTTGATTTTCGGAAAAGAAACAACAAAAAATACACTGGTAATATAGGATAACTGCGTGTCGGAAATGTTCAAAAGGCACGCAAGTTCTTCCCGATTAGGGCACAGAAAAACAAATGAAGAAGTGGAAGAGGTTCGAACAGAAGCACTTGCTGCGGAAATGCCAGCACAATACCCAATTCCTGAAAACAAGCGAATTCAGAATGACAGCTCTTGAAATTTCAGTAAAAAAAATTAAGTTAGAATCATTTTTCTAACTTAATTATAAACTCTTGCATTATTTTTCCTGCAGCAACGCAAGCTCCTCCTCGCTCATCTCACGGCATTCGCCCTCCGCAAGGTCCGCAGGAAGCGTGAGTCTGCCCATCCCGAGGCGCTTCAGCTCCACCACTTCGGCATCGAAGCAGCCAAACATGCGCTTAATCTGGTGATAGCGCCCTTCCCGCAGCGTAACCTCCGCTGTTTTTTCTCCTGTCTTTATCAAATCAGCGGCTTTGCACACGCCGTCATTCAGCATCACGCCTTCTGAGAAACCAAGCCGCATTTCCTCCGTGACCGGAATGTCAAGCCCGACATGATAACGCTTCGGTACATGTTTTTTCGGTGCCAGAATATTATGTGCCAGCACTCCGTCATCTGTAATAATCATCAGACCTGTCGTATCACGATCCAGCCTGCCTGCTGGAAAAAGATCCCGCCCGCGGTATTCCTGCGGCACCAGCTCCAGAACAGTCGGATGTTCTCTGTCCTCAGTCGCCGATACATAGCCCTTCGGCTTATGCAATACCAAATATAGATTTCGTTTAAATTCCAAAGGTTTTCCGTCGACCGTAAGCAGCATGGTCATCGGATCGGCTTTTTCCGACGAGGAAGATACAATCCTGCCGTCCACAGCGATGCGCCTTTTTGCAATCAGAGCCTTAACCTCTTTCCTCGAATACTGCCCTTGCGAGGCAATGATTTTATCAATTCTTTCCAAAAGTTTTCTCCAGTCCTTTTACTTCGTCGGCGTCCTGTAAAATCTGCCGTTTATCTGCTCCGTCCGAATCACATTGATAAATGCGTGTTCGTCAATCTGCCGAATTGCCGCAATTACCTTGTCGACCTGCTCTCTGCCAACCACTGAATACAGGATATGCCTCTCCGCACCCTCGTAGCAGCCGTTCCCTTCAATCAGCGTCGCATCGTGATGCGTGAGCTCGCGTATTTTGCCGTATACAGCCATCGGCTGATCCGTGATTATGAACAAAGTATCCTTCTGATACCGCTTAAACATGATGGATATGACTTGTGTTGTCGTGTACTGGAAAATAATCGAGTACAAGGCTTTGTCAAATCCGAACAGGATTCCCGCAGTCGTCAAAATAATCGCATTTCCCAGCAGCACATAATTCCATACGTCCACCCCTTTTTTCTCGGAAAAATAAATGGCGATGAAATCCGTTCCGCCGCCGCTTGCGCCGCTGATGAGTGCTATGCTGATCGCCGCCCCTTGGATAATCCCTCCGAAAATCGAAATCAGCAGGATGTCATATGTAATCGTAACCGCCGGAAACACGTCCGTCAGAAAACTCGATAAAAACACCAGATAGAAAGAGTAAATGGTAAATCTCTTTCCTATGTATTTAAAACCGATGTACGCCGGTATCAGATTGACCGGCATGTAAATTGCCGAATATGGGACGGTTACATTGAAAAATTCACTTAAAATCTGCTGAACAAGCAGTGCCAGTCCGCTGAATCCGCCCGGAAAGAGTCCGCCCGTCCGCACGAAGCTTTTCAGGTTAAAAGCGATAATCGCCGAAGCGATGGTCAGACTCAGGAACATTATAATTTCATTTTTTACTCTACTCTTGCTCTCAAGCTTCATCTTTTTCCTCTCCGCCTTCCTATTCTATGCCTCTTCTTGCGGAATCTTACACACATCTACCCATCC
>FR881956.1:50912-51186 GCA_000435615.1 Firmicutes bacterium CAG:238 | reverse complement strand
ATGTTGAATTCAATTGCACTGTTCGAGCTTCCGCATGCCGGAAAAACGGTGTCAAATCGTTTCATCGATTCGTCGCAGTACACCTTCACCTTCGGATTTTCAATCGCAAAAGCGCATACACCCCCGATGGCATGACCCGTGTATTCCACAACTTCCTCCGGTGACAGCATCTTTGCTTTAAAGCCGAATGTATCTTTGAATTTTCTGTTGTCAATCTTGGTGTCCCCCGCAGTCTGAATCAGGATGCAGCCGTCTGCGTGATCTTTGAAAGAAA
>FR881956.1:20953-50882 GCA_000435615.1 Firmicutes bacterium CAG:238 | reverse complement strand
TTTGCAGATTCTTGCATCTTCCACTCCGACAGCTTGTGCCGCAAGTTCAACCGTTGCGCTGGAAACTTCAAATTCCATGATTCTGTCCTCAATTCCGTACTGTTTGAAATATTCTCTTACCTTCTCTATTGCCATAGTATTTCCTCTCCGTTGACATTTTCTTACGAACCTTATTATATCATGTAGAATTTTTAAGTCAAATGTTACAAAATATTTACAGCAATCTCGTCTTTTTTTGTGTGGCTCAACAAATATTTTTTTATTTTGTTATTTATATTGACATTTTTCGTCATTTTTGTTAAAGTTATAAATGTTATTTATTGTTAAAAAACTATTCATCATTTAGGAGGACTTATTAATGGAGAACAATCGCAGTTCATGGGGCAGCAATCTCGGTTTCCTTATGGCAGCTATCGGCTCGGCCGTTGGTCTTGGAAACATCTGGGGCTTCCCGTATAAGATGGGCAGATCGGGTGGATTTACTTTCCTTATCGCTTATCTTCTGCTTGCGGTTTTCGTTGGTTTTGTAATCATGACTTCTGAGCTTGCGCTCGGACGTAAGACAAAACTCGGACCTGTAGGCGCTTACAATCAAATTTCAAAGAAATTCAAATGGATTGGCTGGCTTGCCGTAATCGCACCTTTCCTTATCATGAGTTTCTATACGGTTCTCGGCGGTTACTGCATGCAGTATCTTTCACTGAACCTTGCTGAACTCAGTTTCGGACTTCAGAACCTCTTCGGCATCAGCCTTGAAGGCGGCTCAACATTCGGTGCTATGCTCACCAACCCGTTCGGATGCGCGATATTTACACTTCTGTTCATCGCAATCTGCTACTTTATCAATAAGGGTGAAGTCTCCGACGGTATTGAAAAATTCAACAAAATCGGTATGCCGGCATTATTCGTAATGCTTGTTATCGTAATCATCCGTGCTCTCACACTCCCGGGCGCTGAAGAAGGACTTAAGTTCATGTTCAAACCGGGATATGCCGTTGAAGCAGGCTTCATAGAAGAAGCACCATCCCTGCTGAATGTTTTCGCAACAGCCGGCGGTCAGATGTTCTTCTCACTTTCCCTTGCAATGGGTGCAATGATTACATATGGTTCCTACCTCAGCAAATATGAGAATCTCAAGAAAAACTCCGTTGTTATCGTAGTTGCGGATACAACGATCGCTTTGATGGCAGGTCTTGCTGTTATCCCTGCGGCTGTTGCAAACGGTATTGCAAACGGAATTGCTTATGCGGATATTTCCCTCAGCGGCCCTAAGCTTCTGTTCGTAACACTTCAGGATGTATTCGCTGAAATGGGCTCCATCGGACCTCTGTTCGGTATCATTTTCTACCTGCTGGTTCTGATTGCTGCAATTTCTTCCGCGATCTCGCTTATAGAGGTTATTTCTGCATTCTTCATGGATGACGCTGCAAAGAAAGGCAAAGAACTCAAGAGAGAAAAAGTTGTATTCTGGGTCTGCATTGCAATTACAATCGAAGCACTGCTCGTAGCAATCGACGGTCTGGGCGCTTCCGGGATCTTCAAGTTCTGGGGTACAGATGCTTGGAATGACTGTTTCCTTGATTTCATGGATTGTTGGTCAGAAGGCGTTGCAATGCCGTTGGGCGCTATGCTCATGGCTGTAATGGTTGGTTGGGAGTTAAAAGTTACTCCTATCCTTGAAGAAATCGACATAGGCAGCAAGAAGAGTTCCGCGTTTGATACTTTCTACAAAGTATGCATCAAGTTCATCACTCCGATTGCGATGGCATTTATCTTCGCAGGTTCCGTTTCCGGCTTCTTTACAAAAGCTCAGATCGGATCTCTCAATTCTGAAATGCTCGGATACGTCCTTGGTGCTATTGTCCTGGTTGTATTCTTCATCGTTGCAAACACGGGTAAGAAAGAGCGGCTTTAATCGCTGCATATAACAAAACAAAACAGGCAGTCAAGCGATTGCCTGTTTTGTTTTGCTGTAAATGCACAAGGCGGCGTTTTAAAATAAGCTGAATATCAGAAGCATCACAAGTCCCGGTATGCCGAGCACGCCCGCGGTCAAAGCATTCAGCACATTGAGCGGGATGGCAATTCCAAGTCCGGTGCCCGCCGTGTTAATCAGCACGATGGCGGCTCCCGCAATCAAACTGCTCGCCAAAAGTTTCAAAACAAGTTTTATCGGCCACACAAAGAGCTTGCCGACGATAAAAATCAATATGATTGCTCCCGCATATGTAAGCAGTACTCCGATTTGCAGTCCCATGCCGCGCCCCCTTCTATACTCAATAAAATATGCGTGCTTGGAATAAAATAGAATAAAAATTCCTATAATAGTAATAAATAAGTGCGAAAGGTGTATGATTTATGAAGCTTAAACTTTCCCGACCGATGCATTCTGAAGATGAAATGCTTTACATGTCAATAAAAAACGCCCGCTGCGAACTTGACACTGCAGTGGACATTTTCAATGAACTAACCGATAATACAGCCGTTGATTATGCTGCGTATAATATTTTGGCTGCAAGAGCAAAGTATTCGTACCTCTTGCAGCTTGCAAAAGCAAAAGACCTGTCACTTTAAAGTTCCCTTCGGCCCTCCATGGCCTTGAGCAAGGTGACCTCGTCTGCATATTCGAGGTCACCGCCAACGGGAATTCCGTGTGCGATTCTGCTCACCTTGATTCCGCTCGGTTTGACAAGGCGCGCAATATACATGGCGGTGGCTTCCCCCTCAATGTTCGGGTTCGTTGCAATAATCAATTCTTTTATGTCGTTTGCCTGAAGCCTCTTCAATAATGACATAAGATTAATATCCTCAGGCCCGATTCCTTCCATTGGAGAAATCACACCGTGCAGGACATGATAAAGTCCGTTGTATTCTCTTATGCGTTCCATTGCCATGACATCTTTCGGGCTTTCGACCACGCAGATCGTGTCGGCTTTCCGGCTCTTGTCACTGCAAATGGCACACGGATCCTCATCCGTGAGGTTGCCACATACGGAACAATATTTCATTTCTTTTTTGGCTGTGAGAATGGCACTCGCAAGCTGCTCTGCTTCCTTATCCTCCAAAGAAAGAATATAAAAAGAAAGCCGCTGTGCCGTTTTCGTGCCGATTCCCGGAAGTTTTGACATCTCGTTTATGAGTCTTGCTAAAGGTTTGGGATATTGTCTCATTTTTTACTCCGTTCGATAAACCCAAGGCTGTCCGCTGTGCGTTTACAGACCCGGTATCCCAAGTCCGCCTGTGAGTTTGCTCATTTCGCTGTTTGATATTTCTTCAATCTGGCGGATTCCTTCATTTACCGCAACTATAATAAGATCCTGAAGCATCTCAACATCGTCCGGGTCAACAACTTCCGGCTTGACTTCAAGTCTGGTGATTTCTTTTTTGCCGTTTACGACCGCCGTTACCGCTCCGCCGCCGGCTGTTGTGGTAACTTCCTTTTCTTCGATTTCAGCCTGAAGAGCCTCCATCTGTCTCTGCATTTGCTGCATCTGCTGGAGCTGTTTCTGCATTCCTCCGCCCATGCTGCCCATTCCCGGTTTTGACGGCTTCTTGCCGGCTCTCATTCCTTTTCCCATTTATTTCGTCCTCCGTTTTAATCTATTTCTACTTCTATGCCCAGAATTTCGCTTGCTTTTCGGGCAAGTTCGCTGTTATCTTCTTTGGTCTCATCGACCGCTTTCTCCTGCTTGTGGTCAATTTCCGGTTCAAGGCAGCAGACCATCTGTACAGGATGTCCAAGTTTATCTGCCATGATTCTTTCAATCAGGTCACGCTTTTGTTCCGTGAACTTCTTTGTAAAATCATTGTTCGCAAGAACGGTAAAGTTTTTATCGCCAAGGTGATAAAGTCTCGTTCCTTTTCGAATCAAATTAAAGCTGCCTGCTTCATCTTCTCCCTCTTCAAAAACCTGATGCCAAAGCATTTCGTTTTCCTTGTTTTCACTTGTCTGAATCGTCTGCACAGGTTCCGCCGGTCTTGCTGATACGGCCTGCATCACAGGTTTTGCCTGTGCCGACTGCATTGCAAGTCTTGCCGGTGCTCTTCTTGTCTCTTGCTTCGATGCGGTCTTTTCCGATACCCCGGAGGCTATATTCACAAGTGCAAGCTCAAGCAGAATCCTCGGCTGCGTGGACCATCTTGCCTCATTTATGGCTTTGGAAAGCTTGAGAATCGCATCGTTTATTTCGTCCATCGAAATATGGTCACTCTGCTGCTTGATCCGCAGAATATTCTCTGCAGACATATTCAAAAGATCCTCAGGGTTCTTCACGAACTTCGCAATCATAAGGTTACGGTAATACGCCGTCCAGTCGCGCATGAGACTTCTGACATCTTTTCCGTCTGCCAAAGCTTCATCAACCAAAAGCAGTGCCTCCGAAATATTTCTGAGTGAGACCTTCTCGGTAAGTTCGATGAAAAAATCTTCTCCTGCCGTTCCTATATACTCAAGCACATCCTCGCGTGATATGTTTTTCTCTCCGGATGCAAGCACCTGATCCAATATGCTCAGCCCATCTCTCACCGAACCATCTGCGCAGTTTGCCACAAGTCTGAGCGCTCCGTCGGAAATTTCGACGCCTTTGTCGCTGCAGATTCGCTTCATGCCGTCCATAATAAGGCTTTGAGGAACGCGCTTGAAATCAAATTTGAGGCATCTTGAGAGAATGGTTGCCGGGAGTTTCTGCGGCTCCGTCGTTGCAAGTATGAACATTACATTTTCGGGTGGTTCCTCAAGAGTCTTGAGCAATGCATTGAATGCTCCGGTCGAAAGCATATGTACTTCGTCGATTATGTATACTTTTCTGCGGCCGATTGCGGGCGGATACTTGACACTCTCCCTGAGTTCACGTATATTCTCAACACCGTTGTTTGAGGCGGCGTCAATTTCGATTACATCCATGAAATTGCCTTGGCTTATCGCTTTGCAGTTTGCACACTCACCGCACGGTCTGCCCTCGACATCCGGGGATGTGCAGTTTACACCCTTTGCAAGAATTCGCGCCGTCGTAGTCTTTCCTGTTCCGCGCGTACCGCAAAACAGGTAGGCATGTCCTACCGTGTCCGAGGCAATCTGATGTCTCAGAATTTTTACGATATGTTCCTGACCCAGGATTTCGTCGAAGACTTCCGGTCTTTCGGCTCTGTAAAGTGCAGTATACATAAATTCCTCCCATTATCGAAAAAATTGCCCTTAAAGAGCCGCGCGAGGCGTTGGAGAAGGCTGATCTGCGGCACATAAGAACTTCCGCTTATTGCTGCTTCCTTCCGGACCTGACAAGGTTCACGGCATCCCATTGCGCAGGACCCAAACCATGCCGGGCGAAGCTCTTTAAAGGCAATTTTTCTTACATCATTGTAACACAGAACGGCGTTTGGGTCAATAGTCGGAATTGCACCAAGGTTTCTGATGATAGGAAAACAGGCTTTCCAGTTTTGCAAGACAATCCGGACTGCTTATCTCCGCTCCGCCGAGCCGAACCATAGCCGAAATGTCCGCAGAGCCCATCAGAACGGACGCAAAGGTTCCCTGTCTGAGTTTTACGACAGCATCCGCCTCATCGCCGCCCGCAGTCTCCCACGTACCGTTTTCAAAAGCAACGGTGATCGTTTCTTCCTCATGCTCCAGTTCTTTTTCATATTGGAATTTCACCGTAAATTTTTCGCCGCTCTCCGCAGAGAATTCTCTGTATCGCGTATCAGCGATAAACTTTTCGGGGTTTATAATCTTAAACATGGTTCCGACCGCTGCAATATTCGTCTGAAGAAATCCAAAATCTATGTAATTCTTGGAAATGTCCTGTGGGTCTTCGAGAAGATGTACGAAATCCGGTTCACCGGTTCTCAGGATCACCGTCTGGCAGAGGTCTGCCTGATTTCGGATGAAGCCAAGCATTTCTCTCAAAATTCTGCCGTTTTCATAGACCATTTCCTCAACCGACATGCACATCTGCGTATAGTTCACATCGCTCGCCTCACGATAACGCCATGCGAGATAACCTCGCAGACGTCCGTCCTCTTCATATCCGATTCGGAAAACCTGAGAGTCATCCTGCATTCCGCGGATTTCCTCCTCAAACTTATCCACCATGCCGTGGTTTGCCCGCACAAATGCTTTGTGGCATTCCAAAACAGCCGGAAGCTCCTCAAGACTCAGGAAGCGCAGATGCTCCGCTCCCGCTCCATCCGTCTTCGGCAGGCCCATCGTCGGAATATGATACTCCTCGATTCTGCCGCCGAAGCCATATCCCATTCTTCTGTAGAACGGAATGTTGAACGGAAGCAGCATCGTAACCGCGGCGCCCTCTTCGCAGGCGATTTTTTCAAACTCGCGTATCATGGCAAGTGCAACACCCTGTTTCTTATACAGTGGATGCACACCGAGAGCCATCAGTCCGCAGGCCGGATGCATTTTGCCGAAAAGGTTAAGCGAGAAATGCACGACCTTCATGATTGCGATTACCTTATCCCCTTCGAGCATACCCATGTGGATGACTTCTTTGTTTTGCGTTATCTCAAGTGTCGCCTTTTTTCTGTACTTTTCGCGGCATTCATCGTCGAGATCCTTGTATGCCGGGTATGCGTTGAGATAGACATCAAGGTAGCCGTCTACATCGGCAACGGTCAGTTTTCGGATTGTTCTGTTTGTGTTTGTATTCATTCTTCACCTCCGGAAAGCCATTCCATTATCGTGTTTTCATCTATGATTTCAATCCCAAGCTCGCGGGCTTTTTTGTTCTTGCCCGAGGTTGAGTTGATATCGTTGTTGATTAAATAGGATGTTTTGGCACTTACCGAGCCTGCCACCCTGCCTCCTGCTTTCTCTATTTCGGCTTTGAGTGCCTCGCGGTTCTCGTAATGTGCAAGCGAGCCCGTAATGACAAAGGTCTTTCCCGCAAGAGCCGTTCCCAGCTTCTCAAAGCTTTCGTCAAGATGTACCTCTTTCAAAAGGTCGTCAACCATCTTCCGCTTATCAGGGTCCGCAAAAAAAGCAAGAAAAGCATCCGCCATGATTTCACCGACTCCATCAATCGTAAGCAGCTCCTCCTTAGTAAGGGTCTCGACGCGCTCCCATTTATTCTCGCAAAAACGCGCAATCAGACGGGCGTTTGCCGTACCGATGTTCGGAATTCCAAGGCTGTACAAAAAACGCGCCAAATCGGTATTTCTTGCCTTCTCGACGGAGTTCTTGAGATTGCGGAAGGATTTCTCACCGAAGCCTTCCATTTTCACGATTTCCTGCTTATATTCCTCAACATGGAAAAGATCCGAAAGTTCCCTGATAAATCCGCGTGCGATGAGCTTTTCTATCGTCATCTCCGAAAGCCCCTCAATATTCATCGCGTCTCTCGAAACAAAATGCGTAAAGTTCTTAATCTGCTTCGCAAGGCATGCAGGATTCGGGCATACAAGGGTTTCCACCCCGTTCTCAGCCTTTATCTGCGTATATGCACCGCATACGGGGCAGTTTTCCGGAATTTTAACATTATTCGATCTTGTAAGATTCTCGGCAATCTGCGGGATAATCATGTTTGCTTTGTATACCGTTATCGTATCGCCGATTCCGAGTGCAAGCTCGCGCATGACACTGATATTATGAACCGAAGCGCGGCTCACGGTCGTGCCTTCAAGCTCCACCGGCTCAAAAATCGCAACCGGGTTGATAAGTCCCGTCCGCGAAGCACTCCACTCGATTTCTCTGAGTGTGGTTTCTTTGATTTCGTCCTGCCATTTAAAAGCAATCGAGTCGCGCGGAAACTTCGCAGTTTCTCCAAGCGATCGTCCGTATTCTATGTCATTATAGCTCAGAACAAGACCGTCCGAAGGCACCGGATTGTCCGCAATCTTTGCCTCAAAGGCACTGACCGCATCCGAAATCGTCTTTGCATTCACGCTGACATGCTCCACAACCTGAAAGCCTCGTTCCGTCAGCCAGTCAAACTGCTCGTTTCTTGTCTTAAATTCCACTCCGTCCGCAGACACAAGTGAAAAGGCAAAAAACTGCACATGTCTCTGCGCGGTAATTTCATTATTCAGCTGACGCACCGAACCTGAGCAGAGATTCCTCGGATTCTTGTACTTCGCGCCTTCATCCGTAATTTCGTCGTTTATCTTCTCAAAATCCGCATAAGAAATAACTGCCTCGCCTCTGAGCACAAGCTCCCCCTTGAAGTCAATTGCAAGCGGAAGATTCTCAAACGTTCTTGCATTTGAAGTAATCACCTCTCCGATTTCGCCATTTCCACGCGTTACCGCCTTCGCTAGTTTTCCCTCTTCATAGGTCAGCACGATTGTCAGCCCGTCGAGTTTCCATGAAAGCATGCCCTCCTGCGAGCCAAGCCATGCAGCAAGCGCGCCGACATCCTTGGTCTTATCCAGGGAAAGCATTTTCTTCGGGTGTTTTTCCTTCGGGAGGTCCGAAAGAACCTCATAGCCGACACGAATCGTCGGGCTGTTCGAAAGCGTAATTCCCGTCTTTCGTTCGAGTTCCTCCAGCTCATCGTAGAGCCTGTCATACTCGTAATTAGGCATGATTTCTCTGCTTTCCTGATAATATGCTTTCGCCGCCTCGTTCAACAGACGAATCAGCTCTTTCATTCTTTCCATTCTTCGTTCTCCGTTATATCTTTTTCAAAGGGGCGATTCCCTTTGCCATCTTCTTGCGTCCCGCTTCATCAAACAGGATTGTAACCGTTTTGTCATCCGTCTCTATGACCATGCCGCTTCCGAATTTCGCATGTGAAACGCGGTCGCCCGGATGAAACGCTTCGCTAAGCGTGCCTCCTGCGTTCTGTTTGACGGCCTGCTTTGCGTATTTGAGGGGATCATATCCTGCAGCCTTTTCTCTTGCCGCAGTTCCAAACGGACTGTATGCCGCAGCCGCAAACCCATCAAAACTCCCCGTGCTCACACCTGCCCGGTTTTCGGTCCTTCGTCCTGCGACAAACACGGTATCGCCCGCCTCATCCAACAGCGAGTTATCAACTTCTCTGAGGAAGGTTGATTCTCTCGTATAGTCACCACGGCCATACATAACCCTGTAAGCCGCACTCGTAAGAAAGAGTTTTTCTTTTGCCCTGGTCATGCCTACATAGCAAAGCCTGCGTTCCTCTTCCATTCCGGACTCGCTGTCCATCGCCCGATGTCCCGGAAACAGCCCGTCTTCAAGACCCGGAAGGAATACAACCGGAAACTCAAGTCCTTTGGCGCTGTGCATTGTCATCAGCGTGACCTTGCCTGCCGATTCGTCGTATTTATCCGCATCGCTGTCCGTCGCAACCTTCTCAAGAAATTCTTCCAGGCTCGCCGGCTCGTCTGCCTTCGCCTTCTCCTCTTCGTAATCGTAAATAAACGATTTGAAGTCCATGAGGTTCTCGATTCTTCCCTCTGCCTCAAGCGTGTTTTCACTTTCGAGGGCTTTCATATAGCCTGTCCGAACAAGGAGGTTGTCGTAGATATCCGAAACCCTTAGGTTTTCCTTTTCCTGTCTGCAAAGAAGAAGAACCTGCATCATGGCGCGTACCGGGTCTGCCGCTTTTGAAGGAAGGCTGTACAAAACCTCTTCATCCGTCAAAGCCTCAAACAGCGATTGTCCTCTGACTCTCGCCAATGCCTCCAGTTTTCCGAGCGTCGTGGCACCGATGCCGCGTTTCGGTTCATTGATGATGCGCTTAAGTGCCAAATCGTCCGCCGGATTCACGACGAGTCTCATATAACAAATCATATCCTTGGTTTCTTTGCGGTCATAAAAACTGAACCCCGACAAAATCTGATACGGAATCCCTCTGCGCTTCAAAGCGTCCTCAAAGAGTCTTGACTGCGCATTCGTTCGGTAGAGAACCGCAAAATCATCATAGGAACGCGTTCTTCCCTTCAAAAGGTCGATTTCCTGTGCTATGTAATATGCTTCTTCCTTATCCGAGTCGCATCGTCTATATATGATTTTGTCTCCCTCTTCCTTGGAAGTCCACAGTTTCTTCTGTTTCCTGCCGCGGTTGTTCCTGATTACGGAATGTGCTGCCGCCAAGATGTTTCCGTACGAACGGTAATTTTGCTCAAGCTTGATTACCTTTGCATCCGGAAAGTCCTTCTCAAAGTCCAAAATATTCTGAATATCAGCACCTCTCCACTGATAAATGCACTGATCATCGTCGCCCACCACACAAAGGTTGCGTCTTGCGCTTGCGAGAAGCCGGATAATTTCATATTGCAGCCGGTTCGTATCCTGATATTCGTCAACCATGATATATCGGAAGATTGACAGGTATTCTTCGAGTGCTTCGGGGTTTTCCTTCAGCACATGAAAGGCATTGAGCAGCAAATCATCGAAGTCCATCGCATTGTTTTTCTTGAGCTCCTTCTGATATGCGCTGTATACATTATAGATTATCTTATTCTTAAATTCTCCGCCGTTAATCTCAAGATAGGCTTCCGGGTCGATGTCGGCTTCTTTCTGTTTGCTTATCACAGCGGAAAGATATGCCTGCGGGAAAAGCTTTGCATCGACATTCTGCTCTTTCATTATGTTCTTAATCAGCGTTTTCTGGTCTACCGTGTCATATATCACAAAATTCTTGTCGTATCCGACCGTCTCTGCGTATTTTCTCAAAATTCGAAGACTCATCGCATGAAATGTCAAAATCCACATACCCGGGCAGTGTCCGACCAGTTTCTCAACGCGCTCTCTCATCTCGCCTGCCGCCTTGTTGGTAAACGTCACTGCCAGTATAGCGTATGGGCTTACTCCGTTTTCAATCAGATATGCAATTCTGTGCGTCATCGTTGCTGTCTTACCGCTTCCTGCCCCCGCCAGAATAAGCAAAGGCCCGTCCAGATGTCTTACCGCTTCCTGCTGCTCCGGATTTAAGTGTTCTAAATTCATATATTATGTCTCCTTGCGTCTTTTGTATAGATTAGTATACCACAGAACCGACAATCTTGGAATCTTCTGCGAAAAATTAATCATTTAATCGCATTCTATGACACTGAGCTGTCTGATTTCTGCCATACGGCTCCGAACCATGCCCACTGCTTCAAGTCTGCTCGCCGCCCCCATCTTTCGCAGCAAATTATGAATATGCGTCTTCACCGTATTTTCGCTTATAAAAAGTTTCTCTGCAATCTCACCGTTGCCGCTCCCCTCAAAAATCTCCGTCAAAATCTCGGTTTCCCGCTCGGTAAGCGCAAATTCGTTCCTGATTGACAGGAAGGCCGGTGCAAAATCCTCTTCCGCGCAAGTTTCCCAATCCGAAATTTCAGTTTTCAAATTCTGCATTTTCCACAGAATGATGCTGAGGGTAAGCCCTCCTATGAGAGCCCAAATGCCTATATTGATGTTCTCAATAATCAGGTTAGAACTAATCCCAAGCTCATACACCACATACTCCACCAACAGCAGCATCGTAATCCCCATGCTGTACATCACATATATCCCGTTTTCGTCCTCGGATTTTACTCCGATCTTCAGGCACCCTGCCATATCCGCAAGCAGCATGAGTATCAGAAATCCGTTGAAATATTTCATAATCGCATACTCCGTCATAAGCGGTGAAATCGCAATGCCCCAAACCGTTATATAGGATACAAAAAAATATCGATTCAGCTTTTTTATCACCATCCCGATTCGGCTCTCGCAAATTTTCTGCTGCGCCTCCAGCCAGAAAAACACACATACATTGCATATCATATCGCACACGAAGAAAAAATGCTTCGTTTCCGCCATCTTGGTGATTATATTGAAGTAAAACAGAAACATATGCAGTACGGTCGCGAGCAGCAGTGCTCCGATAAAATATTCCAGTTTTTCAAAAAATTCGTTTTCTTTCTTTATTCTCTTCCTATATATCAGCAGTATTACCAGTGATGCTGTAATCAGGGGAATCGTAAATACATACACAAATAAAATCACACTTTCCATTTTTTCTCCTCCTTTGGCTCTATTATAAAACATCCTATGAAAGCAAAGGAGAATATAATCCGCTTTTTTGCGTTTTTTTAACCCCGATCTCCGCGTGTTCCGACAAATTTCGACAATCTTCGCATCCTTACAAAAAATCAAAACACCGGAGAGACCCCGGCGTTCTGATTCTTCATTCATTTACTTAATATTTATAAGAAGGACTTATGCCTCTTATATACTTTCTTATGCTTCGAGAGCTTTGAGTGCAGCCTGCTTTTCAGCTTCTCTTTCGTCTAAGACCTTCTGATATTCTTCATCCGTCAGCTTAGTCATTGTGATTCCTGTGTATCCGAAGAATACGGAAACGACAGGATTCAGCCAGTTAAGAATTGCATATGGGATGTAGCTGGAGTCCACACCGAGGAACTTTCTCATTGTAGCACCGCAAGTGTTCCATGAGAAGAAGTTGGATGTAATTGTACCGGCGTCTTCCAGACATCTTGAAAGGTTTTCCGGACGAAGTCTCATATCTTCGAAGGATTCCTTGAACATTCTGCCAGGGAGTACGAGTGCTAAGTACTGGTCGCAGCAGATTGCATTTGTAATGATGCACATTAATTCTGTGGAAAGTACGAGTCCGCCTCTGCCCTTAGCAATCTTAAGGAATACAGCAGCCACCTGAGCCATCATGCCTGTGCAGTCAACGATACCGCCGAAGCACATTGCAGCGAGAATGATGGAGATTGTCCACATCATGCCCTGCATGCCGGAAGATGATAACAGGTCAGCTAATTTAGTGATAACCGGAGAGGCATCTTCCGGAACGATTCCGAGTGTAATACCATTGTTGAGGATTGAGAACATATTGTTGATAACTTTATCTTCCAGTACGGTTTCAATCGCAACGTGGTTGTAGAACATAAGAGGAACACCAAGAAGTGCGCCTGCTACCAGGGAAGGAATTGCCGGAAGCTTCATAGCTACAGCAACGATTACGAACAGTGGTGGAATTAATGTAAGCAGACCGATGTTGGAAGCACCTTCAATGTAGTGAAGGATTCCCTGCATTACCGTCATATCCGGTTCGTTGTTGGATGCATGCATGAATCCCATTACCGCATATGCTACTAAAGCAATACATAAGGATACGCCTGTCGTGTAAACCATGTGCTTGATGTGTCCGAACAGAGTTGCGCCTGCCATTGCCGGTGCAAGGTTTGTTGTATCGGATAATGGGGACATCTTGTCTCCGAAGTAAGCACCGGATACTACAGCACCTGCTGTCATTGGAGCAGGGAATCCGAGAGCAGCGCCGACACCCATAAGAGCAACACCCATGGAACCTGCTGTGGACCATGAAGAACCTGTTGCGAGCGATACGATGGAGCAAAGGATACAAGCTGTAACTAGGAATACCTTCGGGCTGATGATCTTAATACCGTAGTACATCATGGAAGGGATGGTACCTGCTGCCATCCAGGAAGCGATGATTGCACCGAGGATAGCAAGGATTAAGATAGCCTGCATGGATCTGTTAATGGAAGCAAGGATACCCTGTTCAAGGTAAGCCCATTTCCATCCGTTTGCACAAGCGATAATGCCTGCGAAACCTGCTGCTAAAATAAGTGCGATGTGAGGTTCTCCACCGGTGTCCTTAATAATGGACCACATAAGGAAACCTACCATTGCAAGCATAACCAAAATGGTCTGCCACATAGGAATTTTTTTACCCATAATAAATCCTCCTAAAAGCTAATTAAGGTATAATTTCTCAATGAAGCTTGCAACCTGCGTTCGTCCATAGCTTTATGTAACGGCTGCTTTGCCTCATCGATGCCACTTTAGCATTCAAGAGAATTATTAACAATACACTTTGCGGGGTGATTTTGGGATTAGATTTCTAATCACCCGCCTACACATTTGTCCTGCTCCTCCAAAAAACCAAGCGGAGCTGGTCAATTCGTTCAGCTCCGCTTCATTTAAGCTTCTATTTTCTATACTAATTCTAAGAAAACAACTTCAGCGCAGTCGCCCTGACGAGGTCCTAACTTAAGAATTCTTGTATATCCGCCGTTTCTGTCTGCATACTTTGGTGCGATTTCATCAAAAAGCTTTGCTACAACTGTTTCGTCAAAAACATAAGCAAGTACCTGTCTTCTTGCGTGAAGATCACCGCGCTTTGCCAAAGTAATCAGCTTTTCTGCTTCTCTTCTGGCTTCCTTTGCTCTGCAATCCGTTGTCTGAATTCTGCCTTCTCTGAATAAATCAGTTACAAGGTTTCTCAGCATGGATTTTCTGTGAGCGGAAGGTCTGCCCAGTTTTCTGTATCCTGGCATTTTAAGATTCTCCTTTCATTGCAAGTTCTATTCATCACTCGGTCTTAAGCCGAGTCCCAGTTCCTCAAGTTTCGCTTTTACTTCATCAAGAGATTTTTTACCAAGGTTTCTAACCTTCATCATATCCTCTTCTGATTTCTGCGTAAGTTCTTCTACAGTATTGATTGCTGCTCTCTTCAGGCAGTTGAAAGAACGAACGGAAAGTTCCAGTTCTTCAATTGTCATTTCGAGTGCTTTTTCCTTCTGGTCTTCTTCCTTTTCAACCATAATTTCCATTGTTCCGGTTGTATCGGTGAGCTGGATGAACAGATTCAAGTGTTCCTGCATAATCTTTGCTCCGATGGAAACGCCTTCTTCCGGCGTGATTGATCCGTCTGTCCAAATTTCAAGTACCAGTCTGTCGTAGTCTGTTACCTGTCCTACTCTGGTATTCTCAACTGTAAAATTTACTTTTCTTACAGGAGTGTAAATGGAATCAACAGGAATCACCGAAATCGGTGTGCTTTCTGTCTTATTCATTTCCGCAGGAACATATCCTCTTCCTCTTGCAAGATTAACTTCCATTACGAGTGTTGCATTTTCTTCCAGAGTTGCGATGTGCAGGTCCGGATTGAAAATCTCGATGTCGGAGTCTCCGATGATATCGGCAGCGGTTACTTCCTTAGGACCAACCGCATTGATGATAACTCTCTTTGTGTTGTCTCCGTTTAATCTGATTGCAAGTTTTTTAAGGTTGAGGATGATTTCCGTAACGTCTTCTTTTACTCCCGGTATTGTTGAAAACTCGTGAAGTACTCCGTCGATTTTTACTGATGTGACTGCTGCTCCCGGAAGTGAACTCAAAAGAATTCTTCTAAGCGCATTGCCAAGAGTTGTACCATAGCCTCTTTCCAAAGGCTCTACTACGAATTTACCGTAGTTTCCATCTTCATCAATATATTTATTGATTGTTGGTTTTTCGATTTCGATCACTAAAAAACCCTCCTTTTCATTCCAAGTTTCATCGTACCATTTCCCCAGTTATTACGGGTGTACGCTATGCGTACACATGTAACAAGGTTCTGTCAAGAGCTTGAGGGTGGAGATTTGCACGGCAAATACTACCCGGCTCTTGATAGGTTCTTACTTGGAATATAATTCGACGATCAAGTGCTCTGCGATTGGAGTATCGATTTCTTCTCTCGTCGGCAGAGTTACAACTTTACCTTCTAATTTGTCAACATCCACTGTCATCCAGCTAGGAACTGTGATGGACATTTCCTTGATTTCCTTGAACTTAGGTGAGCTCTGGCTCTTAGCCTTTACAGCGATTACATCACCGGCTTTCACTTCCATGGAAGGAATGTTAGCCTTCTTGCCGTTTACTGTGAAGTGGCCGTGAGTTACAAGCTGTCTGGCTTCTTTTCTGGAAGCTGCGAATCCAAGTCTGAATACAACGTTGTCCAGTCTTGTTTCAAGTAAGATTAAGAGGTTTTCACCTGTCTTACCTGCTTTCTTAGTAGCCTTGTCGAATAAGTTTCTGAACTGAGTTTCCTGCATTCCGTAGAATCTCTTTGCTTTTTGCTTTTCTCTTAACTGAAGACCATAGTCGGACATTTTCTTTCTTGCCTGACCATGCTGTCCGGGAGCGTAATTTCTCTTTTCGATTGCACATTTGCCGCTGTAGCATCTTTCGCCCTTTAAGAAAAGCTTCTGACCTTCTCTTCTGCATAATTTGCAGTTTGCATCTGTATATCTTGCCATTTAAATTACTCCTCCTTTCCTAGACTCTTCTTCTCTTCGGCGGTCTGCATCCGTTATGCGGGATTGGTGTGATATCTCTGATTAAAGTGATTTCAAGTCCTGCTGTCTGAAGTGCTCTGATGGCAGCTTCTCTGCCGGAACCAGGTCCCTTTACATAAACTTCTACCGTCTTTAAACCGTGTTCCATAGCACCCTTTGCTGCTTCTTCAGCTGCCATCTGTGCCGCGAACGGTGTGGATTTTCTGGAACCCTTAAATCCAAGGGAACCTGCGGATGACCATGAAAGTGCATTTCCGCTCATATCTGTAAGAGTAACTAAAGTATTGTTAAAGGTGGATTGGATATGTGCCTGGCCTTTTTCAATATTCTTACGTTCTCTTTTCTTTTTTCTAACTGTTTTCTTTACAGTCTTAGCCATTTTTTCCTACCTCCTTCTTACTTAGTTGCCTTTTTCTTTCTGCCAACGGTCTTCTTCGGACCTTTGCGAGTTCTGGCATTAGTCTTAGTTTTCTGTCCTCTTACAGGGAGTCCTCTTCTGTGACGAATTCCTCTGTAGGAGCCGATTTCCATGAGTCTCTTAATGTTAAGAGATACTTCTCTTCTCAAATCACCTTCTACAAGGTATTCTTCGTCGATAATTCTTCTGATTTTACCTGCTTCTTCTTCAGTTAAATCCTTAACTCTTGTGTCTGGATTTACGCCTGCTTTTTCTAAGATAGCAAGTGAAGTTGGTCTGCCAATACCGTAGATATAAGTTAAACCTATTTCTACTCTTTTTTCTCTTGGTAAGTCAACACCGGCTATACGAGCCATATTTTTCTCCTTCCCCTATCTTCCGTCGCCTTTCCGGGTGGCGATATAGACAGGATCTTCTTATTTTTTTGAAAGAGCGTTGCGGCGCACCTCCCGGTTCGTGTACGCCCGCTCCATACTAACTTAAATCAACCTTGTTTCTGCTTGTGCTTAGGGTTTTCACAGATAACCATTACTTTGCCGTTTCTCTTGATAACTTTGCACTTTTCGCAGATAGGTTTTACGGAAGCTCTAACTTTCATAAATTTCCCTCCTAGCCTTTATCTCTCCATATGATTCTTCCTCTGGCAAGGTCGTACGGTGAAAGTTCAACTTTTACCTTATCACCCGGAAGAATTCTGATATAATTCATTCTGATTTTTCCTGAAATGTGTGCAAGCACCTCGAAACCGTTGTCTAATTTTACTTTGAACATTGCATTCGGCTGTGCATCGACAACTGTTCCCATTGCTTCAATGACGTCTTTTTTCGCCATAAATACATCTCCTTCTACTCTTTATAAGGTAAGCAATTCCGGCTCACCATCAGTGATAACAACCGTATTTTCATAGTGGGCTGCAAGTCCTCCGTCAAGGGTAACTGCCGTCCAGTCATCCTCAAGGACATCGACTTCCCATGTACCCTGTGTGATCATGGGCTCAATTGCAAGCGTCATTCCCGGCTGAAGTCTCGGACCCTTGCCGGCTTTGCCTACATTGGGAATCTGCGGATCTTCATGCATCTCACTTCCGATACCGTGTCCCACAAAATCTCTTATCACGCCGAAGCCTTCGCCTTCAACCGTTTCCTGGATTGCGTGTGAGATGTCCTGCAGTCTGTAACCCGGTTTTGCATATGCGATTCCGTTGAAAAACGCACGCTCAGCTGTTTCTATAAGATGCATGGCTTCAGGGCTTACCTCACCTACCGGATAAGTTCTTGCAGCATCTGCCATATATCCTTTGTATTCAACAACCAGGTCGCAGCTTACTATGTCGCCTTCTCTCAGATGGCGCTTTTTGCTCGGAATTCCGTGAACAACCTCATCATTTATTGAAACGCATACGCTGGCAGGATAACCGCAGTATCCCTTTTCGGCTGCGGTCATGCCATGCTCACGCACTGTCTTTTCAACAAAACGATCTATCTCCAGTGTGGATATGCCCGGCTTGATTATGTCGGCAAGATCCCTGAGAATCTGTCCGCACACCTTACCGGCTTCTCTCATTAAATCCAGTTCCTGTTTCGATTTGATGATGATCATTACTATTCCCCTAAAGCTTTTACGATGTCAGCAAATACATTGTCCAATCCGGTACTGCCGTCGATATGCGCAATGTTTCCTGCATTTTCATAATACTCGATGAGAGGCATCGTCTGCGCTTCATAAACATCGATTCTGTTTGTAACTGTCTCCAAATTGTCATCAGCTCTCTGAATCAGTTCTCCGCCGCAGTAATCGCAAACGCCTTCTTTTTTAGGAGGAATGTTTACTACATGGAAGCTTGCTCCGCATGCTTTGCATACTCTTCTTCCTGTCAGTCTTGTAATCAACTCTTCCTTTTCTACCGCGATATCCAAAACTTTGTCGATCTTGGAATCGTGTGCAGCTAAGAATTCATCAAGCTTCTGTGCCTGATAAACGGTTCTCGGAAAGCCGTCAAGCAGAAATCCGTTCTTGCAGTCATCGGCAAGGAGTCTGGTAGTTGCGATTTCAATTACCAAATCATCCGGAACAAGTTCGCCTTTGTTCATGTACTCCTGTGCTTTCTTGCCAAGTTCCGTTCCGTTCTTGATGTTTTCTCTGAAAATGTCTCCGGTTGAAATATGTGGAATCCCATATTTTTCAACAATCTTAACCGCCTGGGTTCCTTTTCCTGCTCCGGGAGGCCCTAATAATATAGTTCTAAGCATTGTACTCATCTCCCTCTTTACTTTAAGAAACCTTGATAATTTCTCATGAGCATCTGGTTTTCAAGTTGTCTTACTGTGTCAAGTGCAACACCGACAGCGATAAGAAGCGATGTTCCGCCGAAGTGAATTCCCTTGAGTGTCGGTACCATAACGCCTAAGATTGTAGGCAGGGTTGCGATAAGAGCAAGGAAAATTGCTCCGACAATTGTAATTCTTGACATAACTTTGTTTAAATAATCTTCAGTAGCCTTACCAGGTCTGATTCCCGGAATGAATCCGCCGTTAGCCTTCATGTTGTTCGCAACTTCGTTCGGATTGAAAGTGATTCCTGTATAGAAGTATGTGAAGAAAATGATAAGCACAACATTAAGCACTCCGTAAACCCATACACCGGGGTTTCCTGAAGGTGACAGCCACTTCGTAACCCATACGCTGAATGCGTTGTTCTGCGACATAAAGTATGTGATAGTCAGTGGGAACTGTAAAATTGATAATGCGAAGATGATAGGAATTACGCCGGCCTGGTTAACCTTAATAGGAATATGCGTTGACTGTCCGCCGTACATTTTTCTTCCTACAACTCTTTTTGCATACTGTACAGGAATTCTTCTCTGTCCTTCCTGGATGAGAACAACACCTGCTGTTACAAGTACCGCAGCGATGATGAAAATGATAATCGTTACCAAAGACATTGCGCCGCCTTCGTATCCGGTTACAATTGTTCTGATTCCGCTTGGGATTCTTGCAACGATTCCGCCGAAGATCAGTAAGGAGATACCGTTTCCGATTCCCTTGTCATTGATTAATTCGCCGAGCCACATAAGGAATGCGGTTCCTGCTGTCAGTACTAAAATTACTACGATTACAGAAAATGCGCTTCTGTCTACAACTGCTTTTCTGAAGAGACCTACCGTAAGACCGATTGCCTGGACTAAAGCCAGCACAACGGTCATATAGCGGGTAATCTGTGCCATTTTCTTTCTGCCTTCCATGCCTTCCTTCGCAAGTCGTTCGAAATACGGGAAAGCGATGGTGAGCAACTGAACGATGATGGATGCAGTGATGTATGGTGTAATACTCAATGCAAAAATTGTGAAGTTACTGAACGAACCGCCGGAGAACAAATCAAATAAATCGAAAAGTCCTGTTTCACCGGAAAACATTTCCTGAAGCACGCTTCTGTTGATGTTCGGAACCGGAATGTTTGAACCGATTCTGAATACGACCAGCATAAGAAGCGTGAAAATCATCTTGCTTCTGATTTCCGCAACTTTCCAAGCTTGAGCAATCGTTTTTAACATACCCATACTAAATCACCTCTGCCTTTCCTCCAGCAGCTTCAATCTTTTCTGCGGCAGTCTTGCTGAATTTGTCAGCCTGAACTGTTAATGCAACCTTAAGTTCTCCTTCGCCGAGAATCTTAATTCCGTCTTTCACCTGTTTAACAACTCCTGCTTCTTCAAGCAATGCCTGGTTTACAACGGTTCCTGCTTCAAACTTGTTTAAGTCATCAACATTAACGATTGTATATTCGGTTCCCCAAATGTTTGTGAAACCTCTCTTTGGTAATCTTCTGTATAAAGGCATCTGACCACCTTCGAATCCAAGACGAACACCGCCGCCGGATCTGGATTTCTGGCCGTTCATGCCTCTGCCGCCTGTCGTACCTTGTCCGGTAGCATGACCGCGGCCTCTTCTCTTGCGTTCCTTAGTGGAACCCGGTACTGCTCTTAATTCATGTAATTTCATCTAAGCGCACCTCCTATACTTCTTCAACAGTTACAAGATGGGACACCTTAGCGACTGCGCCGCGAGTCTGCGGTGTGTCTGCTAATTCTACTGAGTGGTGCATCTTTCTGAGTCCTAACGCTTCAACAACTTTTCTCTGTTTAGGGGAAGCGCCAATTGTGCTCTTTGTTAAAGTGATTTTAATCATTTTTGCCATGTCGCATATCCTCCTATCCTAAGATTTCTTCTTTTGTTTTTCCTCTGAGCTTAGAAACTTTTTCTACAGTCATCATACCTTTTAAGCCTTCAAGTGTTGCATAAGCCATGTTTCCTGTATTGTTGGAGCCAATGGATTTCGCTCTTACGTCTTTGATACCTGCAGCTTCAAGAACTGTACGGACAGATGAACCTGCGATAACTCCGGTACCTTGTGCAGCCGGCATGATGAGTACTCTGCCTGCTCCGAAAACGCCTAAGTTTCTGTGAGGTACTGTTGTTCCTACTGTCGGAACATATATTAAATTCTTCTTTGCATCTTCTTCAGCTTTTCTTACAGCTTCAGGAATTTCCTGAGACTTTCCAAGACCAACGCCTACATATCCGTTGCCGTCGCCGACTACCACAGTTACGCTGAATCTCATGTTTCTACCGCCTTTAACAGTCTTTGCTACTCTTCTGATATTAACGATAGTTGACTTTAAATCAAGCTTGGATGCATCAACGATATTACGCATTCCTTTTTTCCTCCTGTTAGAATTTTAATCCTGCTTCACGAGCGCCTGCTGCGAGTTCAGCAACTCTTCCGTGGTATAAGAATCCGCCTCTGTCGAAGCATACTTCTTCGATACCTTTTGCTAATGCTCTCTTTGCAAGGGCTTCACCGACCTTTTTAGCTGCTTCTTTGTTTCCGCCGTAACCAACTTCACCCTTAAGTTCATTGTCGAGTGAGGATGCGGATACTAAAGTAACTCCGTTTACATCGTCAATAACCTGAGCTGAGATGTTCTTGTTTGATCTGTAAACGCAAAGTCTTGGTCTTTCAGGAGTTCCAAAAAGGTTTTTTCTTACTCTTTCGTGTCTTTTAACACGTTTGTCATTTCTGCTTACTTTTGCCATTTTAATTCACTCCTTTCCCCTTATTTAGCGCCTGCTTTGCCTTCTTTTCTGCGAATAACTTCATCAGCATACTTGATACCTTTGCCCTTGTAAGGTTCCGGTCTTCTCCATGCTCTGACGTTTGCCGCATAATTTCCGACAACAGCCTTATCGATACCCTTTACGATAATCTCTGTAGCAGATGTGCATTCAGTCGTGATTCCTTCAGGGTCCTTTAATTCTACAGGGTGGGAGTATCCAAGGTTCATTACTAAAGTGTCACCCTTCTTTTCGGCTTTGTAACCAACGCCTACGAGCTGGAGCTTCTTTTCGAATCCCTGTGTTACGCCAACAACCATATTGTTGATTAAAGTTCTTGCAAGTCCGTGCTGAGATCTTTCTTCTCTTGCGTCGGATGCTCTGGAAACGAGCACTTTGCCTGCTTCAACTTCAACTTTGATTAACTTACTGATTTGTTCTGATAATTGTCCTTTTGGGCCTTTTACTGTAACTACATTGTTTGCATCTACAGTAACTTCTACGCCGGCAGGAACAACTACAGGTTTCTTACCTATTCTAGACATTTTTTAGTTCCTCCTACCATACATAACAGATTACTTCGCCGCCAACGCCAAGTTTTCTTGCTTCTTTGTCGCTTACGATTCCCTTTGATGTGGAAACGATTGCGATTCCGAGACCTCCGAGTACCTTTGGCACTTCGCCCGCCTTAGCATAAACCTTTAAGCCTGGCTTTGAAATCTTCTTGATTCCTGAAATTACTTTTTCTTTATTAGCACCGTATTTCATTGTAACTTTGATCATACCTTGCTTGTCGTCTTCTATCATTTCGAAATCCGCAATGTAGCCTTCTTCTTTCAAAATTTCCGCAATCGCTTTTTTCATCTTGGATGCAGGAATTTCAACAGTCTCGTGACCTACAGTATTGGCATTTCTGATTCTTGTTAGCATATCCGCTATAGGATCTGTCATTGTCATTACAGTGTTTCTCCTTTCATAATTTTTACCAGCTTGCTTTTCTTACGCCCGGAATTTCTCCTTTATAAGCAAGCTCTCTAAAACAGATACGGCAAATACCATATTTTCTTAATACGGAATGTGGTCTTCCGCAAAGTCTGCATCTGGTATAAGCACGAGTTGAATATTTAGGTTTTCTAGCCTGTTTTACCTTGAGAGATGTCTTTGCCATAATTCCCTCCTATTTCTCAAACGGCATGCCTAAGAGCTCCAGTAATGCAGCTGCTTCTTCGTCTGTTTTAGCCGTTGTTGTAAATACTATGTTCATACCTTTAATTGTATCAACCTTGTCGTAGTTGATTTCAGGGAAGATTAACTGTTCTTTGATACCCATAGAGTAGTTTCCTCTACCGTCGAAAGAGTTCTTGCTAACACCCTTGAAGTCTCTTACTCTTGGAAGAGCGATATTGAAGAATTTATCAGCAAATTCATACATATTGTCTCCTCTTAAAGTAACCTTCGCGCCAACAGGCATGCCCTGTCTTACTTTAAAGTTTGCGATGGATTTTTTAGCCTTTGTGATAACAGGTCTCTGTCCGCTGATTAAAGCGATTTCTTCAACTGCGGATTCCATGATCTTCGCGTTATCCTTTGCTTCGCCAAGACCCATGTTGATTGTGATCTTCGTAAGCTTAGGCACTTCCATTACGTTTTTATACTGGAACTTTTCTTTTAATGCTCCGAAAACTTCATTATTATAAGTTTCTCTTAATCTTGCTGTCAAAATCGTCTCCTCCTTTCTTAGTCGATTACGTTTCCGGTTTTCTTGGAAACTCTTACTTTCTTACCATCTTTGATCTGGTATCCAACTTTGATAACTTCCTTAGCCTTTGTATCATAAAGCATTACGTTGGAAGCATCGATTGGGCTTTCGAAATGCTTGATTTCAGCACCGGCTTTTCTTGTAGCCTTTGCGTGCTTAGTAACAACATTTACGCCTTCTACGACAACTCTGTTTTCCTTTGGCATTGCCTTAAGAACTTTGCCGTGTTTACCTTTATCCTTACCAGTAATAACAATTACTGTATCGTCTTTCTTAATGCGCATCCTTACACCTCCTACAGTACTTCCGGTGCCAATGACACGATCTTCATGAAGCCCTTATCTCTAAGCTCTCTTGCAACAGGTCCAAAGATACGAGTTCCAACCGGGTTCTTATCTTCTTTATCTTTAATGATAACTGCAGCGTTCTGGTCAAACTTTACATAGCTTCCGTCTGCTCTTCTGGCACCATGTTTAGTTCTAACTACTACAGCCTTAACAACGTCGCCTTTTTTAACAACGCCGCCTGGGGTTGCTTCTTTAACTGCACAAACGATAACGTCTCCAATATTCGCATACTGACGGGAAGTACCGCCTAAGATACGAATGCAAAGAAGTTCTTTTGCACCTGAATTGTCAGCAACTCTTAATCTGGTTTCAGTCTGAATCATGATTTGGTGCCTCCTTTATTTAACCTTTTCGATAATGTTAACAAGTCTCCATCTCTTGTCCTTGGACAGAGGTCTTGTTTCCATAATTCTTACTTTATCGCCGATTTGACATTCATTGTTTTCATCGTGAGCTTTAACCTTCTTAGTTCTCTTTACTGCTTTTCCGTAAAGGGAATGTCTTACGAAGTCTTCGATTGCAACAACTACAGTCTTATCCATCTTATCGGATACAACAACACCGACTTTAGTTTTTCTTCTATTTCTTTCAACTGCCATAGTACATCCTCCTTCCTACTAAGCTTGTAATTCTTTTTCTCTAAGAATTGTCTTTACTCTAGCGATGTTTCTCTTTAACTCTCTCATTTTTACAGGGTTTTCTAACTGTCCTGTTACATGCTGGAATCTTAAGTTGAATAATTCCTTCTTCATGTTAGCAAGTTCTGTATTTAATTCAACCGCTGTCATTTCTCTCATTTTCTTTAATTCCATTATGCTTCACCACCCTTTGCTGCTTCTTCTTTGATGGCAAATTTGCACTTAATCGGGAGCTTGTGAGCAGCAAGTCTCATAGCTTCTCTTGCTTTGTCTTCGGATACGCCCTCGATTTCGAACATTACTCTACCTGGTTTAACTACTGCTACCCAGTACTCAGGAGCACCTTTACCGGAACCCATACGTACTTCAGCAGGTTTCTTAGTAACCGACTTGTGTGGGAAAATCTTGATATATACTTTACCACCTCTTTTAATCGATCTTGTCATAGCAATACGAGCTGCTTCGATCTGATTAGAAGTGATCCATCCACATTCCTGTGCAACCAATCCGTATGATCCGTAAGTAATTGTATTACCTTTGGTTGCAACGCCTTTCATTCTTCCTCTGTGAACTCTTCTGCGTTTAACGCGCTTTGGCATTAACATGGCTTTCGTTCCTCCTTTCCGTATGCTTATGCTTCAGTTGTTTCTGCAACTTCTACAGCTTCAACTTGTTCTTCAACTTGTGGCTTTGCGGGAGCCTTCGGAGTTTTTCTTACTCTAGGATTCAGCGCCTTAGGTGCTTCCTGACGATCATTTCTGTCACGTCTTTCGCGTCTTTCGCCGCCGTTTCTTCTGTCGCGTCTTTCTCCGTCTTTTCTAGGTCTTCTTTCTCTCTTTTCGCGTTTTTCTTCGCGAACTGCGCCCTTGAGACCCTTGTCGAGAATTTCGCCGTGGTTAATCCAAACCTTAACGCCGATCTTACCATAAGTAGTATCAGCTTCTGCGAATCCGTAATCGATGTCAGCTCTTAAAGTGTGAAGAGGAACGTTACCTTCGCTGTATTTTTCGCTTCTTGCGATTTCAGCACCGCCAAGTCTTCCGGAGCAAAGCACCTTGATACCCTTGGAGCCGGCCTTCATCGTTCTGCCGATAGCCTGCTTCATAGCTCTTCTGAAGGAAACACGTCTTTCGAGTGCCTGAGCGATGCTTTCTGCTGTAAGCTGTGCGTCTAATTCTGCTCTTCTTACTTCTTCGATTGAAATTTCTACTTCTTTGCCTGTCATCTTCTTAATGTCAGCCTTTAAAACATCAACGCCGTCTCCGGATCTTCCGATTACCATGCCCGGCTTAGCTGTAAGAACGATAACTCTGATTTTGTTTTCTGCTGCTCTTTCAATAAGAACTTTTGAAACTCCGGCAACATATAATTTTTTCTTTACATATTCTCTTACTTTGTTGTCTTCTACAAGGAAATCTGCAAAGTTGTTTTTATCTGCGTACCATTTGGAATCCCAGTCTTTTATAACGCCCACTCTTAAACCATGTGGACTTACTTTCTGACCCATTCGTGAACCTCCTATTCTTTCTCTCTAAGAGTTACGCCAACATGGCTTGATCTCTTTAAGATGATTGATGCTCTGCCCTGTGAACCGGCTCTCCATCTCTTCATGGTCGGGCCCTGGTTAGCATATACTTCTGCGACATATAAGTTGTCTGGATTCATATTGAAATTGTTTTCAGCGTTTGCTGCTGCTGATTTAACAACTTTTTCTACGATTTCTGAACCTTTACCGGGTGTGAACTTTAAGATGTTCAATGCCTCGTTTAAGTCCTTGCCTCTTACTAAGTCAGTAATCGGTTTAAGCTTGATAGGAGACATTCTAACGTATTTGGCAACTGCTTTTGCTTCCATTTCTCATTATCTCCTTTCTTATTTCTTAACCTTTGATGATTTGTCAGCTGCGTGACCTCTATAGTTTCTTGTAGGAGCAAATTCTCCAAGTCTGTGTCCTACCATGTCTTCTGTGATGTATACAGGAACATGTTTCTTACCGTCGTGCACTGCAATCGTGTGTCCCACCATCTGCGGGAATATTGTGGATGGTCTTGACCATGTCTTGATAACTTTCTTTTCGTTAGCTGCGTTCATCTCTTCGATGGCCTTAAGCAGCTTAGCGTTTACGAAAGGACCTTTTTTAAGTGATCTACCCATTATCTTTGCTCCTTCCTATTATTTTTCATTTCTTCTCTTTACGATATATTGATTTGAAGCTTTGTTCTTCTTTCTTGTCTTATATCCAAGTGCAGGTTTACCCCAAGGAGTAACCGGGCTCTTACGGCCGACAGGAGCTCTGCCTTCACCACCGCCATGTGGGTGATCGTTAGGGTTCATTACGGAACCTCTTACGGTAGGTCTGATGCCCATGTGTCTCTTTCTTCCCGCTTTACCGATCTGGATGTTAGCGTGATCTCCGTTGCCAACTTCCCCGATGGTAGCTCTGCATCTCATGCTGATCTTTCTTACTTCTCCGGAAGGAAGTCTTACCTGTGCGTAATCTCCTTCTTTTGCCATGAGCTGTGCGCCGTTTCCTGCGGATCTTGCAAGCTGGCCGCCCTTGCCAGGCTTGAGTTCAACATTGTGGATGATTGTACCAACCGGAATGTTTGCGATTGGAAGTGCGTTTCCGACAACGATGTCAGCTTCCGGTCCGGATACGATCTGCTGTCCCACCTGTAAACCCTTAGGAGCAAGAATGTATCTCTTTTCGCCGTCTGCATATACAAGAAGTGCGATGTTTGCGCTTCTGTTCGGATCGTATTCGATCGTCTTTACTGTTGCCGGAATATCGTCTTTCGTTCTCTTGAAGTCGATGATTCTGTATTTCGGTCTTGTGCCGCCGCCCTGATGTCTAACTGTGATTTTACCTCTGTTGTTTCTTCCTGCATGCTTCTTGAGTGTTACAGTCAAGGATTTCTCAGGTGTGCTGGTTGTAATTTCTTCAAATGTAGAAACCGTCATACCTCTAAGACCAGGAGTAGTTGGATTATATTTTCTAATTCCCATTTCTTACATACCTCCTATATTATAGTCCTTGGAAGAATTCGATTTCCTTACTGTCTGCAGTAAGTGTAACGATTGCTTTTTTGTAAGCAGCTGTTCTGCCCACGTTTCTTCCCATTCTCTTAACTTTACCGTCATAGTTCATAATGTTTACTTTTGCTACTTCAACACCGAAGATTTCTTCAACAGCTAATTTAACCTGAGTCTTGTTAGCGTCTGTTGCAACTTTGAAAGTGTACTTCTTGTCTGCAGCCACGTCCATGGACTGTTCTGAAATAACAGGTGTCAAAATGATATCATATGCTGTTTTCATTAGATGTACACCTCCTCGATTTTCTTAACCGCTTCCTGTGTTACGATGAAGCTTTCGTGATTTACGATTTCGTAAACGTTCATTGTTCCTACGAGAGCCGTTCTTACTCCCGGGATGTTAGCTGCGGATCTTACAACGTTTTCATCCTTTTCAGCTGTGATGATTAAAGCTTTTCTTCCGGCTTTAACGTTTTCGAGCACCTTGATCATTTCTTTTGTCTTCGGTGCGTCAAATTTGAGTTCATCGAGTACGATGATTTCTTTTTCTAATACCTTTGAGGAAAGTGCAGACTTCATTGCAAGTCTTCTTAATTTCTTAGGTAATGTATATCTGTAGTCGCGAGGCTTCGGTGCGAATACAACGCCGCCGCCGATCTGTGACGGGTCTGTTGAGCTGCCTTGTCTGTGACGACCTGTTCCTTTTTGTCTGAAAGGCTTTCTACCGCCTCCTCTGACTTCGCCTCTTGTCTTTGCTGACTGAGTGCCTTGTCTTTGGTTAGCTAAGTAGTTCTTTACTACTGCATGAACAGCGTTTTCGTTTGGAGTGATTCCGAAAATCGCATCGTTTAATTCGATTGTTCCGGCTTCAGCTCCAGCCATGTTAAGCATTGTTACTTTTGCCATTTGTACTTCCTCCTTTCCGAAAGTCTATTATTTGTCCTGACCTTTTACTGCATACTGAACGCGAACCAGTCCGCCTTTGTTTCCCGGAACAGCACCCTTAACCAGCATAAGGTTTCTTTCTTCGATAACTTTTACTAAAACCACGTTCTGAACGGTAACAGTATCTCTACCCATTCTTCCCGGACCTGCGTTACCCTTGAATACTCTTGAAGGGTAAGTACCTGCTGCAAGAGCACCTGCAAGTCTCTTATGCTTGGAACCGTGGCTCATAGGTCCTCTGTGGTGTCCATGTCTCTTGATGTTACCCTGAGTTCCCTTACCTTTGGAAGTGCCTGTGATGTCAAGCTTCTTACCAACTTCGAAATCAGCAACGGTGATTACCTGTCCTACTTCGTAGCTTTCGCCTTCTTCAATTCTGAATTCAGCTAAGTGCTTCTTCGGAGTAACGCCGGCCTTTTCAAAGTGTCCTGTCAAAGGTTTGTTTACTCTCTGTGGTTTCTGGTCTTCAAAACCAACCTGTACTGCGTTGTAACCATCTGTTTCAACAGTCTTAACCTGAGTTACAACTTCAGGGCCTGCTTCGATGACTGTTACCGGAATCACGTTTCCTTCTTCATCGAAAATCTGAGTCATGCCCATCTTTTTTCCTAAGATCGTCTTCATATTTTTTCTCCTTTTCTTACATTGGAATCGCGTCGCCTGCAAGCTTCGCTGTTTTCGCGTGCCGCATCTTGCACGCTCACGCGCTCCGCTGCTCCTCCTTTCCCCAAAAAGCTTCGCTTTCCGGGGGCCCCACAGGTTGGGCCACGATTTTGCAGCTGCCGTCTTGCGCGGCGGATTCATACTAAGGGAAGGTCCCTTTCAACTTATTGGTTCGATTTCAACCCTGCTCTTGGATTAGAGTTTGATCTCGATGTCAACACCTGCCGGCAGGTCGAGCTTCGTTAAAGCATCTGTTGTCTTCAGTGTTGCGTTTGTGATGTCGATTAATCTCTTGTGAGTTCTCTGTTCGAACTGCTCTCTGCTGTCCTTGTATTTGTGTACAGCTCTTAAGATCGTTACGACTTCTTTCTCTGTAGGCAGCGGAATCGGACCGGAAACATCTGCGCCTGTCTTTTTCGCTGTTTCAACGATTTTAGCAGCAGACTGGTCTAATAACGCATGGTCATAAGCTTTCAGCTTAATTCTGATTTTTTGTAATTCGCTCATTGTTTTCCTCCTGAAATAAATTTTTGTACTGTTTACGCTATGCTTGTACAAGGGGTTCAAATGCCTTGATTTCAACGCGTACAGCCATCCTTGCTCGTTCGTACACGCGCCCGTGCGTTTCCTACAGTTGCGCACAAAGCAAAAATCAGGCGAATCCCTTCGCCCCCATCAAGTGAGGACAATTCTCCACGGAAATTACCTGATAGCTCAGCAACTTCCCGTTTCATCGCCTTAAGCAAGCTTTTTTAGTATATATCATCTTGTCAAATTTGGCAAGTGTTTTTTTAATTTTTTTCCATGAAATTTCAAAGTTTTTTTCTGGGTAAATTTTAGGGTTTTCAACGCTTGCGCGGCGCGCTTTTCTTACACCTATATTCGCGTTTCTTATTTGTGCCATGTTTTGTATTTCAGGGTGTTTAAAGTTCATTGTGGTAACGTGCCGCAGCCTGCCGAGGAATTCCCACCAAGTGTCCAAAAAAGGCGGGTCCATT
>FR881956.1:10253-20869 GCA_000435615.1 Firmicutes bacterium CAG:238 | reverse complement strand
ATTATGCAGCCTTTTTATAGCTTACATTTGACCACTTCGAATATACATTCTTGCCGTCGATATTCTTCATCGCTCTTACTTTGAAGTAGTAAGTTTTGCCCTTTTTAAGCTTCTTTGCCGTATAAGTCTTCTTTGAAGTTGTTGTAACCTTCTTGAAGCCTTTGGATTTCTTAAGTGATTTGTATACCTGATACTTCACACCCTTAACTTCCGGACAAGCCTTCCATGACAGCTTTACAGCACCTTTTTGCTTCTTGGTGGTGAGTTTTGTCTTGAAGTTCTTCAGCGCGATTTGCTGGTTGATGTTTGAAAGTTCGTTTGTGGAAGTAATCGTGATTCTTCCCTGTGCCTGTGCGTATTCGCTTCCTACAGTGCCTTTAAGGTTATTCTGGATATAGTTAATCAGAACCTGGTTGTCAATCATAACTTCATCCTGAAGAACTTTATTACCCTTGAACATTACAAATCCATCGCCGCCGTTCTTGAGCATGTAGTCATGGGACGCCAAAGTATATGTCTTGTTGAGATCAAGTGCCTTTCCTCCAACCTTAACATCAAATACTCTGTACTTGCCTGTCATTTTAACGAATTCGCCGTTTTCATTGATTTCAATGGCAGGTTCCAGATATGTGTTGATGCTGTATTCAATTCCCGCAACCTGAAGGAATCCGCCGTTTTCACCTTTGCCTACATTTCTTGCTCCGAATTCGAGTGCATTGAGAATCTGCTGACCGGTAGCCTCAACAACACACGCCTTGTTTCCGAACGGATGAACTTTAATGATGTCGCCGTATGTGATGTTGCCTTTTGCAATCGAAGTTCTGATTCCGCCGCCGTTTACAAACGCAATGTCTGCTCCGAGAACATTCTTATACGCGTCTGCACAGAGGTCGCCAAGGTTTGTTTCCTGACTTCTGATGAGACGATTTTCGTCCTTGTCGGCAATGATCAGATCAACATCTGTCTTTGCAACGACTTTCTTTTCAAGTTCTTGGTATTTCGCCTTAATTCCGTCAACAAATTTCGTTGTATCGGCGTCTTTGTCCTTCGCAACGTCGGCTCCGACATATTCAGCTGTGATTACACCGTTTTCGCCAATCACAATTTTGCCGATGTTTTCGAGTTTTGTGCCTGTAGCTACCATCTTAATGGATTTGCCGGCTTTGTTTGTTACGCTGCGTACAATTGTGTTGTGTGCATGTCCGTCCATAAGAACGTCAATGCCTTTTGTATTTTTAATTACATCCATGGAAGTCCAAGGTGCGCTCGCTTCGTCATCACCAAGGTGAGCAACAGCCACAACATAGTCTGCTCCATCCTTCTTTGCAGCGTCAACAGCGGTCTGAACAGCCTTGTAAAGCTTGTCGCCCGTCTTATCATTGCAGAAGTCATAGATGTAGTTGCCGTATTTGTCCTGGAAATATGTAGGTGTTGACTTAACGAGTGTTTCCGGAGTGCTGATTCCGACAAAAGCAACCTTCTTTTCACCGAAAGTCATAATCTTGTATGCATCGAAAACCCTCTTGTCGTCCTTCATGAAGTTTGCGGAAACATAAGTTGCTTTCATCTTAGGGACAATAACATTGAGGAACTGATCCATGCCGTAATCAAATTCATGGTTACCCGGAGTCACAACATCATAGCCGACCTCGTTCATAATATCAACGATATATTCGCCTTTTGACAATGTTCCGATTGTGTCTCCCTGGATGGCATCGCCCGCATCAACAAGTGCTACATAGCTGTATTTGTCAGCCATAGCTTTCTTGTAAGCAGCAAGTCCTGCATATCCGATGTTCTGATCAATTCCGCAGTGTACATCGCTTGTTCCCAGAATGACAATGTCATTCGACTTTGCAGGTGTTGTCGTGTCTGTTGTCGGGTTAGGGCTGATTACAACATCTGTCGTTGTTTCATCCGCAAAACCCATTGCAGGCATCATTGCAAATGCAACGAGCAAAGCAAGCACTAACGCCAATACTCTCCTGTTTCTCATTTCTCTTCTCCTTTTCGTTTTTTAAGAAATTTTCCGGTAGGAAACATTTGACCACGCAGTGTAGTAATATTTCCCGCCCAGATATTTATACCCACGGACTTTGTAATAATAGGTTTTTCCCTTTTTCAGTCCGGAAGTATTCGTGAAGGTTTGTTTGCTTGTTGTAAAGCACTTCTTATATCCACTGTTCCTCTTCTGCGATTTATAAATTTGATACTTCAATCCGTCAACTTTCTCGGAAAGCCTCCAGCTGAGTTTGACTTTTCGTTTGCTGCCGCTTCGCTGCAATGCAGAAGACGCCTTGATTTGTACAGATTTAACCGCAATAATCTCCTTTTGTATTGCGATTTCTTCTCTGAGTGCTGCCATTTCCTCCGAATAGTTCTCCATTCTTGCTGCCACTCCGGCTTCAATCTCCGCATCAATCTTACTTTGTCTTGCCAGTTTGATATAATCGATTCTGCCCGCTTGTTCCGAGTATACGGCCGGTACCTTGCCCTTAAGCTCCTTTGCTATGTATTGGTACAGTGCCTGATTGTCCGTCGTAATATTGCTGATTTTCTTTCCGACTTCCTCAAACATCGTATATCCGGTTTTGCCTGTGAGGAATGCTTCAGTCGCCGCAACGGTATAGTCACCCATCAAATCGAGTTCTTTGCCGCCTACCATTACATTGGTTACACGATATTCTCTTTTAACGCCCGTGAAATTTCCTTTTTCGTCAACCGTCACGGATGATTTTACTGTTTCCTGTATATCAAATGTGATTCCGGATACCTGAAGAAATCCTTCGTTGTTTACAGGAAAAAGTCTCGCGGCCATTTCAAGTGCATCCAAAATTTCACCTCCGGATACCGCAAACATGCTGACATCCCCGTTTGAAGGCATAGCTTTCACTATATCATTGTAGCTTATATCTCCTGCCACAATTTCGCCTTGTATCTCCGATGCCTCAACAAAAGCAATGTCTGCACCGGTGGCTGCTCTGTATGCATCCGCACAGAGGTCTCCCAGATTCGTTTCCGAACGTCCCACAATTCGAACGCCGCTCGAATCCGCTGACTTGAGTTTAACTTCCGATACCGCGAATGATTTTTTGAGGTCGTAGCTGTATTTCTGCATAAGGCTTTCTATGGCATCGTTGGTTTTGATATATCTGTACCCATAATTGCTTATGAGCTGCGACGATATGTTTTTCCCCGGTGTGATTGTAAGCGCCCCTATGTTTCTGAGACCCGAGCCCGCTGATGTCAGGAGCACCGTATTGCCCTTCTTGTCCTTGACACGCTGTCCCACAATCGGCGAATGAGCGTTGCCGGCTATAAAAGCATTGATGCCTGTCGTATTGGAGATAACGCCCTTCGGTGAATATGCCCTGTCTCCGTTGGAATCAAGATGTCCGATTGCAATCACATAATCCGCTCCGTCTTCCTTTGCCATATCAACGGCGTTTTGGACTATGCTGTACAAATATTTGCCGTTGCTTCCGAGTCGGAAAGTATGCTTACAAGTGCCGTTTCCTTCGGTAAACGAAGCGATGGACTTGCTTATCGTCATAGGATCGCTTATTCCGACATATGCAATCTTTGTTTTTCCGTAGGTCACAATTTCATACGGCTTGAAAACCGTCTTGCCTGTTTCAATATTCGCAAAATTGCAGCTTACATATTGAAACTTTGCCAGCGACGCCAGTTCATCGGTCAATGTGGTGACTCCGAAATCAAAGTCGTGTACCCCCGGAACCGCAATTCCGTATCCGACCTCATTCATTGCTTCCACAACGAATTTCCCCCCTGATGCGTTTGCAATTGCGTTTCCCGAAAGAGCATCTCCTGCGTCTACAATCTCAAGGTATCTGCTCTTTGCCTGCCTTTCGTTTGCATACGCCTTAAGTCCTGCCAATGTGATGTTGCTGTCAACCGCACCGTGCATGTCGCCGGTGTATATTACGACAATATCGTTTGAAACATCCTCTGCCGCATATGCAGACATCGGCATCATTGCCGCTGCGAGGCACAACGCAAGCAAAATGCTCAGTATTGCTTTTTTCTTTCTCATTCCCCTGTCTCCTTGGTTCTCTAATCAAAATACTCTAAATATCCTTTGCAATCGCCGCTCCGATGCGGGCATTGTTCAATACCAGTTTAATATTTGCTTCGAGGCTGCTCCCCTCCGTAAGGTCTTTGACCTTGCTGAGAAGGAACGGAGTGATTCTCTTTCCCTTAATATCTTGTTTATCGTATCTTTCCCTTAACACCTTGTTTATCGCATTCTTCCAGTGCCTCTTTGATTACAATGTCCATCTTCTCGTATGGAATTTCATCTTCTTCCGGTACCGGACATGCAATCAGCATTCCGCCCCTGAGGCCGAGAGCCTCCTTCGCACGAATCATCTCCGCGATTTCCTTCGGATCGTCAATTCTGCATTCTGCATCAAATCCGCTGCGTCTGCTGTAGAATGCCGGGAACTCGTCCGCACCGAAAGTAACGACCGGAACGCCTGCCGTTTCCAAGTACTCCAAGGTTGCACCGATATCAAGGATTGATTTTACACCTGCGCAAACAACAGCAACATCCGTCATCTTGAGTTCCTCGAGGTCCGCCGAAATATCAAAACTTTCTCCCGCGCCTCTGTGAACGCCGCCGATTCCTCCGGTAACAAAGAGCTTGATTCCTGCCATGTTGGCAGCGATCATTGTTCCTGCAACGGTTGTGGCTCCATTAAGCTTTTTGGCAATAACAAGCGGAAAATCCCTGCGGCTGACTTTAAGTACGTTGTCAGCCGTTCCCAAATATTCGATTTCTTCTTCTGTAAGTCCGATTTTAATCCTGCCGTTTATAATTGCGATGGTTGCCGGCACTGCGCCGCCTTCTCTTATAACTTCTTCAACTTTTATTGCCGTTTCAACATTCTTCGGATACGGCATGCCGTGTGCGATTATGGTTGATTCAAGTGCAACTACCGGGGTGCCTTCTTCAAGTGCTTTGGCTACCTCCGGCTTAATGTCCAAATAACTGCTATACATTTTGTGTTACCCTCCTTTTGATGTCCTCTATGTTTATCTTTTCGTTTACGGCCTTCTCGCTTTCCATCGCAATCTGCGATGCTGCCATTCCGAGTGCCGCAATCTCATCAATTTCAAGGCCGTGCGCCATCCCATACAATACGGCTGCCGAAAATGCATCTCCGGCTCCGGTGGCACTTTCTATTTTAATACTTTTCGGCGGTCTTATAAAGCCCTCTTTTTCTTTATTTTTAAAATACACACCGTCACAGTTCAGTGTGATGTAAACATTTTTCACGCCCTTGTCCAAAAAGTACCGGGCCGCATTTCTGAGTTCCTCATCCGTTTCGATTTTCATGCCCGAAAGCACTTCAGCTTCAATCAGGTTCGGCTTAATGCTGTGAAAACGACCGATGCATGCCTTGGCACGATGCGCTTTGTTTGCGGATACCGGATCGTAAAAAAGCATTTTGTCGGAAAGGATCTCTGTCGCATCGCGAAGCATCTCCTCTTCGAGATTCCCGTCGAGCGCTACTGCGGCTGCACTTTCAAACACCGTTCCGGCCTTCCGAATGTCCGCTGCCGTAAGTTCTTGTATAATCTCCATGTCACAGAGTCCCAAATGCATATCTCTGTTCGGATTTAATATCGACAGATAGATTGCCGAGCCTCTTCCCGGTATCTCACGCACCATAGACACATCAACGCCGAGTCCTGCAAGGTGACTGCGTGCGCCTCTTCCCAGCTCATCTGCACCGATTACGGACAGCATCGCAACTTTTTCGCCGATTCTTGCGGCATTCTCTGCAATGTTTCTGCCGACGCCTCCGTATGAAATTTTTATTCTGCCCGGATTGGAATCCTGTTCAACCAAATCTTTGTAGGGATATCCTTCTATGTCTATGTTAATTCCTCCGATGATTACTATATCTGCCATCTTTACCTCCGCGTTTATTCGACAAAAACACTTCCGCCTATAAACTCTCTCAAAATTGAATTGTTCACAATCGCAGAATCATCCTCCACCGTCCTGAAAAATCTAAGGAAATTCAGCATTCTGTGAGCATCCGCATATTCCGGCTCGTCTCTGCTTATTTCTTCGAGCAAAGGTTTTGCGTATTTTTTCAGTACCGATATTTCGTAAAGGTGCACGGAATTGAACACTACATCCGCTTCTCCTGCGAACGGGAAAATATTTTTATCTTCTCCGGCTCTGACCTTCGGCCAGCTGTCAATCGTGTTCTGTGCGCTGTATCCTCTGTATTTGTAATCACGCACCATTCTTCTTAACATTCTGTGGTCTGTTGTTACAATCCTGTTGTGGTTGTCAATATTAAGCTGAATCAGCGGGCTTATGTAAATTTTGAATTTTTCTTCTTCTGCTATTTTCGGCGTCAATGCACGGTTCAGTGCATGAATGCCCTCGATTACGATTGGCTGCGTCGCCTTAATCCTTGTCTTCTTGGTTCCGAACTCTTTATGTCCGGTCAGAAAGTTAAATACCGGAAGGTCAACCTCCTTACCTGCAAGCAGGTCGTTCATATTATCGTTGAACAAATCAATATCCACTGCATTCAGATTTTCATAGTCCTTTTCGCCAAACTCATCCGTCGGCGTCTGTTCTCTCTCCACAAAATAGTCATCCGTCCCCAGATAAAGTGGTTTCAAACCATGGACTCTAAGCTGTATGCAGAGTCTTTGGGCGAACGTTGTTTTTCCGGAAGACGACGGTCCGGCTATGAGTATAATTCTTTTCTTTTGCTTTGTTATCATATCCGCAATCTCAACAATCTTGCGTTCATGCAGGGCTTCCGAAATCTGTATGAGTTCCTTTATTTTGCCTTCGTCGATTCTGCGGTTCAAATCCGAAACGTAGCTTATCTCCATCAGCTTGCCCCAGCGCTTTTCTTCCCCGAAAGTTTTGTACAAAGCCTTTTCGTCGATATACTGCGGGATTTCGTTCGGTTTTGACGGATGCGGAAAGCGAAGCAGCACGCCTCGTCTGTATTTCATAAGCTGAAAATATTTAATGTATCCGGTTGACGGTGCCATAAGGCCGTAGAAAAAGTCCATGTATCCGTCCAACGAGTAAAACGGGATTCGCTTCATGTACGGATTTTCTTCGAGCAGCGCGACCTTTCCGGCTCTCCCCGTGCTTACGAAGAACTGTTCTGCCTCCTCCTTTGTGAGTTTCGTTCGCTCCAAAGGCAAATTTGCCGCAATCAGCTCTTCCATTCTCTTTTGGATCTCTTTGACCTGTTTCGCAGTGACGGGTTCTTCGGATTTAATCTCCGTATACAAGCCTTTGTTAAGAGAATTCTGTATATCAACTTCGCATCCTCCCAAAACATCTGATGCCGCCTTGAGGTAGATAAGGCTCAGACTGTTCTGGTAAATGAGATTTGCGACCTGTGTTCTCATGTCAAGCAATTCAACCTTGCAGTCACGATAAAATTTATATGCCAATGTTACCAGTTTATTGTTAACCTTGGCCGCAAGTACCGTATACGGAAGCTCTGCTTCCAAGCTCTTGTAAAGCTGCTCTATCGTGCTTCCTTTTTCAACGGTTACTTCCTCAAATTCTCCCCTGTAATCTTTCTTTAATTGAATTTTCATAGTGCCCCCGTTTTCAAATAAATGTCATATTAAAATTATAACGTGAATCAAAGTTATTATACCATAAACAAATCATAAAAAAAATATTTTGGGACAAAATAGATTGCGAAAGGAGTGATTACTTTGAAAAAACTAATTCTCATTCTGATGATTATCGGCGGAATCAATTGGGGTCTTGTCGGTTTCTTTAATTATAACCTTGTGTCCAGCATTTTCGGCGTAAAACTCGAGGTTATTTCGCGCATTATTTATGCGGTGGTTGGACTTGCGGCCTTATACGGTATTTCTTTTTTATTCAAAGACGAAACAAGACACGCATAAGATCCGTGCGGCCATAAAAAATACCGTTTCAGGCATTATGCCTGAAACGGTATTTTTTTTGTTTAAAATCCGGCTTCCGCAGCGCTCATCACAGCTGCCATCGGCTCCGGATTGATTGCAGCAACGCTTTCGTTCTCCTGTTTCTCAGCCCCGGAATTCTCGCCCAGCTGTTTGAAATCGTCGCCATAATGTTCCATCAGAATCTGCATGGTTGTCAAAACTTCATTCTTATGCATCGTAACGCCTCTGCTCATGCGTTCATGGCTCGGATCCCAGTCTCTGATATCCAGCTTAGGGCTGCCGCCACGCCACGATACGATGTTGATTTCTTTCGACCATCCGGTTTGATATTTACCCACAACCCCGATGTGCTCCAAGATTTCAAATCTAAAATCATCATCTCTTTCTCTTTCCGGCATTGTTTCATAATCTCCTTTCCACAAATTTCCTTTTGTGGTACTATATTACTACATCCTGCCGTCTATGTCAATATCTTCCACGAAATTTTTTTACAGAATTTTACTCATACATGCTTTGATTCGTCCCGGAATATATCTGCATTTTTCTTCCGATATGGAAGCAACCGATATTCTTACGCCTTTTGCAAGCGGTACGAGGAAAATTCCCTCTTTTTCAAGCTCGGCAGAAAGTGCATCCGGATTCTCACAAGGCACCGATGCAAAGAATCCCGCATCAAACGGTACCATCGCAAGCCCGGCCTCTGCCGCCGCCTCTTCAAAGGCCTTTCCTCTCCTGAGCAGCATGTCTCTGAATCCTTTTCTTTCTTCATCGACTTTTGCTTTCAGCTTCGGGTCCTGATAGATCTTCGAAAGAATCACCTGCGGAGCTCTCGGGCAGTTTGACCATGATGCTCTTGCCGAAAACTCGCATACCCGCTTAAATTCAGCTGCAATTTCCTCTGTCTTTGCCATGCATATCATCGCACCGCATCGCATGCCGTAAAGCGTATATGCTTTTGAAAGGCTGTGTGCGATAACAACAAGTACATTCTCCGGTGCTTCCTCGATAATCGGAAGGAAGCTTCTGTATTTTTCCTCGTCTCCCGCAAAGTCGATATATGCAATATCCGCAAGAAGCGTTATCTTCTTTTCCTTTGATACCGACGAGAAGTAATTCACTACATTTCTCCAGTCCTCATCCGAAAGTGCATATCCGGTCGGATTATGTGCCGGTGTATTCAGGATAATCACAAGACACTCCTGCTTTTCGAGCAGTGAATCCGCTTTTGCGGAAAAATTCTTTATATTGAATTTGCGTTTATCGTCGAACAATTCAAATGTTTCAACGCTTCTGCCTATTTCCCGAGCTATCGTATTGTACGGTGCCCAGAACCAGTCAGCAACAAGAATCTTGTCGCCCGCTTCGGAGAAGTTTGAAATCGTATTTCTGATTGCTCCCGTTCCACCCGGAGTTGCGACTGCTTCCGTAAAGCCTTTCGGCTGATATCTGCCGAAGGCATCTTTCTTAACCGCCTCTCTGAATTCCGCCGTGCCCGCAATCGGTGCATATTCTGCAAATTCCTCCGGCTTCAGATTTCTGAAAACATCCGTCACCGATGATAAAACAATCAGCTCACCGTCATCGTCAAGAAGCGCGCCGATGGTAGCATTAACAACCTTATCCTTTCCGTCTTGTGCAATTCTTTTCTTTGCTCTATTGCTTATTCCGAATATTTTATCCTCTTTTGGGATATTTCTGCCTTGTTCCGCTGCGAATATTAATTCTCCCATGGCTCTCCTCCTTTTTTAATAATAATACTTAAGTATAATATGATTTTGCAATTATTACAAGAAGCCTTTTGTATGAAAATCGCCTTTTTTGCAAACAATATCTATATATGGAGGTGAAATTATGCGTCAAGCACAAAAGAAAAGAGAAAAAGACAAGGTTCAAGTTGCATTGATTTTGGCTTTCTGTGTCATCGCCCTTACTTCGATTTTTACGATAAAATCAAATATAGACAAGATTAACGACAGCAATACTAATGTTCCCGTTTCCGAAAAGGTTCATACCGAGGAGGCAGGAAAAAACGCTGCGGTGCAAAACGAAAAAAATTCCGAGAATACGAATGTTGCTTCCTCACGCATCCCGATTGTGGAAAGCGGCGAAACCAAATCCGGCAGTTCCGCTGAAAGTTCAACATTTGCGAATCCGGTAAAATCGGACTCTGCTTTTCTGACCAACGAATATTCCATGGATCATTTGATCTATTCCGTCACACTGGATCAATACATGACCCACTGCGGTGTGGATATCGAGGCACCGGAGGACACACAAGTAATTGCAATGGCCGCAGGCTGTGTAACTTCCGTCTATACGGATGACCGCTACGGCAAATCCATCGAAATCACACATTCGGACGGTAGCGGTTTGGTAAGTGTTTATTCAAATCTGTCCACAAACGAAATGGTTGAAGTCGGTGATAATGTAAAAGAAGGGCAGATAATCGGCGGTGTCGGTTCCACCGGACTGTTCGAGTCCCTGGAGCCGTCCCATCTTCATCTTGAAATGCTGAAGGACGGTGTCTATGTAGACCCTCAGGAGTATATTAACTTTTAGCCAAAATTTCATACGCACTAATTTAGTAATTGAATTTTTGTCCGCACGGATGTATAATTAACTTGATGTGCGGACATAGTTCATTGGTAGAATATCAG
>FR881956.1:0-10142 GCA_000435615.1 Firmicutes bacterium CAG:238 | reverse complement strand
GTACAGAAATTGAAATTCTTGTCAATTTCTCTTTTCTTTTAATGATTTTAAAATCTCGTTTACATTAGATTCTTTGATAACTTTCGGATAATTCTGTTCAAAGGTAATCAAAATATCCTTGGATTCGTTTTCCTCTTTTTTTATTGATGTAAAAATATTTTCTAGGTTTTCATTCCTGAGTGCTTCCTCAATAAACACTTTTGCATCTGCAGGAACAGCCTCCCAACCGCCATAAAGATTCTTTACCGCTTCTTCTATTTTTTCAAAAGTGATAGGTGCCCCTTTTTTATCGTGCTCCACTAATATACCGATTACATCCGAAAGGTCGTTTTTATACTTTCTTCCGGCTCTCAGTTTCATAGCAATTAGGTACTCTGCCGTGATTGTTCGTATTGTAAGAACACCATAAAAAGATTTATAATATACTGAATATTCATTCAGTTTTGGTGTATAAGAAGCAGTCTGCATAAAATCAGCATTTATCCATCCATTTGGCAAACTAAATTTATCTCCGACATCATTAATTGCATCTTTTATTGTCGAAGCTGCATGAATAACCGCATCAATATCCGTAGTCATATTGCGAAATCCATAATTGGTTAAAATTGCTGCACCACCAACTAAGACAATCTCTGCCGGCATGGATTTGCCATTTCGCTTTCTGAAAGCCTTCGCAAGTTCCTTTAAATACAGATCCAGATTCTCTTTTGTAAAAATTTCAGACGACATTTCGCACCTCACTTTCTACAATGTTAAATCGCAAAAATTCCGGGATTGAATCTTTGATAGCTTGCTCTTTTACTTCTTGATCTTTTGTAATTTCCGCAGCCGCAAGTACTCCGGAAGGAAAAAGCATATTCTGCAGTTTCATTTTGCGAAGGTCATCATACTGCGTGCAAATCGGTATATTATTTTCCCGGCTTACATAGTCAAGCATTGCGAGAAGATATAAGCTTTCACGATACCATTGTTTTTTATAATACCAACGGATTTCATCTTTCTCCAGTACTTCAATGACAAAATCAATATCTCCGAGTTCTTTTAATTTATGACAGGTATTGCTCCTGAACAGTGTAAAATCGCAGCGCTTATCAAGATAAGGTTCTATCAGACTTTCCATCGAAATACCGAGAACCTTTGAAATATAATAAATAGTCTCCGCAGAACATTTTTCAAGCTGCGCTTTACCATTGCAAATATCATGGATTGTTGTATAAGCCAGACCACTTTCCTTCGCTAATCGATATTGCGTAAGCTGCTTTTTTTCCATATATTCGTTTATTGTCACGAGATTTCACCTCCTTTTGTTTTTATTGTATCGGTTTGCCGTTATAATGTCAATTGCATTTTTTATTTTCATCCTGAAAAAACACCAATAAAAAAGCGGGCAGCAATGCATTCAGTTTCTGAGTGCGTCTCTGCCTGCTTTTATTTTACTAAAGAATCTAGGATTTGTTTTAGCTGCTTCGTATTCTCAGCGTAATAATCCGGTCTGTTCTCCCACTTTTTATAATTTTCTATATTAAGACCCAAATAGTCAACCGACACACATATGACCTCGCACCCAAGACATGCAGCAGCGTTTTTTGCAAAAGTCACATCATCACTGTGGTCTCCTATGTAGACATAAATACCGTCTTGCTCTTTTGCGCCCATCTCTTCAAGGCAGCGAAGGAATCCTTCCGCATCCGGTTTTTGCTTTGCAATTGGAACTTCAAGCGTCCCTATGATGCCCTCAAAGCAGTCTCTGATTCCGTAATGCTCGAGAGTGTTTTCAATTTGTACACGGTTATTCTGCGAGCAAATCCCAAGCGGTATTGGCTTGAGGTCTCGAATCAGCTCGGTCATCCCCTCGAACATTTCCGGCATGAGTGCATTCTTTTCCTGTTCCGGTCCCCAAAGTCCGGCCGCCTCCTCAAGATATACCGGGTCAACTCCGTATGCTTTCACATAGAGTTCTTTCCAGTTTTGCGTCTCATGGTTGGCCTTTTGATATTTATCGTAGGATGTAAGGGCGGACGGCAGATGTTCTTCAATCTGCGGATCAAAATGTTTCCTCGACCTCTCCGCCGTTAAAATCTCGCAAAATTAATGTTCTTTCCCTGTCCTGAAAATTTTTCTTCGTACTCCGTCATAAAGCATCGGGATTTTTCGCCGTGCACTCCCTGCGCCTCGCCGTGAAGGTCCCGGCTCATCTCAATCATTTCGTATCCGCAAGCTTCAATCTCTTCGAGTGTAAATGCAAAAAGCCCTTCGTTGTCGGTCTTGAATTCGATAAAGCCGTCCGGCTTCAATACTTTTTTGTAATTTTGAAGTCTGCCGCGGTAAGTAAGCCTTCTCTTGGCATGACGCGCCTTCGGCCACGGATCGCTGAAGTTCAGATAAATGCCCGAAAGTTCCCCGACCTCAAAATAGTCCTCGAGGTCATTCACAAAATCAATAAAAACCCTGAGATTCCCGCTTCCCGATGCCTCCGCTTTCTCCAGTGCTCGAAGAACGACCGACATCTGTCCCTCACATGCGATAAAATTACAGTCCGGTTCGGCAAATGCGTGTTTGGTGATGAAGTCCCCCTTCCCGCAGCCGATTTCAAGATAAATCGGATTTCCGTTTCCGAATATTTCAGCCCAGCGACCTTTGCAGTCACCGGGCTCTTCTATAAGCAGTCTTGAATTTTGTTCAATTCTTTCGCTGAGATTCTTGATATTTCTCTGCCTCATACATTTATCTGTCCTTTAAAAAAATCTGTTGCAAACAATAATTACCGCCAGGAACAAAGCCTGAAGCGCAAATGCAGCGTAGTCTCTGCCTGCAAATTTCATTTCATGCATCCTTGTCCGGTGCTTTCCGCCTCTGTAACATCTCGCTTCCATTGCCATTGCCAAATCGTTGGCGATTCGGAATGCACTCACAAAAAGCGGCACCAAAATCGGAATCAGGCTTTTCACTCTCTGAAGGAGGCTCCCGCTTTCAAAGTCTGCGCCCCTCGCCTGCTGTGCTTTCATTATCTTATCGGTTTCTTCCAGCAGCGTCGGTATGAATCTGAGCGCAATTGTCATCATCATGGCGATTTCGTGCGCTGGGAGCCCGATTGCCTTGAACGGGGAAAGCAGCCTTTCGATTCCGTCCGTCAGGCTGAGCGGTCTTGTGCAAAGCGTAAGCATGGAGGAACCTATAATCAGCAGAATCAGCCGGATTGCCATAAAGACAGCTGTCCGGATGCCTTCTTTGGTAATTTTGAGAATCCACCAGCTCCAAATGACCTCGCCGCTTATCATGAAGATATTAAGCGCAAAGGTAAAAAGCAAAATAATCAGTATCGGCTTGAGACCTCTGAGGATAAAGCCCAGCGGTACCCCGGACACCGCAATAAGCACTGCAAGTACAACCGCAGAAATTGCGAAGCCGATAAAATCATTTACGATAAAAAGCTCAATTATGAATAGCAACGTTGCTATTATTTTTACTCTCGGGTCAAGTTTGTGCACCCAAGATTCTCCCGGGTAGTATTGACCCAGCGTAATGTCTCTAATCATATTTTCAAAGCCCTTTCTTCAAAGGCGTCCTTCCGATTTATTCTTTGTTTTTTAAATATTCTGCAATCTGCGCTGCAGCTTCGTCAACGTCCAAAATCGTTGCCGAAAGATTGATTCCCCTCTCGCGGAGTCCTTCCGTGAATTCCGTCACCGGCGGCAGATCAAGTCCCACACTCCGAAGTGTTTCCTTTTGCGAAAAAACTTCCTTAGGGCTTCCTTTCGTTACGAGTTTTCCGTTGTGAATAACCAAGATCTTGTCCGAAAGTCTTGCAATATCCGCCATATTATGGGAAACAAAAATCGTGATGTTCCCGGTGCGCCTGTGAACTTCCTCAACCATATTGAGTACATCCTTATGTGCCTTCGGATCAAGTCCGGCTGTAGGCTCGTCCAAAATCAGGACTTCAGGTCTCATTGCAACCACACCTGCGATTGCCACCCTTCGCTTCTGCCCTCCGGACAATTCAAATGGGGAACGATCCTTAACCGTTTCGTAATCAAGCCCCACAAGCTCGATTGCTTCTTTCACGCGCTCTTCGATTTCTGTTTCGGACAATCCCAAGTTTTTTGGTCCGAACGCCACATCCTTTGCAACCGTTTCCTCAAAAAGTTGATACTCCGGATATTGGAAAACCAAACCAATGCGTTTTCTGATTTCCACCATGGAAATTCCCGGCTGCGTAATATCGACATTTCCAACCGTTACCGTTCCTTCATCCGGTTTCAGCAATCCGTTCAGATGCTGCAGCAGTGTGGATTTTCCCGACCCGGTATGCCCGATAATTCCGATAAACTGCCCGTCTTCTGCGGTGAAGCTGACATCATCAAGAGCCACTGACTCACTCGGCATTCCTTTATCATATATATGAGTTAAATGTTCTACTTTTATTGACATATAAATTCAACCATCTTTTCTTCTGTAATAATATTGTCGGGCACTTTCACTCCAAGTTCCCGAAGTTTAAACGAAAGTTCTGCCATCAAAGGCACATCAAGGTTCACGGAGCGGATAAGATCCCGCTGTTTGAATACTTCCGCCGGTGCTCCGTCCAGCAGCACACGTCCCTCGTTCATAATAATCAGTCTGTCTGCATTCACTGTCTCTTCCATGAAATGCGTGATAAGCACCACAGTGATCCCCTCTGCATGCAGTTCATCAATAATCGCCATTATTTCCTTGCGTCCCTTTGGGTCAAGCATGGCCGTAGGCTCATCGAAAATAATACACTGCGGTTTCATTGCAACAACGCCTGCAATTGCGATTCGTTGCTTTTGGCCGCCCGAGAGAAGATGCGGTGCCTTTTTCTTGAATGCTCCCATGTTGACATCTTCAAGTGCCTTGTCAACTCTTTCCCGGATTTCTTCCGGCGGTACTCCCAGGTTCTCCGGTCCGAACGCCACATCATCTTCTACGATGGCTGATACCAGCTGATTATCGGGATTCTGAAATACCATTCCCGCGGTTTGCCGCACATCCCAGATGTGTTTGTCATCTTTTGTATCATATCCTGCAACGTACACCGCGCCCGATGATGGAATTAAAAGCCCGTTCAGGTTCTTCGCAAGTGTCGATTTTCCTGATCCGTTTTTTCCGATAATCGCTGTAAAACTGCCCTTTTCGATTTCAAAGCTCACATCGTCGATTGCTCGAACTGTTATGTTTTCTTCCTCGCCGGTTTTGGCGTATTCAAATATTAAATTTTCGACCTTAATTATATTCTCCGTCATCAAAGTCCCTCTTTACTGTAATTTTTATTCATATATTCATAGACCATTTTATTCTAACACCCTATTTATAGAATGTCAAACACTATAAAAGCGGCCCCTCGCGGAGCCGCCCTCAATTTAGCTTATATGCGTTTAATGACGCAGAGATTCTTATTCGATAATCTCTGTAACTACGCCGGAACCTACTGTTCTTCCGCCTTCACGAATAGCGAATCTAAGTCCTTCTTCGATTGCGATCGGTGTGATCAGCTTTACTTCCATGATGATGTTATCTCCAGGCATGCACATTTCTGTTCCTTCCGGAAGCTGAAGGTCGCCTGTTACGTCTGTTGTTCTGAAATAGAACTGCGGTCTATATCCGTTGAAGAACGGTGTATGTCTTCCGCCTTCTTCTTTCTTCAGTACGTATACCTGTCCCTTGAAGTGTGTGTGCGGGTGAATCGAGCCCGGTGCGCAGAGTACCTGTCCTCTTTCGATTTCGTTTCTCTGTACGCCTCTTAAAAGTGCTCCGATGTTGTCGCCTGTTTCTGCTCTGTCAAGAAGCTTTCTGAACATTTCTACTCCGGTTACAACTACTTTTCTCTTCTCTTCTGTCAGTCCTACGATTTCTACTTCGTTTCCTACTTCAAGTACGCCTCTTTCTACTCTTCCTGTTGCTACTGTTCCACGTCCTGTGATGGAGAATACGTCTTCTACCGGCATCAGGAATGGCTTATCGTTGTCTCTTTCCGGTTCAGGAATGTAGCTGTCTACTGCTTCGAACAGTTCTACAATCTTGTCTCCCCATGGGCCTGCAGGATCTTCTAATGCCATAAGTGCGGATCCTCTGATGATTGGTGTGTCATCTCCCGGGAATTCATAGTCATCAAGTAATTCTCTTACTTCCATTTCTACAAGGTCAAGCAGTTCTTCGTCGTCTACCATATCGCACTTGTTCAGGAATACGATGATGTATGGTACACCTACCTGTCTGGAAAGAAGAATGTGTTCTCTTGTCTGCGGCATCGGTCCGTCTGTTGCTGCTACTACAAGGATTGCTCCGTCCATCTGTGCTGCACCTGTGATCATGTTCTTTACATAGTCAGCGTGGCCCGGGCAGTCTACGTGTGCGTAGTGTCTGTTCGGTGTTTCGTATTCTACGTGTGCTGTAGAAATTGTGATACCTCTTTCTCTTTCTTCCGGAGCTTTGTCGATCTGGTCGAATTCTACGTTTTCACCAAGACCGTATCTCTGGTGGAGAACCTTTGTGATTGCTGCTGTAAGGGTTGTCTTACCGTGGTCTACGTGACCGATTGTACCGATGTTAATATGCGGTTTTGTTCTTTCGAATTTCTGTTTTGCCATTTTGAAATTTCCTCCTGATTATATAACGTTATTTTTTGGAAGTGCAGACTTGGGCGTCCCCAAATCCACTATTGGGTTTTGCTCAAACCTATTCTTAATTTTACCATATTGGGACTGGTTTGCAAGTGGTTTTTTCAACTTTTCAATTAATTTTCGCACATAAAAAAATCCCGCGCAGCTCGATAACCGTCGCCGTACGGGATTCTAATGGAGCTGTTGAGCAGGCTCGAACTGCCGAACCTCTTCCTTACCAAGGAAGTGCTCTACCTACTGAGCTACAACAGCATATTTTTGCTTAATTATTGTAGCACAGTTCTATCATCTTTGTAAAGCATTTTTGCATGCTTTTCTAGCGCGGAAGCACAATTTGTTTGTTTTCTTTGGATTCTCTGTAAAGCGTGAACTTTCCTATATATGCTACCGGGTCAAGGTCGTGCGCCATTGACCGCAGATAACTTCTCTGTTTGCTGTTTATCATTCTTTTCCTCCCATGTATTTCAAATTTTCGTGTTTTTACTCCTGCATGTACAAAAGGACTTTTTTCTTTATTCGCTGCAGCGCGTTATCGATGGATTTCGGTGATTTGTTAAGCAGGCTTGCTATCTCGGTATATGGACGGCCTTTTAATTTCTCGCTCCATACCTTCCACTCGAACTCGCTGAAAATCCCGCTGTCCTGTGCTTTCAGGCAATCCACGACTTCTTTTATCAATGTGAGCACCTCCGGATTGTTCTCTTCGCTGTCACGGAGAAGATTCTCCATCGTCGTTTCCCAGTCGCCGTCAATGACGGTCTTGCTGAGGGACAAAGACTCATTCAGCGGTTGGTGCTTTTTCCGATTGGCGTTCTTGATTGCAGTGATAATTTGGCTGTTTATGCAAGTGTCTGCATAGGTTTTAAATGAGGCCTCGCGTTCCGGGTCGTAATTGCGGATTGCCTTAAAGAGTCCGATCATGCCTTCCTGAACAACATCCTCAGCCTCCGCTCCGACAATGAAGTAAATCTTTGCTTTACCCTTTGCCAGGCTCTTGTATTTTTCAATTAAAATCTCCTCTGCCGTCTCGCTTCCTTCTTGCGCCATCTTTACAAGCTGCTCGTCGGTGAGGATATGTACTGCACTATTGTCCATCTCTTTGTTTCCTAACCTCATACATAATTACCGCGGCGGCATTCGACGCGTTCAGTGATGTTATCTTTCCAACCATAGGCATGGAAACCACAAAATCGCATTTTTCGCGGACGAGTTTGCTGATGCCGAAGCCTTCGCTTCCGATTACGACAGCAATCGCACCTTTCAGGTCAGCTTTATAATATTCCTGTCCGCCCATGTCGCATGCGGCCACCCAGATTCCACGTTCTTTGAGTTCATCAATCGTCTGTGCGATATTCGTCACCTTTACGCAAGGCATGTATTCAATCGCCCCTGCCGAAGCCTTTGCAACGGTTTCCGTAAGCCCGCAGGCTCTGCGCTTCGGTATGATAACCCCGTGTGCGCCTACGCACTCGGCGGTTCGCATAACAGCCCCCAGATTATGCGGATCCTCCAGATTGTCAAGTATGATAATGAACGGCTCTTCACCGGCCGCCTTTGCCCGCGCAAAAATGTCTTCCATTTCCGCATATTCATACGGGCTGGTATAAGCCGCAACGCCCTGATGCGCCTGCCCCGGCGCAATTCTGTCCATTGCAGCCTTCTCGACTTTCATCACCGGAATGCCCTTTTCCTTCGCCATAGCCAGTATTTTTATCATAGAGCCTTCGGTACTGCTTACGACGAGTTTATCAATCTCTCTGCCGCTTTTGAAGACCTCTGTGACCGGATTTCTGCCCACGATAAGGTTCTCGTTTCTTTCTGCGGCAAAATTCTCTCTCTTCGGAGCCGTTCTGTCCGGTACGCTTTTTTTCGCCGGAGCCGCATTCTTCGGTCCGTAACCGTAGCCGTATGTGCCGCGCTTTGTCACGTGGTTTTCTCTCTTGTTCTTTACCTTCGCCATTATTTTCTCCTGTATTCGACAAATTGATACTGTATGCCGTTTTCTTCCATCACATCGCTCTCCCAAACCGGTTCAAAATGCTTCATCCTGTCCACATTCATAATATGCTTGTCCGCGTCAAATGTCTCAAAAATCTTAGTGATAAAGATCCTGTCGCACTGCCTTATGAGCTGCATGTAGACCTGCTCGCCGCCGATTATCATCACATCGTCGGGTGCATATTTCGCACATTCGGTCATCAGTTTCTCCATGCTGTGAACGATGATACACCCCTCTTTCCCGAAGCTTGTATCGCTCGTCAAAACGATATTGGTTCTTTCCGGCAGCGGCCTGCCTCCGGGCAGGCTTTCGAGCGTCGCTCTGCCCATAACGACAACTTTGCCTTTTGTTTTTTCTCTGAAATATCTGAGGTCTCCCGGAAGGTGGACGAGAAGTCCGCCGTCTTTTCCGATTCCCCAGTTTTGGTCTGCGGCTGCGATTAAGTTCATTTCGTTTCCTTTCTCTGCTAAATTGCGATTGGAATATTCAAAATCTGCGGATTTGTCTGATAGTCTTCTACGATTATGTCCGCCGTCGTGAAATCATAAAAATTCTTGACTTCAGGGTTCAGCTTCACCTTCGGTGCCGGATACTGCGGCCTCTTAATGAGTTCTTCAATTACCGGCACATGCTTATTATAGATATGCGCGTCCGAAATTACATGCACAAGCTGCCCCGGAATCAGTCCGCTGACCTGCGCGAACATCATCAGCAGGATGGAATACTGAACGACATTCCAGTTGTTTGCCGCCAAAATATCCTGCGAACGCTGATTGAGAATCGCATTGAGTCTGCTGCCTGTCACATTAAAGGTCATGCTATAAGCACAAGGCTCCAGGTTCATCTCCGAAAGGTCCGCAAAATTATAGATGTTTGTCATAATTCTACGGGATTGCGGCTGGTTCTTGAGCTGCCACAGCACATTATCCACCTGATCCATTTCACCCTGCGCGAATTGATATTTCTTCGCCATCTGGTAGCCGTATGCCTTGCCGATGGAACCGTCTTCATCCGCCCATTCATCCCAGATATGCGGTTTTAAATCGTGTATATTATTGGACTTTCTCTGCCAAATCCAAAGAATTTCATCCGTCGCGGATTTGATTGCCGTAGGTCTGAGCGTCAGCGCCGGAAACTCCTCGGAAAGGTCGTACCTGTTCACAACTCCGAACGTCTTAATCGTATACGCAGGAGAACCGTCTTCCCAACGGGCACGCACAGTCTCACCTTCTGTTGAAAATCCTTCCGTCAGAATCTTTTCGCACATATTTACAAATAGTTTGTCCGCTTTGCTCATGCCTGTCCTCCTTTTTCTGCCCACTTATGCTTTCCTTATAGTATACTTGATTTTCGTCCGAGAAACAACAAAAAATGCGAAAGCCCGGCATAAATTCGCCGAGCCTTCGCGTGTTTATATACAAGTTTTTTTATTTAGTCCAAACTCTTGAAGCGTACTTACACTGCTTGAGTGCTGTCTTCGCAATGAGCTTACCGTTTTCATC
>FR881955.1 GCA_000435615.1 Firmicutes bacterium CAG:238 | reverse complement strand
AAATAGCGAAAAAGTGGGATGTGTCCGAGCGCAGTGTTAGAAATTACTGCGCCCAGGGGCGTGTGAACGGTGCGTTTCTTACCGGCAAGACATGGAACATTCCGGAAAACGCAGAAAAGCCGGAGCGTACTAATAAAAGAAAAGATAAGCCGAGTACTCTGTTGGATATTCTGAAAGAGCAGAAGGCAAGTAAATATTCCGGTGGGATCTACCATAAAACACAGATTGATTTGACATATAATTCCAACCATATGGAAGGAAACCGCCTGACACACGATCAAACCAGATATATCTTTGAAACGAACACCATCAGCGCAGAAAAAGAAGTGCTGGATGTGGATGATGTGATTGAAACAGCAAATCACTTCCGCTGCATTGATATGATTATCGATCATGCAAAAGCAGCTCTGACGGAGAAGTTTATCAAGGAGCTTCACTTGGTTTTGAAAAACGGTACCAGCGATTCCAGAAAAGATTGGTTTGCGGTTGGTGATTATAAGAAACTTCCGAATGAAGTCGGCGGCAGGGATACAGCCATGCCGGAAGAAGTTGCCGATAAAATGAAGGCTTTGCTGACGGAATATAACGCCAAGGAAGCAAAGACCTTTGAGGATATTCTGGACTTCCATGTGAAGTTTGAGCGGATTCATCCGTTCCAGGACGGCAACGGCCGTGTGGGCAGATTAATCATGTTTAAGGAGTGCCTGAAATACAATATCGTTCCGTTCATCATTGAGGACAATCTGAAGATGTTCTATTACCGTGGATTGAAGGAATGGGACAACGAAAAAGGATATCTGACAGATACCTGTCTGACGGCACAGGATAAGTATAAAGCATATTTGGATTATTTTAGGATTGGGTATTAAGCAAGAAGCGAGCTTCCGCAACGCTTTGGTAAGAGCTAATTATAATATCAGCGTTTTCGAGACTTATGGAGGAAGGTAGAGCTTATGATAAAAGTGCTTTTTATCTGTCACGGCAATAAATAATCAGTTTGGCTGTATGCTTGAAATTTCAATATATACGCGAGTTGCTGTGCAGTTTTTACTACTAATTTACTACTTATGATTGAAGGGGCTCAAATTATTTCAAAATAGCAATTTCTATAGCTGGAAGTTTTGATGGATATGTTGTATAATGATTCTAAAGAGAGGCAGGTGAGAAGTGTGAGCAATTTAGGCTTGAATAATCTGATGAAGGAAACTTATTCGGCACTCAGCAGTGTTTTTGGAGAAAAGCTGGATGAAGTGTGGCTGTATGGTTCCTATGCCAGAGGCGATTTTGATGCGGAATCTGATATAGATATTATGGCATTGGTAGACTTGCCGAAAGAGCAGCTTGCGACGTATCGCAGAAAAGTGAGCGACCTTTCCTCTGATCTTGACTTGAAGTATGACGTACTTTTGTCCATTAAGCTACAGGATAAAGATACATTTTTACGCTTTTCAAACACGCTTCCGTTCTTTCAAAATGTCATGAGGGAGGGAAAGCGCGTTGTACAAGTAAAGAGTGCATAGATTTAAGTTTATATCGGCTTTCAAAAGCCAAGCAGTATTTGGAAGATGCAAAACGTACATTGGAACTTGAAATGTACGATACCTCTGCAAATCGTTCCTATTATGCGATTTTTCATGCTGCACGCGCAGTTTTGGCACTTGATGGACTGGATTTTAAGAAACATTCCGGAGTGATTTCAAATTTTCAAATGCGATATATTAAAACCGGAATTTTTGATAAGCAGCTTTCGAACATCATCAAAAGTGCATTTTCACTTCGGACTGAAAGTGATTATGAAGACTTTTATGTAATCGCAAAAGCAGATGTAGAAACCCAAGTCAAAGAAGCCGATATTTTCTACCATGCTATCAGCGAATATATTCATGAAAAAAATAAAAAAGAAATCAGAACGACAACCCTAGGAGCATATAACTCCTAGGGCTTTTGAGTGCGTCGCGTATTCCTTCTAAACCGTCAGACGCAAACAAAAGCACTTACTTCACACCACGCTGCTTGATCGAGACCAACATTTCTTCGTTATTCCTAAAGTTCCAAAGTCTCAATTTGACACTTTGGAATGCACTTTAGAAGAACTCGCGATTTTGAAACTGCTCTATAAAAACCCTTTTATTAAGCAAAAAGAGCTTGCGGCAGAGACAGGAAAATTTCTTAGCACCATAAAACGAATTATGGAGTCCTTACAGAAAAAGGATTATATCCGTAGAGTTGACGGAAAGAGATATGGAAAATGGGAAGTACTGATTTAAGAATACCTCGATATGGGGAAAAAATATGCCTAACAAACAGTTGAAAAAAGCCGAAAGGCCGAAAAAGTTCGTAATATCAGCGTTTTCGAGACTTATGGAGGAAGGTAGAGATTATGATAAAAGTGCTTTTTATCTGCCACGGCAATATCTGCCGCAGCCCGATGGCGCAGTATGTGTTTGCAGATATGGTAAAGAAACAGGGCATGGGATACTTGTTTGAGATTGATTCGGCGGCGACCAGCAGGGAGGAGATCGGCAATGGGGTGCATCATGGTACAAGGCGCAAGCTGGCGGAGATGGGGATTCCATGCGGCGATCACCACGCGCGCCAAGTAACGAAAGCAGATTACGAATATTTTGACTATCTGTTGATCATGGATGCCAATAACCGTCGGAATCTGATGCGTATCATCGACAGTGATCCGGACAATAAGGTGCATGGACTGCTTGATTTTTCGAGACAGCCAAGAGATATCGCCGACCCATGGTATACGGGCAATTTTGACGTGACCTACGAGGATGTCGTGGAAGGCTGCAGAGATTTCCTGCAGCATGTGATGAAATGAAGCGCGCGAAGGCACCGTTTTCTCGGGAAATTCGCTAAAAATTCGTTTCCATTCCGTCCG
>FR881954.1 GCA_000435615.1 Firmicutes bacterium CAG:238 | reverse complement strand
AAAAACTCCACAACTATTTTACACTATCCAGCAGCCAATCCCTCATGCAGACACTATCCCCTCAAAAAAGGAAAGTTGCTTCGAAATCTCTCAATATCATGACAGATGACCGCCGGGACTATATGCTCGAGACCGCACCCGGGTGAGCGCGTGAACAGGAAATGTTTCGATTCCGCTTTCGCATTTTGTCCATAAAAATATTCTTGTATTTATTAAAAATGCGCGATACAATCGAAGTGTCTTGAGAAAAGAAAATGTGTTTGCAACATATAGCTAAACAAACTAAAAAATACCAGCAGTCCTCGGTGCGCCTGTCTACAATGACAACAGTCAAATGGCTACGCTCAAGATCGAGGAGTCTGCTGATATCACTAACAGTATACCCGCAAATGACAAGAAGGGCAACCCAGCACTTGGAAGATTACAACAACGCCGCAGAGGGTGGCAAAGAAAGGATACATATGAAAACATTAGGAAACATACTTTGGTTTTTATTTGGAGGTCTGCTTGGCGGACTTGCATGGTGCCTTGCAGGATGCATATTCTGCATAACAATAATCGGAATACCGATTGGCGTACAATGTTTTAAATTTGCGGAATTTGCGTTTTGGCCGTTCGGCAGAGAAATCGTGTACGATGGCAGGACGTTTTCGTTCCTTGTAGACATCATATGGGTCTGCTTCTTTGGACTGGAAATGGCAATCGCAAACCTGCTGTTTGGCTGCCTTTGGTGCATCACGATAGTGGGAATTCCGTTCGGAATGCAGTTTTTCAAAATGGCCAGGCTGTCATTTATGCCGTTTGGAGCAAGAATCGTCGAGAGCGCGTAACTTGCTTTGCGGATGAACACTGCATGCCTTGATTTTTTCGTGCGGACGCAATATAATTACAGTAAGACAACGGAAGCAAAAGGCAGAGAAACAAGTGAGTGAATTCTCTGCAGAAAGGGGAAAGAATGAAATACGAAATTAAAGGTGGGTCATTCCCGGTTGTGGTTTGTTATTTGAACAAAGGAGAACAGATAATTACGGAGAAGGGCTCCATGGTTTGGCAGACGACGGATTTTCAGATGGAGACAACGGGAGGCGGCCTCGGGAAGATGTTTTCTAAGGCATTTTCGGGTGAGTCCATGTTTCAGAATATTTACACGGCGGGCAGGGATGATGCGATGATTGCATTCGGATCGAGTTTTCCGGGAAAAATTCTTCCACTGGAGATAACAGGGGGTAAAGAGTTTATTTTGCAGAAACAGGCTTTCCTCGCGTCCACGAAAGGTGTGGATCTTTCCGTTCATTTCAGCAAAAAGTTCGGCGCGGGATTTTTCGGCGGAGAAGGCTTCATTATGCAGAAACTTTCAGGAAGCGGGATGGCTTTTGTGGAAATTGACGGCGATTTGGTGGAATACAATCTTGCTCCGGGGCAGCAGCTGCTGGTAGATACCGGAAATGTTGCCGGATTTGAGACGAGTGTTTCCATGGAAATCAGACAGGTTCAGGGATTGAAAAACAAGCTGCTTGGCGGAGAGGGGCTCTTCAATACATTGCTGACGGGACCGGGCAAGGTATGGCTGCAGACGATGCCGATTTCAAACGTTGCAAATGCGATGATTGAATTTATTCCAACCCAAGGATAAGGAAGTGTTGATATGCCACTTCAGATAATCAGAAACGACATAACAAAGCTGAAGGTTGACGCCATCGTGAACGCTGCGAACAATTCGCTTCTCGGCGGAGGCGGCGTGGACGGCTGCATCCACCGCGCGGCGGGGCCTGAGCTGCTTGCGGAGTGCCGAACGCTTCACGGCTGCGCGACGGGCGACGCAAAGATTACAAAAGGCTACCATCTGCCTTGCAAATATGTTATCCATACGGTCGGGCCGATTTGGCGGGGCGGAGATCACGGTGAAGAGGAAAAGCTGATTTCCTGTTATCGCAAGTCGCTTGCGCTGGCGGCGGAGCATGGGTGTAAAACGCTTGCGTTTCCGCTGATTTCGGCGGGCGTTTACGGCTATCCGAAAGACCGGGCGCTTCGCGTGGCCGTGGATACCATCAGCGAATTTTTGCAGGAAAACGACATGCAGGTATATGTCGTGATTTTCGATAAGAAATCATATACCATCGGAAGCAAGCTTTTTTCGGACATTGCGGCATACATAGATGATAAATATGTCGAGGAGCATGAGGACAGCTATGATTTAAAAAGGCTGAGGAGCATTGAGGTCTGCTGTGACGCTTCGCTGGATAATGCGCTTGAACAGCTTGATGAAAGTTTTTCCGAGATGCTTCTTCGCAAAATTGACGAAAAGGGCATGACGGATGCACAATGTTACAAGAAAGCAAACATTGATCGGAAACTTTTTTCAAAAATCCGTTCCGACAAAGCGTATCGACCTTCAAAGCCTACGGTAATTGCTTTTGCGCTGGCACTTGAGCTGCCTTTGAATGAGATGAAGGAAATGCTTATGAAGGCGGGTTTTGCGCTTTCACACTCGAATAAATTTGACGTTATAATTGAATATTTTGTCAAAAAAAGAAATTATAATGTTTTCGAAATCAACGAGGCATTGTTTGCATTCGACCAAAATCTCTTAGGTGCTTAATTTGTCGCATGCGAGGCGATCAAACCAAGTGAAAATGAAACTATACTAAGACTGTAAGGTGAATTACCGAGCAGTCTTTTTTATTGGAATTTAATTTTGGGAGGTTTTACAGTAAATGGTAAACCACCAACGTCCTTCTCAAGGCCTCGCTTTTTTGAGATAATTGTGGCAGT
>FR881953.1 GCA_000435615.1 Firmicutes bacterium CAG:238 | reverse complement strand
CGCAGTCATCGTAGTGTCCGAACACCTTTCTCGAGTCAAGCCCGGCATCGACAAGCAGATCGCACATGATGTCCTTCCCTATATATCCAAGGTCTCCGGTTACAACTAAGTCATAGTAGTCAATCCCCCTGCCTGTATCCTGCAGATGATTCAGCAGCGTATCCACCGCCGCGGGAGCCATGGCAGCCCCCATCTGATTTGCATCCTTGATTCCGGCATCGATAACTTTTCCCACGGTGGCATCGGTTACCCGGATATTCACCGGTGCGTTTCCTCCCGCCGACTCGGAGATCACCACAGCTCCTGCCGCAGTTGCCGTCCACTGTGCCGACGGCGGCCTTTGGTTTCCGTGTTCAACCGGCATTCGGAATTGTCTCTCCGCCGTGCAGAAATGGCTGGACGCCCCCGCAAGCACATTCGATGCAAACTCTCCGTCGATCAGCATTGAGCCGAGCACCATGGATTCGGTCATTGTCGAGCAGGCTCCGTAAAGGCCCAGGAAGGGAATGTGCATGTTTCTTGCCGTAAACGACGAGGACATGATCTGATTGACCAAATCCCCGCTCAGCATGACATCGATGTTTTCTTTGCTGAGCTGCGCTCTGGTGCAGGCCTTGCTCATCGCGGTCTGGAGCATCTTGGATTCTGCCTTTTCCCACGACTTTTCCCCGTACATATCGTCTGTAAGCGATTCGTCAAAATACGATGCGAGCGGTCCCTCGCTTTCCTTCTTGCCGACTACATTTCCCCTTCCGATGATATAGGGTTTCTTCTCGAAGCTTACGGTCTGCAGCCCTTGTTTCTTTCTTGCCATCTTTTTCTCCTCCAAACCGGCCTACATCAGCCAATAAATTACACCTACGATCGTAGCCGCGCTTATGCCGCAGACCAGAACCGGCCCTGCGACGCTAAAAAGCTTGGCACCCACGCCAAGCACCGGCCCTTCCCGTTTATATTCCAGTGCAGGTGCTACCATGGAATTTGAAAACCCGGTTATCGGCACGATTACGCCCGCTCCGGCAAATTTTGCGATTACATCGAAGACTCCAAGCCCCGTAAGCAGCTGGGCAAGCATCACGAGCGTTATGGTAACGAATGCACCCGCGTTTTTTTCCGAAACGCCCTTCCCTTGCAGATAGGTCTGAAACGCAAAAGCCGCCGTGCAGATTGCGCCGCCCACGATGAATGCCTTAAGGCAGTTTGAAAAATACTTCGGTTTCGGCGTAAATTCCTTTGCGTATTTTCCGTATGCCTTGGCGATTTCTTTCTTTTGTTTTTCCTGCGCTTTATTCTTTTCTTCACTGATTTGTGCCATTTCAATCGCTCCTCTCTTCACATTTTTAGTATTTCCTTTTTGCAAAAAATATGCGATAATAATGTTGTTCTTATTAAATCGTAAAGGAAATTGAAGATGGATAAAGATCGTACCTACATTCTGGCGTCCGGCTCGCCGCGCCGCATTGAAATGATGAAAAAACACGGGATCCGCCCTATCGTTCATCCTGCCGAGATTGATGAAAACATTCCGCCCGAACACGGCATGTGCCAGACGGTAATGTTTCTTGCACTCAAAAAAGCAAAGGCCGTCGAAGCGGAGTATCTCGCTTCGGAAGGAACGACGCCGATCATCATCGCCGCAGACACAATCGTTTACAAAGACGAAATCATGGGAAAACCGGAAGACCGCGAGGATGCCTTTCGCATGATTTCCTCGCTTCGAAATGATGTACATTTTGTTGTGACGGGATGTGCTTTGGTGGAGGCAGGCATGCAGAACGCGCGGGTTTTCGCAGAAATAACCAAGGTTTTCGTAAAGGATTTTTCAGATGAAGAACTTAACGCCTATTTGGATACGGACGAGCCGTACGACAAAGCGGGCGCATACGCAATCCAGGGGATTTTCTCCAAACATATTGATCACATTGAAGGTGAATATGATAATGTGGTTGGCTTCCCATGGGAAAGAATTGAAAAGGAGCTTACAAAATTATGAAAAAATTTATGACAGAATTTAAGGACAAGGACGAAGAAAAGGCTGCATCGGAGGCTGAAGATGACCCGGAACCTGACATAAATGAACAGACCCTCGAAGTACTGAATAACATCTCTACAATCTCCGTTCCTTGTTTCATTCGGGCTGGAATTTTCTGGGTTCATGCGGTTTT
>FR881952.1 GCA_000435615.1 Firmicutes bacterium CAG:238 | reverse complement strand
TTAAAATCCTCCACACCGATGGAGATTTTCTTCTTTACAGTATCACCCATTTCTTCACACTCCCTTCGGAAAGTCTATGTTTTCTGTCTGTTCCGCACATTCATGTATCTATAGTATACTTGATTTTCGGCAAAGAAACAACAAAAAAGAGGTTTTGGATTGTAATCCAAAACCTCTTGTTTCTCTATTTCATCGTCACGCTGTTGTTCAGCACAGGCGTGCTGTAAAGAAAAAGCACGTCCTGATTGTCGAAGGTCACGAACCTGCCGACCATCTCACTCGGCAGATAGCGTATGTCGACCAGCGTTATCTTGCTGTAGGCCTCCGCAAAAAGCGGCGCGATGCTGCTTCCGAAAGAATCGCGGAATATCACAAGCTCCTTATCCGTCGCAGCGTTTGGATTTTCAATGGTAATCAGCGATTTGCTTCCGCCGAGGAACATATCATAGCCTTCACCTTTTACGCTTTCCGTTTTCGCTAAATCGTAAATCGGCATTTCGCTATTTGTTTCGTAATCCGTGACTTTGCAGGAGTCAAAAAGCGCATTGTACAGGTAATTCAGCGGTTCTGCCTTCATCTCAAGGTCAGACTGACGACTGTACGCCCCGACGAAATCCGCCTTTGCTTCCTTTGTTTCATATTCGGCATTCAGGCTCACGCCCATCGCCTCAGCAAGCTCTGCAGCAACGTCCGTAATCTTCTCCTGCCGCCAGTGCGCGTCGGTCTTATAGTAATCCGTAATGCCAAGCAGCCTCGTTATATCAAGATAAGGCATATAATCGGTCTTTAATTTCATCAGGTCGACCATCTTCTTATAATCTATGGTGTCAATGCCCGCCTCCGCACCTATGCAATAGTTCTTATCCGGTACGATGGAATAATACGCCTGCACATTTGTGCCCTCAAGATACATATCGTAGATATTCTTGATTTTTTCCGCTGCTTTATTGACGGAATCTTCGTCGAGTGGGTAATCCGTCTTTACCACATAGCCGTCATAGGAATAAAAGCCCTTCTCGTCCGTCTTTGTCTGCGGCTTGTTTTCGCCCTGCGTGCCGCAGGCTGCCAGCAGAATTACCAGCAAAAATGCAGCGCAGAGTTTTACTCCGCGCTGTCTGAAGCTTTTTGTTTTCGTCTGTGTTTTCATTATTCAATATTCCCCTCACAGTAAACTTTCGCGCCTGTGTATGCTTTCTGAAGTTTTGTCTTGAAAGTATCTACCAAATCCGCTGCGCCGTAAACGGCCACAACATATTTATCAATGGTGATGACTGCCATCTTTTCAGGGAAGCCGCACACCCATTTTCTGTTTTCGATGCTTTTCTTCATTGCCGCCGCCAGCTTGTCCGCATCGCCTGTGCTCTTCGTCTTAAAGGAACCGGCGGTAAATGTGTTCAGGTTCATCATGTGCGTCAGGGAGGCCGCACTGCTGATGAGATCGGCGGAATCCGCAGGAACCGCCAATGTGGACGACAGGGCGTCGGAATCACTCGTGCTGAATTTGCCCGGAGCATCTTCTCTTGCATTCTCTTCGGAATAGTCTCCGCCTGCTGCCGGGAATTTCTCGCTTTCCTTATACGATTTCCAAACCGTGCTCAAAAGATTGAGCGCAGATGTCGGCTTCTTGGTTTCCGAGGCTGAATCGCCTTTGGATGATGAAGGCTTGCTGCCGGAAGGTTTGCTGTTTGAAGGCTTGCTCGATGAAGGCTTGCTGCCGGAAGGTTTGCTGCTCTCCGGTTTCTTCACATCGTCTTTCTTCTCATCATCTTTTGCGCCGGCTTCCTTATCTTCTTCCTCCGCGTCTTTGTCTGCGTCGGTGCTGTCATCGGCATTCAGATCCTCATCCTGCCCATCTGTGGGCGTATTTTCATTGACCGTCTGCTGATCGTCCGCGCTCGGCGTTGTACCCGTATCATCGCTGCCGCATGCCGCGAACGTAAACATCATGCTTGCTGTAAGCAGTAAACATAGTATTTTTTTCATAATTTTCCTCCGTAATGTATATATTTTAACCCCTTTTGCATATTTTGTCGAATGAAAAAAGCAAAACCCTCACCTGTTTTCAAAAAATATCCTCGTAGGTTACGAGCGTGACATTGCCCATCTCAGTTGCTTTGTCGATACAGCCCTTGGTAAATCCGTTTTTCGCAAAGAGGTAAAAATGCTTTTTCTTATAGTGGAACAATGCGCTGCGCTCCACAAGTGTCTCAAGCACACCAAGGTCAACTTTTTCGTTAGTCCACTTGCACTCGCCAAATAAAGCGGCATCTTTGTCGGTTCCCATAATATCAATTTCTTCTTGGGTCTTGGTCTTAGGATTCGTTCCCCACCAACGGCCAAGATCGCTGAAATCGACCTCGCACCTTCTTTCAAGGAGCAGCTTCCACAAATACTGTTTACAAATGTCCTCGAACACGCTGCCCATGTAGGAGGAAATTTCAGGGGCAATGCGGCGGTATGCCAAGTCGGTTGCTCCGCGGGAAATAAGCGAAGTATTTTCCGGCACAAAGCGATACCAAAATCGGAACATGTTATCCTCAATGGAGTAAATCGTCTTGCGGCTTGATTTTTCACCGTAAGGCGATTCTTTTTTTATGATGCCGAGTGTAATCAGATTCTTAATATATGAGGCACACACGCTTGTTTCTTCATCAATTTTGTTGGAAATCTCGTTCATTTTGGACGAGCCGGTTGCAATGGCGGTAATCACCGCATTGTAAATTGCCGGTTCTCGTACTTCCTGTTTCAATAAGTTGTTAGGCTCTTCAAAAATAGATGACGCAGGATTCAAATGTGTATTTTTGATATTTTCCTCTATGGAAAGATTCTCATCAAGCTGCATCAAATATTGCGGTGTTCCTCCAACAATTCCATAAGCCAAAGCTTTATCAATGCTCGATAGCTTTGTGAAATAATTACAGGCCTCAAAAAAATCAAACGGTCTGATTTTGAGCTGCGCTGTTCTTCTTCCGTAAAGGGGCGCTTTATATGCTAAAACATGGTCCTCCATATACGACATAGAAGAGCCGCACAGAATCAAAAGCAATTTTGAGTCATCCTTGTTTTTATCAATTAAAAGCTGAAGTGTGGATGCAAGACTTTTTGAGGCGCGGGCAACATATGGATATTCGTCGATGACAAGCACAATTCTCTTTGTTTTTGCCAATTCAAAAACATACTCTAACGCTGCCTGAAACGAAGGAAATGACGTGTCAACAGGCACTCCGATATTGTATTCCATAATGCACCTTGAAAAGTTTTCAAGATTTTGTTTTTGGTTAGTTTCCACTCCTGTAAAGAAAATGGTATCTTTATCTTTCGTGAACTCATTGATAAGCGCTGTCTTGCCTACACGACGACGACCATAAATAACGGCAAATTCAAACTTATTGGAGTTATAGAGTCTATTTAATGTATTAAGTTCGTTTTCTCTCCCGAAGAACATCCATGCACCTCTCATAATGAAATTAGTAATTTGCGATTTACTTAATTATAATATACTTATTTAAAAAGTCAATATGTTCGCAAAAAACATAGAAGCAAAACCAGCGACGCAAATGCAAGTATATTATGCAGCATATCGTTCCCCTTCTAGAAAATAAACAACTCAATTCCACGCTCATAAAAGAGTTTATTCGATATACGAAAGATTGGGTTTCATCACACATTTTGCCATAAAATATCGGTCTTGGTCAGCATCGGAAATCGTACAAGGCTTTCTCCGTTCAGGTCTTCCCGATGCATGTCTATCGCGGTAATGCGGCTGTTATCATAAGTTGTGTAGTAATAAATGCCTCTGCTCGCATTATAGCAGGTGCTGTAGATGGTAATCTCATATTTGCCGTCTGCGACCTCACAGCAGCCTCTCTGCTGCTCGACCGAGCCCAGAATATGAAAGAACTGGCTGACGCTCTCCTCCTCTGAAGCACCCAAAACCGAATGAAGCTTTGTAAACGCAACGCGGACAAAGCGCGACATAGAGGATAAATCTCCCGGAAGTCCGAGCGCACCCATTCCCCGGCTGTATTCCGCGAGCGGAATCTTAGGATCGAAAGTGTTTTGGGGGTTCTTTTCCGACAAATTTCTGTAATTGTTCAGGTTGAACATCTGCATGTCAAACGGCGGGTTGTTCGTTAAAACTCCCACCGGGTTCTCATAAATCTTTAACCCGTCCGCCACGGATTCCACCGTGATAGCTTCCTCTTCATCAGCAATGATCCAGTGAAGCTGCGCCGCCGGAAGCATTTCATTATATGGTGTTTCTGTTAGATTCAGGGTTTCCAGCTTTTCCCGCGCCTGGGAAACATTCGCGCAGCGGCTGAGTATCCATGTTATGAACTCATACTGCGCCGCCTGTGCTGCATTTTCGACGCCGCCTTCTGCGGGTAAAATTTCCTGCCGATAAACCGCGTTTCCGACAAAGTTTAGGCCTGCCATTCCTAAACCTTTTTCGTTGACCGCATCATAAAACATCGGGTATCCGTCCGCCACATGCGCCGTGCCGATAATAGCATAGTGCTTGCGGTCCGTTTCCTCAAAGCGGAACGGAATCGGATAATTCCGCGGCATAATCACGATTTCCTCACCGTACGAAAATTCATAATCCAGCGTTCTGCCGAAATAAAAATCCTTTGTCTTATAAGTTGCTGCTGTACACATGAGTACACCTCTTTTCTTTATATCAATATTTGTAATTTCTCTGCATTGCATCCCTTTTGCAGTACCAAAAACTGTTCGTCCCACTTCCCGATATGCCTCTCTTCTGCAGTCGTTCAGCCTAGTGTCCATAATGTCGATTCCGCTTTTCCATTCCCTCCACTTTTATTCTGCCCAATTTTCCAGTTTCAGCTGCGGAACGCGCTCAAACTCCCGCAAGTTATTCGTTACCAGTATGAGGTCTTCCGATTTTGCATGTGCGGCAATCAACATATCCATCGCACCGATTGGCCTCCCCTGCCTCTGCAGGTGCGCGCATATCTTCCCATATTCCATCGCCGCCAAATCATCAAAATCCAAAATGTCAAGGATAGAGAGGAACTGCAGGAGTGCTTCTTCGTTTTTTTCCGGATAAAGGCTTTTTCGCACGCCATGTGCAAGTTCTGCTAAGGTGATGCTGGAAATGCACATGCCATCTTCCAAATGCTCATAAAGCTGCTTTAATACCCGCTCCGGTTTATTTTTGATTGCATAAATGCAAATATTCGTATCCAACATATAGGTCATAGCGACTCTCTCCTAGTCATAGTTTCCGCTTCTCTGCCTTCCGAAAACATATCATCAGTAAACCCGTTCAAACCGCTAAGGAAAACTTGCCATGCCTGCTGCTTCGGAAAAAGCATTACCGCAGCTCCCACTTTCCGCACGAAAACTTCACTGCCCTCAAAGCGATATTTCTTTGGCAGGCGTACCGCCTGACTTTTTCCGTTTTCAAATAATTTTGCTGTTTCCAAATCACTCACCTCCTGTCACCATAAGTATATATTATAGTATATACTCTCGTCAAGAAATGATACTCTTTTTTATACGATTTCTCACCATCAAAAAAGGAATAATTTTTGATTCAGGGTCGAAATCTGTTGGAAAAACGTATATAATATTAAGAAAGATTGTATCTTATACTTATCTTGAGACATCGCCTCGCTTAGGTATTTTATTAAAAGAAAGAAGAGAAAAAATGAGAGAAGAAGAAAAAATTTTTGCAGGAAAAATGTTTGACCCACGCAGACAGGAATTAAAAGATATCAAACATACTGCACACGAAGCCTGCCAAAAGTTTAATCAAACAGATGAATACGACCCTGCGCGCCAAGAGCTTCTACGCAATATTCTTGGAAAGTGCGGTGAGACCTTCTATTGCCAAGGTCCGATCCAGTTTAATTACGGGTGTCACACCTTTATTGGTGAGAATTTCTTTGCAAATTTTAATTTTACGGTCATGGATGATGCTCGTGTCCTTATCGGAAATAATGTTGCAATAGGTCCCAATGTTTCTCTCATGGCAACAAACCATCCTTTGATTGCTTCTGAGCGCATGGGAGTGGATGACCAAGGCAGAACAACAATGGCAGAATTCGCTTCTGGAATTCATATCGGAAACAATGTTTGGATTGCGTCAAACACTGTTGTTATTGATGGCGTCCACATTGGTGATAACTCTGTCATCGGTGCCGGCAGTGTAGTGACAAAGGACATCCCCGCCGGATACTTAGCATACGGAAATCCCTGTCGTCCGATTCGTCCCATAACAGAAAACGATTCCAAGCACCACCTGATTTTAGAGGAGGATATCGAACACTTCCGATATAATCTATGATTTTCATTGGGCGCGGTTGAATCCTTTGCTTCCTGTTCACAACAAAATTTGTAAGTTTACCCGTGTGCTAATTTACAGCGTTTCCATCTTCCTCTGCAATCAATATCGAGCTTTGCTGCGCGGGATTATCAACGAGTTCACCCTTAAAACTATATCTTGAGCCGTGGCACGGGCAGTCCCATGTCTTCGTGGAATCATTCCAATTGAGCTTGCATTTCAGATGCGGGCATTTCAATGTTACGATGTAGATTCTGCCGTTTTCGTCCCGATACGCACCGGCCTTTTTGTCTTTATACTTTATTTCCTTTGCCGTACCCACCGGAAGGTTGTGAAGCTCGCCGTTTGCTCTCTTAAGATGCGCCGAAAATCCTTTCACGGTTTCTTTTGTATTTGTAAAGATGTTCTTTCTTGCGGCAGCAAACTTAAACCGCTGCGGTGAAAAAACTTCGCCGTAATCCGGCGGGCTCCCGCAAATCAGACCGCTGATAATACCGGCGCTCACCATTGAGCTTGTCATGCCCCATTTACCGAAGCCGGTCGCAATAAAAATGTTTGAATTATCATCGCCGAATCTGCCGATATACGGAATGTTGTCAACCGTAACACAATCCTGTGCAGACCACTTCGCTGTGATTTTGTGATTCGGATAGAGCTCCTGTGCCTTTTCTGACAACATGTCAAACGGCATCTTGCTTGGCACAACTCCTGTTCTGTGCGCGCCGCCTCCAAGAAGAATGTAATCGCCATAGCTTCGGAATGACAGGCTTTCCTTTCCGCTGCCGATATACATTCCGTCAAGTTTAACGCCTTTTCCTTCCAGCGCCGCAACATAACTTCGCTCCTGACTCATCCTTAGGAAGTAATAGGACGGAAAGTTAATAAACGGATAGTGCGTGGCAATGACGATGTTTTTGGCTTCGATTCGAGCATTTTTCGTATAAATGGTGCTGCCGACGATTCGTGTCACTGCGGTATGCTCGAAACATTTTAAATCGTCTATAATACCGCCGACAAATTTGAGCGGATGAAACTGCGCTTGATTCTTGAATACCAGTGCATCCGTTATTTTTATCGGAAGGTCTGTCTTCTCGGTCATATAGCAGTCGATTCCGGCAGCGCTTGCCGACATATATTCCCTGTCTAATGTGTTTTCTTCCTCGGTAGAATATAAGCAAGCGTCCTTTTTCTCAAAATCGCATTCTAGGTTTCTTTGCGTTATGATTTGCTCGTATTCCTTAATTGCGTTTTCGTTTGCCGCTGCATACTGAGCCGCCAGCTCGTGTCCGTAATATTTCGTGATTTTATCGTATATCTCGCCGTGCTGCGATGTAATTTTTGCGGTTGTGTTTTTCGTTTGGCCGCTGCATATTTCACCGGCTTCAAGGATTATGCTCTCTACACCATGCTCCTTCAGCTTGTATGCCGTCAAGATTCCTGCCAGTCCGCCGCCAATAACAGCCGTGTCAACCGTCATGTTCTGATCCAAGGAATGGAATGTCTTTAAATTTACGGTTTCACTCCAAATTGAATTCATGCGATCACCCCCGTGTTATTGTGCCCCACTTGCGGAATTTCTTTCAATTAATAAATTCCAATGGATCGGCCGGCTCTCACGGTTTGCACTGTCCACACGGTTCATAGCCTGCTTTCAGGATTTGATCGCATGACTGTCCCCGGTCTTGTAATCAATCACAATGCCCGGCTGTGAATTATACGCAAAAATATTAAACGAAATCCCGTCATCTTCCAGCGACTGCGCTTCCATCTGCACACCGCTGCAAACTAAATTATCTCCTTTAAATATCGGCGTAACCCTGTAAAGCACATGGTTTTCGGTTTCTTTAATATACTCCGCCACCTCGTTCTCAAAAGGCAGCATTCCCGTGACATTCAGAGCACGCGTCCCTGTAATCAGATTTTGCTTGTTCGCGTTCTGCCCCGTGAGCTGATAGCCGATTAAGTGGCAGCGATTATACAGATATTTGTCCGAAATCAAATCGTCGTACCGCACGGTGTGCCAGCCTGATGGCTTAATCATCCCGATACTGCCGCGTGTTTCCGTCGGCATCATGCTTTTATCTATGCAGGCATAAGTAATTCCACATCTTTCGAGCTCATCCAGTGCCGCATACTCTTCAAAATTCCTTCTCTTCTTTTCGTAGCTTGAAAAGGTCGGTTTCCCACCGTTGACCTGCGCATAGGCACTGCCCCCTTCCTGCTTCGGAATTTTGGCAAGCGAAACCGCTGTCTTGATTTTTCCGGATTTGCTCGTGCTCTGCGCCGCCCCGTCCGCCGCAGGTTTTACTTTATAATAGTAAATTTTGTTCTGTCTTATTTTTGCATCGCAGTAGCTCGTGCCGTTTATCGACGCAATTTTCTTGTAAGTACCTGTTGCTTTGTCTGCCCGGTAAACTTCATATTTTTTTACATTCTCAATTTTCCTCCATTTTATTTTCAGCGACTCGTACTTAACTTGTTTCACGCTGGTAATGCTTGTCGATGTTTTGGAACTGCTCTGTGCCGATGCGTAAGCCGCATGAGCCGGCTCACTGCCTCCTTCCACGCTGCCGCAGCCGGATGTCAAAATGCAAAATGCCGCCACCAGTGCAATAAGCCTCCTGCATAACTTTTTCTTCACTTCTTCGTCCCCCCTGTTGTCTTCAAAGTTTAGCTTATGCTATCAGTTTAAAACAAATGCGGCTTGCAGGCAATTATTTTGACGCCAATTTCGGCGAACTTTGTCGAAAAATGTCGTATGATCAAATATTTCTCAATGAACGCTCATGCCCTCACGGGTTCGAATCCCTTTCTGTTTTCGTAAGAAACAAACAGACATCCACCTCTTTTTATCGGGGTCCCCGAAAAGCGTGAGATTTTTGGGGAAAAGAAGCAGCAACGAAGCGATCGCATATTTTTTCACTTTTTAATATTTCTTTAATCTTGACAGGCTACAATGTTCACATAAAAGCAAAACAAGCACGATTCCCGCAGTGCTTATCTGCGGGGCATAAATGTTAGGAAAGGATGTTGACACTATGAAAAAATTTACGAATGTATCAAATTATCAGAAAAAACTCGCGGCTATCGCAGTCTGCGGCGCGTTGGTGATCTCCGGCGTATCGTTCTCTATGAGTCAAGCAGACGCCAGCACATCAGCTGCTCTCATCGGCATGGGCAAAGGCGCGGATATTGCGCTCAGCGATGCAGGCCTGAAGGAAAATCAGGTCAACGACCTGACTGCAAAGTATCGCACCGAAAACGGTCTCTCCTTCTATACGGTAACCTTTACCTCCGGCAGCTACACCTACGAATATCGCGTCAACGCTGTCGATGGCAGTATCCTGCAGGCTGACAGAAACGCTGTCACGCAGGAGGCAGAAACCGGAACAACTACGGAAAGCCAAACAACCACTACGAAAAAAATCACAAAAGCGAAAGCCAAATCCATCGCACTCAAGCACGCAGGCGTTTCTGCTTCCAAAGCGACTTTCGTCAAAGCAAAACTGGACTACGAGGACGGCAGACGTGTTTATGAAATCGAATTCTACAGCGGCAACACCGAGTACGATTATGAGATTCTTGCTTCCAACGGCAAAATCATCTCTTACGATAAGGACATTGAGAATTACAAAATTCCGAGGAAAAACACTTCGTCCTCAACCTATATCGGCAAGGCCAAAGCAAAATCCATCGCCCTGAAAGATGCCGGAGTCTCCGCTTCTTCCGCTACCTTCACCAAAACCAAACTGGATTATGAAGATGGCATCCGCGTTTATGAGATCGAGTTTTACACAAATTCTGCAGAATATGAGTACGAGATCAACGCAAAGACAGGTAAAATTCGCGACATGGATGTAGAGCATTTTGACTGCGATGACGATTGGGACTAACCAGAACATTTGCATAGGTTTCTACGATTCAGAGGGGCTGACACAGCCCCTCTGTTTTGTCTACCCATGTGTTTTCCCATGCCCTCACGGGTTCAAATCCCTCCTGTTTTCGTATGAAAACAAACAGACATCCACCTCTTTTTATCGGGGTCCCCGAAAAGCGTGAGCTTTTTGGGGAAAAGGAGCAGCAACGGAGCGCATGAAAAAACCGGCCTAAAGCCGGTTTTTGATAGCAGCGTAGTTTGCTGCGACGTGTGGACGATGACCTTTTCGAACCCCCATGACTCAGGCTCAACTTTTTTTTGCAAGTAGTTGAACTTGCATTTTCCATAAACAAAGTCCACAAAAAAATCTTTCCATTACTCAATTTTTCTATATATTCTACTATATTGCACAAAGTGTTTCAATCGATTTTGTCGCGTATTTTTTCTAAATTTTTTTATTAAAGTCAACCTTCAGTATCTTCGCACTTTTCATCATACTTATGTTTGCCGTCAATTGCACCCATATAATCAGAAATCTCTGGATACAAAATTGTCGCACTTGATGTCCCCATAAATAGATATGAAGCAAAATATTTAAGATGAACATATGGGTTTTCTCCCGGTGCAACAAATCTATTTTTCAGCTTTGTATTGCCCATCACAGGATACATCATTGTTTTACCATTGTTGTCGTAATACGCTAAGAGTCCATCTTCGACGCTTAATATCAGATTATGTCTATGTCTATATTCGGTGGAATCTCCATACAATTTATTTATTTCTGTGGATAAATTTGAAATATTAAAGCTTAACTTCTTGCACACAATAAAAGTAAAAATTTGATCATATGGATTATTTCTTGGGTCATAGCTACTACCAGCATGGTCTTTTTTAATAATTACTGGATGCTTTACTTCTTCTCTTAAAACTTTCACTTGCGCTAATTTTTGAATAGCTTCTGATAATGCCGTTTTGCTTAAAACAGACTTCATTTCTCCAACTGCAGCAATAGTTTCAACAGGGAAAAAAAAATTGTTTCTCTTCTGACTCCAGTAGTGGCGTATGCTGAGCATCATAGATAATGATATCACACTGATGGCTTACCTTATTTGATGTGTTAATGATAAAACCCGTACCAATATCCAAACTTGCGGGTGTAACGAATTTGAGGAATTGTTTGCATATATTTTCTCTATATCTCCCGAATTCTCCCGGATGTATCAGTTTTCCATCATCATTAAAAAAAACGCTTTCTGCTGTTTCAGCAAACGCAGACTTGAAAATTTCAATTTTTTCTATCAACAATTTTTCAAAAACATTAATTGACATGCGCCTCACCCACTTTCTAATCTTGTGTTTAACAAATAATCCTATTACTCATCAATCTGTTGATCAATTTTATAACAATATTCTTTACCTTATTGAATCACCTATTGTATGACTGCACAGTTCCGCTTACCGATATCTAATGATGCCTGTCCCCTTTGACTTTTCATGATTAAGATTAGCAAACTGGATCTTGGCGTTTGTCATGGCGTTGAGTTCTTTTTCTTCTGCCTCTCCAAATTCCGGTCCTAAGACTATGGTCTCAATCAAATCCTCTGTAATCGGTAAATCTATATATCTGTTATTACCTTCTCCTTTTTCTATTTTGTCTTTGTTTCCCCAAAAGCTGTATCGGCATAATACGGCTCTGACTTCTTTTTCTTCTTGCCAAAATTCATGCTTCATCGTCGGTGCTAATGTTTCTATTTTATATATCAGATATATCATTGCTTCCACAAAGCATTTTTTGGGGTTAATTACTTTACTTCCAGTCTGAATTGGTAATATGAGATTTTGTGCCTGATTCGGATCGTTTTTTATTACTTCATATATGAGTCCAAATTCTGAAAAACAATTCCCCAACAATTTCAGATGCTGAGCCTTTTCATATATAATTGGTTGCACATAGACCCTTGCAAATCCCGCTTTTCCATTGAACTGTTGAACAAAGTTCCTGATTTTTTCAGCATTGAATCCTATAATAACACCATTATATTTAGGTGCACACTTTTCCTCCGCGTTTTCATTCTTAGGTCTGTTCATCGTGTATGCATCCCATAGCAATCTTGAATCCTTTATTTCCGTAAAACAGGCTACATAAGCCGCTATCTTGGGGTGATATGATTCGGATTTGAAATAGCTTGCACAGAATTCATTCAGTGCTGCAAGATCCTCCGGTGCTTCACATAAATCGGATAGGTTGCTTTCATTTAGCAGATCAACAAAATACCGAGTATCCAAAATATCATTGGATTGCGTGCTGCACTTAAACCTTAAAGTTCCATTTGCTAAGATGCATTTAAACTTCTCGAAGTCGGTATAGTGATACCAAGTTTCTATTTTTTCTTTCTCCATGTTTTTACCTCACACATTTTCTATAAAGGAAAGGAGGCTGCTCGCCTCCGCATAGATTGCTGTATGCATCTTTCTCAAGATACTGAAGCTAACATAGTAAACTCGAACAGTTTGTCCATGCTGCATCACTCCTTCCCCAAATCAGATGATTTGTAGGGCACTTTGTGCCTTGCTTGTATTATACTCTATTCCGAAAAATTTTCCAATATATTTTGGCACCTATTATCTTTCACCCTTTCCGTATCGGCATCCGTTTGAGGGTGTCCTGCATCTTCTCGCGCATCTGCAGGCCGCCTGCGAAGGTGAGCAGGATTTCTTCGGTAGATAGGACTTCGACGCGTTTGAGCAGTTTACGCAGCATTTTATCGTCGAATTTCATCGGGTGATTCTTCAGCATGTCTGTAATCTGCATGGCTTCCTGCACTTTTTCTTCTTTGCCCTCTCTTGCTGCGTTTTGCTCGATTGCCTTTTGGAGTCTATGCTCCAGTTCGCTTTTTTCTGTGAGCAGCTCCATGATGGCATTGTCATCGTAGTCCTCGATATTGTCCGCAGTGACGCTGCTGATCTTCGCGTCGATTTCGGTATCGATCAAGGCGATGCGCTGCTGCAGGGCTTCGATATCTCCGATGCCGTCATCCCCGCCGAGAATGCCCGCACGGATTTGTTCTTTGATGATACGAAAGACATCGGTATCCTGTTTTGCAAGCCGCATGACTGCCTGCATAATGGCATCATGCAGGTGTTGTTCTTCGATGGTCGGCGAGCTGCACCGCTCCGGGCCTCCCTGCACACGGTTGATGCAGCGCCAGACCACTTTGCGCTTACCGTTGCGATACCAGTTGACTCGTTTATAGCGTGCGCCACAGTCTCCACAGATCAGGATCTCGCTCAGCAGATACTGACTGCGGTACTTGCCGACGCCGGTTGCGGAGGAAAAATCGCCTTTCGGCTCAAGACTTGTCCTGCGAGCCATTTCTTCCTGCACTTTGAGGAAAATCTCGCGCGGGATAATCGCCGGGTGGTGATCCTCGATGTAATACTGAACGCGCTCTCCATTGTTGCGCACGACTTTCTTTGTTAGACAATCTGCGCAGAAAGTCTTGTTCGTTAAGTAGTCTCCGGCATATTTTTCATTGGTGAGGATACCGATGATCGTATTCTTATGCCATCTCTCTTTTCCGTCCGGAGAAGGGATTCCATCATCTGCAAGGCTCTTGATGATATCAAGGACAGTATCGCCGTCTAAGTATGCATCATAGCTTCTTCGCACGACCGCCGCCTGATGCGGAATGATTTCGACACTTCCGTCCGGATTCCTGCGGTAGCCATATAGTTTCGCAGGGAAGGCGACCTTGCCTTGCGCCGCTGCTTTGTCCTTGCCCCAGCGGATGTTTGCGCTGAGGTTTTCGGACTCGGCCTGCGCTTGGCTGCCGAAAATCGAGATCAAAAATTCGCTGCCTGCTTTCATGCTGTGAATGCCTTGTTCCTCGAAATATACATCAACACCAATCTCTTTCAAGATGCGTATGTATTTGATGCAGTCTAAAGTGTTACGTGCGAATCTGGATACGGATTTGGTGAGGATCATATCGATCCGTCCGCGCTTGCAGCAGCGGATCATGCGGTTAAATTCGTCGCGATTTTTAACTGCGGTGCCGCTGATGCCCTTGTCCGCAAAGATGCCGACAAACTCCCAATTCGGTGTGTTTTTGATCTTTTCTGTGTAATGTGAAGTCTGTACGGCGTAGCTATTGAGCTGCTCTTCCATCTCGGTGGATACCCTGCAGTAGGCCGCCACACGTAAAGGACGGTCTAAGGCATCTTCCGGTTTTGCAAGCGGTTTTGTCGCCGGAATAACTCTGACATTTTTATTTGGACTCTGGCTGGCTGTCTGCATGCTCTGCATCCTCACCACCTCCGATTCGCTGCTCATTCTTTAGTACGATGTCGACTCTGCCGCCAGCCTGCATACGGACTTCCTTGACGGCATGTGCGTAAAGTTCCCATGAAAAAACTGAGAGTGGTTCTTGTCTCTTAAACTCATCTCTCAGTCGCTGCGTTAGGTATTCATTTGTGTCCAGTCTGCTGTAGGCTTCTGCAATCTGTGCCGTCAGCTTCCGGTATTGATCCTCAATGTCCTCTCCAATGATAAGTGTTCTTGCTCTCGCTGGCTCTTTCTGTTTTTCGGCAGACATCTTTTCCTCATATCGAATCTTTTGCGGGTCCTGAATCAGCATGTTTAACTGCAGGCGCAGATCCTCTATCAGTGCTGCATCCGCTTTGGCTGCGATGAGATGGCAGCTGTCGTTTTGGCAGACCCATCTTTCATAGCGCTTGCCGCTGTAGCTGGGTCTACGTTTCATGATCGCGCCGCACCGGTCGCAGTGTACATTGTGAATTTGATAAATAGCGTCCTTTCGATCGACTGCTCCCTGCTGATTGGCTTCCTTGAGTCTCTTTTGTACGGCTTCAAAGGTTTCCGGATCAATGATTGCCG
>FR881951.1:1673-36287 GCA_000435615.1 Firmicutes bacterium CAG:238 | reverse complement strand
CTGATAAGCAGCGTGAGATTGCAAAGAATTTTAAGAACGCCGGCATTCCGATTGATGTGATTGCGAAAAATACCGGACTGGCATTTGAGATAATCGAAACACTGTAAAACACAAGATTATATTTGTGAAAATGGAGGCGGCATAACCCGTCTCCGTTTAATTTTTATTCGGGATACTTAAGCTGCATCCAGGCTATTCAAGCAGCGCTTCGCCGTGGTCGTAGAGATTGCTGTTTACCTGCAAAATCGTTTCCTCTGAAATCGCAAAAATGATAATGTTGTCGCACTGGCTGCAGACATATAACGGAGCGAAACCACCGTGAATCAAGAGATCCTGTGTTTCCTCAAGTGTAGCCCGCATTGCGATACAAAGGCATAGAAGCTTGTCGCGGGAAGGCCTGCGTGCACCGGATATAATCTGGTAAGCATAGATTTCGTTCAAATTACATGCCTTGAGCGAAAGAAAATGTGCTATGCATGGTGCTAAATGAGAACCATTTTTTAGCATTTTTTTGCGGAAAGGATGGCAGCGTGGACTGTTCTGCGGTTATAAAGGAACTGAAAATAAGACCGATCAGAAGGCTCAGCCATAAGGAAAACAGCACGGTGTTTACAGCCTCAAGGGAGGACGGCACCGTTTTTGTGCTACGCGTTTACGACCGCGAAACAGCCGCATATAAAATGCTTGAGGGTAAAGATATTCCGGGACTGCCGAGGGTATACGGCTGCCGCTTTGTACATGGATTTTTTTGTGGTTGAGGAGGAATATATAGATGGAATTTCCCTGCAGGAAATGATTGACGGTGGGAAAGAGATGTCAGAGGCGAGGGATATCGTTTCATCAATTTGCGGCACATTAGCGGATCTTCACGCAATCGGATCATTCACAGGGATGTAAAGCCGGAGCATGTGATGCTGACACCTGAGGGCAAGGTCTATCTGATTGACCTTGATGCAGCTATGCAGCTTGCGCCCGAAAAGAAAAGCGACACGCAGCTTCTTGGAACTGCGGTTTATGCGGCACCGGAGCAGTTCGGACTGACAAGGTCCGATGTATGAACCGATATTTATGCGGTTGGCATTTTGCTGAACATCTTGCTTACGGGTGTGCATCCGGCGGTGGAGCAGTACCGCAGCGGCGACCTGGCGAAAATTATCGCAAAATGCACGGAGATGAATCCGGGTTCCAGATACCAAAACGCTTCCGAACTTCTCACAGATTTGGAGCACGCGGTTCTTTCAGGCCAGAAGACAAAGCGTCGTCGCATCTATAAGATTATTGCGGCGGCTTGTTTTGTGCCATTGTTTCTCCTTGGATTTATAATTTTTGACAGCATCTATTATCCAACAGTGGAGACGGAAGACTTTTCGATGTCAGACAGCGCATGCCTTGTGTGCACGAAGGAAGGGAACATTTATATATTGTACCGCAACAACGCAAACGCCTCGAACTGCCGGTTTTGGACTTTTACAGAGAAAAAACCGGAGAGAAGGCCAAAGTGCAGGCAACGCAAAATGGCACCGTTAAAATGGGCAGCATCGAGTATAATATCTGGACGGTGAAAGTGGAGGACGCATTTGCGGGTGCTGCAAGAGTGGGGATTTCCTTCGACGGATCTCTCATCAAATACAATTACAGCGACGAAGAGGAGACTGTCAGAACGAGGTTCCTCTGGCTCCTTGATGAATCCTATGAGGAAAAAAATTTTCTCACTGAGCATGACATGAATATCATACCTTGCAGCGAAAATGTTTCCGGAAGGAAGTATAACAGCGCAGGCGGGTTGGGTTCATCAGACGTGATTTTAGGAGCAGAAGTTGGCGAGCTACTCACAAAGCGAATCAATATGTCGTTTACGTCCAGCGATGACGAAAATGCTTTTTACTTGGTGCATCCCGCGGGGACCGTGGTGATTTGCTGAATGTGGATGCTGCGGGGCTGAACAGGTTTACGTGCGTGAAATCCCGCATGGAAGATTACGCGTCGGAGCTGAAAACTAACAGAGTGGGTGATGGCAATGCGAAGAACTTTGACGAGTTCATCAAAGGCAAGGACCGATACGGAAACCCAGTGAAAGTTAAGAAAATCCTTTCAAATATTTTACAACCTTGGCTTTCTGCCAATCAGCAAAATCCATTTTTGGTTGAAACATATTTCACCGTTCTGAAGATAAGGAGAGAAGCCCGTTTTGGCACCGCCGTTTATCTCTGCGCTCATGCGTTCGGTAATTTCATCTTGAATATTTTGAGGTGTTTTAGTGAGGTTAAGCCAACTCTTAAGATTCTGTTGTATTGATGTTGATTCACATTTCTCTACTGAAAGATTATGCGAGTGATATAAATCGAGCATTTCACTGCGACTCATATTTTTTACGTGGGAAGGATCTCGAAGCGTTTCAATCTCATCCTCTGTAATTCTATTTTCCTCACATGCGGACTCCATATCAATTAATACCAATTTGCCTCCATGATTTACAACGCGTACCATTTCATCGAAGGCGGCGGTGACATTTGTAAAGTGATGAAAAGCTAATCGTGAGAATACAACAGAAAAGCTGTTGTCCAAGAAAGGAAGTTCCTCCGCATATCCCTTTACAAAAGTAATATTGTGAAGTTGGCATCTTTGTGCTTCAAGCTGACCGACCTCCAGCATTGGAACCGTTGCGTCCAAGCAAACGACACTTTGCACAAGTGGAGCAAAAGAACGTCCACACACACATGTTCCCGAAGCGACTTCCAAAAATGTATCGGTTGAATCGGGCTTGACGCAAGAAATTGTATAATCCAAAAAGCTTGCTTTTGTGAAATTACTCGATTTGCTTTCAAAATTCGACGCTTGAATTTGGAAAGAACGATTAATTGCATTCAAGTTATCGGGTTTCATGTTTTCCATCCTTTCTTGCCAGGAAAATACCTATCAGCGGATAAATCAAGAGCGGGAGCCACAGCACGGGTGAGAAAATACAGTAGCTGAGTGATGCAAAGCCCAAAGTGTTTGTTACGAAAATAGCTGTGGGGCACCATGGAACCAATGGTGATATTCCCGTTCCGGTATCGAGAAGTATAGATGCAATATCGGCATCTTTTATACCGTTCTTTTTAAATATTGTTTGAAATGCGGGGGCTAAAATGGAATTTGTTGTATAATAGTTCCCGGTTATCACGAAGCAGAATGCATGTGTGAATGCCGCGGATGTAATAATTTTTGCCTTATTTCCTGTCGTACCGAATGCCTTGTCAAGCACGGAAGAAATTATGCCAAGGTACTTTATTATACCGCCAAAAGAAGCGGCAAATATAAGCAGTGTTAATATGGATGCCATGCTGTTGATTCCCCCATAATTCAAAAGTGCGTTTACCTTAGCATCCTGACCGTATGTATAACCTGACAACAATCCTTCAAAAACATCTGCGTAATTGTGGCCCTGAACAAAAATTGCTTCTGTCACACCTGCCGCAATGCCGGCTATGAATGCCGGAATTGTCGGAAATTTGAAAATTATCAGAATCACAAGGAGGATTGGAGGAAGCAGGGCAACAAAGCCTATTTTAAACTGTGTGGAAATAGCATTGAGAAGCTGCAAACTATCCATCGCACCGTGTGTGGTATTGTTTGAAAAAAGACCTATAATAATATATATTACTGCCGATAGAATAAACGCAGGCACATTTGTACGTGCAGCAGCCTTCAATGTATCCGAGTAATTGGTGTTTGTAAGCTGCTCCGCGAGAACGACGGAACTTGAAAGCGGTGACAATTTGTCACCGATAATTGCCCCGGACACGATGGTACTTACAGTGTATATGGGTGGGAGACCGAGAGCACCGGATATTCCCATGAAAGCAACGCCCAAAGTAGAAATTGTTCCCCAAGATGTACCTATCACCATAGATGTTGCGGAGCACATTACGAATGAAGTAATTAGGAAAAACTTTGGGTTGATTGCTTTCAGACCTATGCAGATCAGAGTCGGGACTGTACCGCTCATTATCCAGCTTGCAACGAGAGCTCCTATTAGCAGAAGAATAATTAAAGGTGTCAATATGGTGCTTATTGACGAGGTAACTACATTTTGCAGTTCTAGGTATGTGGTACCTTTGCAAATTGCCAACACACCAACAAATACAGCCTCCGTAAGCAATGTTATGGTAATAGGCATTTTCAATACAAAAATGCCTATTACCATAATTATTGTTACAACTAGTAAAGTGAAAAAGGATTCTTTAAATTTTAATGTCATATGTATCACCTAAAAAGCAATATTAACCAGCCCATAGAAAACCGTAGGGCAAAGTAAACATGCAAGGCCTGTAAAGAAGGTTGCCGTCATTGCTCCATACGGAACAAGCTTTTGATCCGTCGCCGCAAGGCCCGCCGAGACACCGGAAGTGGTACCCATGATGCCTCCGTAGACCATAGCGGAGCGGAAATTATCTAATCTCATTGCTTTCGCAAGCAAAGGTGTTGCAATCATCACAACGATGGATTTAACAACACCGATAGCAATGGCTAGTGCGATTATGTCTGAGGATGCTCCAACCGCGCTTCCGGTAACTGCACCGGTGATAAATGTTACTGTGCCTGCAGCAATCGTCGTAATTTCAACGGGGTCTGTATATCCAAACATAACTGCAAAGACCGTTCCGAGAACAAAAGCAAAACTCACCCCAACAATTAGGGAAACGGCTCCAATAAGCCCGGAACGTTTCAATTCGGATAAACTAGCACCGTAGGCGGTTGAAATAATTGCAAAATCGCGAAGACTGCTTCCACCAAGAATTCCGATACCGGTAAAAACATCGATATCTGCAATACCATTACTTCCTCCGGTAATTATACCCCCGATATAGGCTGCAATCAACCCTACAATGATAGCAACCGCGGAGGAAGGTAATTTGCCTTTAAAGATATATTTTGAAATTACACTTGAGACGAAAACGCCCAAGGCAATAAACAAAAATGACATGACGAAGGCATTGTTGATAAAAATATTTTTTATAATTTCAATGATATTCATAAATTATGCGAACTCCTTTTCTTTATTGTTTTTATCCGGCAAGAAGCTTGAAAGCCAAACAATTATAAACCCCACCAGTACGACTGCAACACCGGCAGCTATAGCCAAGATCCCGGAACTGACAGCAGCAACAACATTTTGCGTTGCTGTCATTGCTATTACAATCGGAATATACATGGACTGCCAAAATTGTATTCCATCTGAAATATTTTGGGTAAGTTTCCCTTTCTGCTTAAGTTTATCAGTGACGATCAAAAGTAAAAACATTGCGAATCCAACGCCCCCGACATTTGAACCAACGCCTATAACTTGGCCGATAATATCTCCTGCGAAGAAACCTGCAAACATACATCCCGCAATTGTTGCAACCCCAGTTATCATATCTATCCCTCTTTTCTGTAATATAAGCTGTAATTATCTGTGAAAAAGTATACTATTGATTTTTTTCTTCTTCCAATATAAGATATGATATAAACAGATTGACTTAATGTTATAAATGGGAGGAAATCAGAATGGAATTATTACAGCTGAAATATTTTTACAAAATCGCAAATTCCAGAACATTGACACAGGCTGCAGACGAACTCAATGTATCTCAGCCATCTTTATCAAGAATGATATCGAGGCTCGAAGATGAATTTGAAATGGAGTTTTTTGATAGAAACGGAAGAAACATCACTTTAAACAAGAACGGTGAGGTTTTTCTGCACTATTGTACACAAATCATGAATTCGCTTGATGAAATGAGAACGGATCTCAGCGAATTAAAGAAGAGAAAAGACTTGCAGGTAAGCGTCGGCTTTTACTCGATGTCAAGCATGTTGATTGATATAATAGGAAATTTCAGGCGGTTATATCCCAATATACAAATCCGAGTTTTGCAGCATTATCATGAGGACGATTCTGATTCCTCTTTAGATCTCATTGTTAATTCAGCTGTGCCGGGCAAAGAACCGGAAGGCTCAACAATCCTTGTTACGGAAGACATTCTCCTGGCCGTACCTAAGGGCGAAAAAGAGAAATACACACAAGGTAGTATGCTGTCGATAAATGCTTTAACAAAAATTCCGATAATATCATTGGTTAAGGGACGACCGGTAAGAGATGTAGTTGATTACTATTTAAAGGAGGCAAATGTGAAGCCGAATATTGTTGTAGAAACGGACAGTCCTGTGACGCTTCGCAGAATGATAATGGCAGGGGAAGGGGTTACTTTTTTCCCTGAAATGACATGGGTGCTGGAGGAAAAAACAAATGTTGAATTTCTTGAATTTCAGCCCCCATGCAAAAGAAGTGTTTATGTTAGGTGGAACAGACCATATTACAAAAGTTATGCAGCAAGATTGTTTTATAATTTCCTTGTGGAGTATTTTAGTACAAACCCCTTTCTATAGCTTTGAAGGCATAAAAGTATAAATTAACTTATATTGGAACTTTTAAGCATTATTATTTACATTTAGAATAGGTGAAGCTTCATAACAAAACGATAGAAAAGTTATTTTTGTAACAAGGAAAGGACAAACTTATGGAAGAGAAGAAGAAATTAAGTTTTGCGAAAGCTATGATTTTGCTTCTTATCGCAGTTGTGACGATTTTTGTTGTAAAAGCAAAGATCGGAGGGGACACATCCGTATCTCTGTTATGTGCGGCAGCGGCGGTAAGTGCACTTGCCATGATTTGGGGAATTAAATGGGAAGATATTGAACATGAAGTTAAAGAAAATTTTAAGTCAATGGCCTCGCCTTTAATGATTTTGATGTGCGTAGGCCTGCTTGTTGGTACATGGATGATTTCGGGTACAATTCCGACAATGATTTATTACGGAATGAAATTCTTAAGTCCGGGAATTTTCTTAGTAATGACTTGTCTCATTGCTGCGATTATGTCTGTTATGACCGGCACTTCATGGGGGACCGTATCAACAGTAGGTGTGGCATTAATGGGGGTGTCAGCGGGATTGGGAATTCCACTTGCTTACACAGCGGGAGCAGTAACAGCAGGCGCGTTGTTTGGAGATAAGCTTTCACCGTTATCAGATACAACTGTAATGGCAGCGGCCGTTGCGGAGGTAAATATAATTGATCACATCAAATATATGTTACTTACAACCGTCCCATCCCTTATTGTTTCATTGGTATTATATGGAGTATTGGGTGCAAAATATGCAGGCCAGAGCATGGCAGGCGATGATTATAGCGCAATTATGGAAACACTACAGAGCACCTTCAATATCAATGTAATAATGCTTATTCCACCAATCGTTGTAGTTACTCTTATTGTATTAAAGAAACCTACAATACCGACATTCTTCTCGGGAATTTTAACCGCAATGGTTCTTGCTTGGATTTTCCAAGGTGCATCATTCTCAGATGTAATATTTGCGATGGGTAAGGGTTATACTGAATCAACAGGCATTGACATCGTTGATACAATGGTTCTGAGAGGCGGACTTAGCAGCATGTTGAGCACAATCGTACTTGTATTGGCAGCAGGCGTGTTCGGCGGACCGTTAAAAGCCTCCGGTACAGTTGAGATCATCGTTGAGAAACTGTCAAAAGCGGTGAAGAACGACAAACAGATGATGATTACGGTAGCATTACTTCATTTAGTGCTGTTCTTAATCGTAGTAAGCTACTATGTATCATTTGTTGTTATCGGAAACATGACAAAAGATTTATATGACAAGTTTGGTTTGAAACGTACAAATCTGTCCAGAATGTTAGAAGATACTGGTACAGCTACAGCACCACTTATTCCTTGGTCGTTGTCAGGAGCATTTTACTCAAGTACATTAGGACTTCCGGTTTGGGATTTCGTACTCTATGCACCGATTACATACTTAGGAATGGGCTTCGCATTAATCTACATCTTAACAGGATTTACGATTGCTCGTGCAGACAAAACAGAAGAAATTGCGGAAGCATAATAAAATTAAAGTGGCCGGGTGGTAAGTATTTTACTGCCCGGCTCAATATTAGGAACGGAGGATAAAATGAGAAGGGTGTATTATAACGGTAAGGTAGTAACATTGGAAGGGGATGATTGTACTGCATTTATCGTAGAAGATGGTCAGTTCGCAAAAGTTGGAAATGAAGAACTGCTTGTCGATATAAATTATGATGAAAAAATAGACTTAAAAGGAAAGACGGTTCTTCCTGCTTTTTTTGAAACACACATGCACATACTATCATTAGGAATGCTGCTAAAGGATATTAATCACAATGACTGCGACAGTATTCAAAATTTAATAGATATGAGCAGAAAATACATAGAGGACAATAAAGTACCTGCTGGCAAATGGGTTAGAGGCAGAGGCTGGAATCATGATAAGTTTAAGGATGAACCACGGTTTATAACAAGATATGATTTGGATAAAATCACTACTGAACATCCGCTGTGCTTTGTACGAACATGCGGACATGTGATTGTCACAAACAGCAAAGGACTCGAATTAATTGGAATGTCGGAGAGTGCACCTGAAATTGAAGGCGGACAGATTGACCTCGACGAAAATGGCAGACCTTTGGGAATTTTTCGAGAAAGAGCAAGGGCTTGTATCTTAGATGCAATTCCGGAGAAAGAAACCGAAGAAATCAAAGATCTCATTTTGCTTGCACAAGAGGAAGCGCTCGCTCATGGTATAGTGGAAATTCATTCTGACGATTTCAAAGATGTACCGACAAATTATCAAAAAGTAATCCAGGCATACAGAGAGCTCATTGAAGAGGGAAAATTAAAAATAAGAGTTTATGAACAATGCAATCTCCCGGCCGTAGAAAAAATCCGAGACTTCCTTGACCACGGATATCACACGGGATGGAACATGGGTAACGGCCTATTTACTCTTGGACCATTAAAGCTTTTATCTGATGGGGCATTAGGTGCAAGAACGGCTTACCTTAACGAGCCGTATAGTGATGCACCTAACCAGAGGGGTATACTTCAATTTGAAACGGAGGATCTTAAATCGATGGTTAAAATGTGCCATGAGGCAGGAATGCAAGTTGCTATTCATGCAATAGGAGACGGTGCCGTTGATGAGGTTATGAACTCGATTGAAGAAGCTAAGGTAAATTATCCGAGATTAAATGAGAGACATGGTATTATCCATTGCCAAGTGACAACTCCGGAGCAGCTTGACAGAATGAAGAGATTGAACCTAATTGCGTATATCCAGCCGATTTTCTTAAATTACGACCTAAAGATTTTGGATGACAGACTTGGAGCGAAAAGAGCGGCGACGGCATACGATTGGAAAAGTTTTCTCGACAAAGGGTTACATACTACAGGAAGTTCAGATTGCCCTGTTGAAAGTCTAGATATTATGGAAAACATATATGCAGCAATGACAAGAAAGGATTTGAACGGAAATCCTGCTGGCGGCTGGAAACCTGAGCAAGACTTGACATTGGAAGAGTCATTAAGATTGTTTACGATCAATAGTGCTTATGCATGCTTTTGCGAGGATAGCAAAGGAAGCATAAAAACAGGTAAATCGGCGGATTTCGTTATAATTAACGAAGATATCAGAAACACATCCGCTGACGAAATAAAAAACATTAAAATTGAAAAAACTTATTTAGCAGGAAAAAAATTATTTGATCGAACAGTATAACATAGGGCCTCGAAGGCAGACTATTGAATTGCATATTATAATTTTACGGAGGGTACACATTTGCAATGGGCTAAAGGATGTGTGCCCTCCTTGCATTTTAAACCCGAAGACCGCTCAAATCGAGTTCATAAATCATGTTCTCAGGTATCTGTGCAGGCTTTAGAAAGATAGACAGATACCAAGGCAGATATAGGATGCCGTTCCGCTCTTCAATATTGCCTTGGCAGAGCACATAGGCATTCTTGAATTTCCAATTATCTACAGAAAGAACTTTGCCCAGCGCGGGATGCTTCCTGTAATCTTTCCCGGATTTTACTTCGATTAAATCAATTTGCAGACCATTCTGGATGACGAAGTCAAGCTCGCCGTATTTTTTTGAATCAAAATAGTAAAGAGAAAAACCGTTTGCTTTCATCTGCTGCGCGATAGCATTTTCGAGGATGCTGCCCAGATTAAGACCGACATTTCCGTTTAGAATATCAAATTGGATATTTTCCATGCACGCCGCACAGAGTAATCCTGTGTCGTTCATATAGAGTTTGAATAAACTGTGTTTTTCATTCAATTTCAGCGCAGGCTGGGGAACATTTACATTATAGCAGGCAAGTGCCACGCCCGCATCGGTAAGCCATTTAAAACTGTTTTCGTAGCGGTTCAGTCTTGCCGATGGAGTCAGGGAAGACACGATAAATCGACGGTTTTTATCGTCCAGCTGCGAAGGGATACTGTCAAAAATCGCTTTAATCTTTATTTTATCATCGTTTCCGGCATATTGTGCAATATCAAGCCGATATTGTGACAGGATTGTATTTTGGTAGTTGATAACCTTCCCGATGTCGTGCGTATCCACAAAAATCTGAACCGCTTCCGGCATTCCGCCTACAACAATGTATGTGTAAAAAAGCTTCTTCATCGTGTTGTGAACGGATTCACTCACAGGCTTGCGGTTACAGTAACAGTCATAAAGATAGGAGAAGGTCTCTTGCTGAACACCGTTTGCAGCAGCAAATTCTTCAAAATCCATAGGGTACATCTCATGGATTTCTTCAAACCCTACCGGAAAAGAGGGGACATCCTGAAAATTCACACCTAAAAGGGAACCCGATTCGACATAGTCAAAGCGTCCGTCCTCCACGAGAAACTTAATAGCGGTTCTGACCTGCGGACATTTTTGGATTTCATCAAAGAAAATCAAAGTCTTGCCGGCTTCCAGCGGCTGGCGTAGATACGCGGTTAAATTTGTGATGATTGTCTCGGCATCAAAGGTTTGCTGAAAAATGTCCGAGGCTTTTAAATCCGTAATAAAATTTATCTCGGCGAAATATTCGTAATTATTGCGTGCAAACTCGCGCACCAAAGTTGTTTTGCCAATTTGTCTAGCACCGATGATACAGAAAGCCTTTCTTTTTTCTGAAGCTTTCCAGGACGCTAATTGTGAATAAAGTTTTCTTTTTAACATTTTGTTCAGCTCCTCCTTGTATATATTGTAACAAAATTCTCAAAAAATACAAGCAATCCTGCAACAAAATTCTAAGAAAATAAGCATATATTGTAACAAAATTCTAAAAAACCGTCCGCGGAGTGCGGACGGCTGTGTTGTATGACATTATTTTTTCTTATTTTTATTCCTTCACAAGTTCCTTCACCGACGTCGCAAGGCCTGCAAGCCCTTGAATCTCGGATGGGATGATAATCTTGGTTGCCTGGCCGTCGGCAGCCTTTTGGAATGCCTCGAGACTCTTGAGCTTGATAACCGCATCATCCAGCTCCGCTTCTTTAATCAGTCTCAGACCGTCAGCGGTAGCCTTGTTAAGCATGAGGATCGCTTCGGACTGACCTTCGGCTTCTTTGATTGCTGTCTGCTTCTTTGCTTCAGCCTGAAGGATAGCCGCTTCTTTCTGACCTTCCGCGATGAGGATTGCGGATTTCTTTTCACCTTCTGCGATAAGAATTGCTTCACGTCTTTCACGCTCGGCTCTCATCTGCTTTTCCATTGCTGTCTGAATGTCGCGAGGCGGGGTGATGTTCTTAACCTCTACACGGTTAATCTTGATTCCCCACGGGTCGGTTGCTTCGTCGAGCACAAGACGAATCTTTGAATTGATATGTTCACGGCTGGTCAGGGACTCATCGAGTTCCAGCTCCCCGATAATGTTTCTGAGTGTTGTTGCTGTAAGGTTTTCAATCGCGTCCATCGGGCTTTCTACGCCGTAAGCATAGAGCTTCGGGTCGGTGATCTGGAAATAGATAACCGTGTCGATTTCCATCGTTACATTATCCTTTGTGATTACAGGCTGTGGCGGGAAGTCGATGACTCTTTCTTTAAGGGACACTTTGCGTGCGATTTTATCGATCAGAGGCACTTTAAAGTGAAGCCCTACCTGCCATGTTCCGTGGTATGCGCCCAGTCGTTCAACAACATAGGCTCTTGCCTGCGGCACAATTCGGATGTTGGTCACAAGAAGACCGATGACAATCATAACAACGATTGCGATAATAATTAATTTCAAAATTCCCATACATACTCCTCCGATAATTTAATGTTCTTCTATAGGGACAACGATTAGTTTAACGCCTTCGACCGCATGGATTACAACAAGCGAGCCTGCTTTGATTTCCATGTCCTGTTTTTCACAGACCGCAGACCAGACCTGTCCTCCGACTTTTGCCTGGCCCACACCGTATGCGGGTATGTCCGTCTCAATTACGGCTCGTTCTCCGATGAGCGCATCCACATTGGTTTTTTCAGAACCCGTTTGCAGTTTTTCCACAAAAATCTTTCTGGTAAAAACGAGCAGGCAGATCGAAACAATAAAGAAAAGCGCAATTTGTACGACAACCGGCGAATCAAACAGGGCACATATAAGTGCCGCAAAAGCTCCGCCCGCAAACCAGATGGTTGTAAGTCCGGCAGTTAAGGCTTCCACAATCAGCATAATCAATGCGATGACGAGCCAGCAAACAATCATACTGATGGATATTCCGAATAGAACCATAAAATCCCCCTCTCTTGTGTTTGTAGAAATATTATACCATCTATCTTGAAGAAGCACCATAATTATATTAAAATGTAGGTAACGAATTTTTGGCAGATGCCTGCAAAAATGGCAGGAAAGGAGTTTTAGGAATGAAATTTACAATGTATCATACATGTATTACTGTTTTCGATTTGAAGAAATCCATGGATTTCTATGAAGAGGCACTTGGTCTCCATGAAGTGAGAAGAATTGAGGCCGAGGACGGATCGAGCATCATTGTTTTCCTTGGAAGTGAGGGCGGATTATGTCAGCTTGAGCTTACATGGTACAAGGACAGGAAGGAACATTATGACCTTGGAGACAACGAAATTCATCTCGGATTCCGTACCGACGATTATAATGCGTCTCTCGCAAAGCACAGGGAGATGGGATGTGTGTGCTTTGAGAACGAAAAGTTCGGTGTATACTTTATTGAGGATCCGGACGGATATTGGTGCGAGGTCGTTCCGGTAAGATAACAAAAAGCTGCGGATTTTCGCAGCTTTTATCGTAATGTTACACGCTTTCCATCGCATCAAGAATCGTAATCTGCTCTTCGACAACCTGGTGTTCGGCATCCTCTTCGGCACGGTAGCTTTTCATGATGTCAGCAAAAATTTCCGCAGTTGACGGCGGCGTATAGCTGATGCAGTTTGCCCCCGCTTCGATGGTTTTGATGATGCTTTCGGGCGTAGGCCCGCCGGTTGCGATAATCGGAACAGTCGGAAAGTCCTTGCGAATCGCACGAACGACTTCCGGGGTTCGTGATGCTGCAGACACATTGAGAATAGAAACTCCGGCTTCAAGTCGAGCCTGGATGTCTGCATGCTCGTTTATAACCGTCGCAATAATCGGTATGTCAACAGCAGCGTCAATCATAGTGATGTTTTCGTTGGTCATAGGTGCGTTTACGACAACACCGAATGCTCCGTCTCCTTCGGCATCCTTTGCGATTATGGCAGAACGCACACCGTTTGTAATACCACCGCCAACACCCACGAACACAGGCATGGGGGCAACATTAATAATCGACTGTGAGATGACCTGCTGAGGCGTGAAAGGATAAACCGCAAGGACGGCGTCAGCATTGCAGCTTCTGATTATGGCAATGTCGGTGGTAAAAATTACCGATTTAATTCGCTTGCCCATAATGACAATGCCTTTTGCTTTATAGATCTCTTCCGGCATTTCCAGATATTTTGAGCGAAGCTTTCCTGCGATTCTAGGGAGTTCTTTTTTGTCCATGTGCACCCTCCTTTTATTCTGTATCGCTCGGAAGAAAAGTCAGACATATTTATCGACGTTTATATATGCTTTCCCTTTCTTTGATGTTCCCGAGACTCCTTTATAAATTGCCTTTCCTTTGCCACGCAAAACGATTTTCTCGCCACCCTTCAGAGTAAGGTCGGGCTTGCTTACTTCACGGCCGGAGACAAAGACTTTTCCATGTGCAATATAGAAAGTGGCATCCTTTCGGGATACTCCGAATATTCCTGCGATTATATTATCAATTCTAGGTGATGATACCGTGAATTTCAAGTTAATTGTTTGTATTTCTATGCTCTTTAAAGCATAAATTGGCGCTTTCTTAACAGATATCCTTACAGGACCTACCTTGTTGAAATTGTGAACCAAATAATCAGCCAGTTCCGCTGCTATGATAATCTGTGCACCCTTTTCGGAGACAAGTATATCACCGACTTTTTCCCGTTTAATACCTTCTCCCATCAATGCCCCGAGATAATCGCGGTGACCGAGGGTTTTGCGTTCCGCGGCGGGAACGATTATATCAAGAAGCGAGAGCGGACAGGAATCTTCGTTTTCGGCAAACCATTCCGTAAGCCTCTCTGAGGAGCCTTCATACAGGTAATCGGGGAGGAAAACAACCATCTTTCGTTCGGCATCATCGTATCCTCCGTAAAAAAAAACTCCGTCACGGCTGTGAGCCCGCATAAATCCCGAAAGCATGCTTTGCTGCTCAAGACTTAGAAAATCGCTGCTCATCAGTGTATAATAGTCCTCAAAACGCTCATATTTTTGTTCAATTGTTTTCAAAAATAAGTTATTTTCGTCCATATCTATACCTTTTTTTCATTATTCGTGATATACTGTTTCGTTGTATAAAGATTATACATTATTTTGGACGAGGTTGAAAGGAGATATTTGCATAAATGAAATATGAATACAGACCGTCCGGCGTGTGCTCACGCGCAATCATAGTTGAAATGGACGGAGACGTTTTGAAAGATGTCGAATTTATCGGCGGCTGCAACGGGAACCTTAAGGGAATAAGTTCTCTTGTAAAGGGCATGACATACGATGAAATCAAAGAAAAGCTTGCGGGAATAACATGCGGATTCAGAAGCACTTCATGTCCGGATCAGCTGGTGAAAGCGGCAGGAGAGGCGATAGCACATGAATAATTTCATATTTAAGACTTTTATAAAGGACTGGGAAAATGTGAAGGATGCGAAGGTTCGCGACAAGTACGGCAAACTTGCGGGAATCGTGGGAATCCTCTCAAATACCCTGCTTTGTATAATGAAAATTCTCGTGGGTTTGATTTCCGGCAGCATTGCAATCGTGGCAGATGCGGTCAATAACCTAGCCGACGCATCTTCGTCGCTGATTACGCTTATCGGGTTTAAGCTTGCAGGAATGCCGGAGGACAAGGAGCATCCGTACGGGCATGCCAGAATTGAATATCTGGCGGGACTCCTTGTGTCGGTAATAATCATCGTGGTGGGATTTGAGCTTGGAAAAAGTTCCGTTGAAAAAATTCTTTCGCCCACGCCGACCGAATTCAGCGCAACGGTAGTTATCGTGCTTGTGCTCGCGATTGCAATCAAAGTCTGGCAGGCGGTATTCAATATTTCCGCCGGAAAAAGAATTCATTCTCTGACATTAATTGCAACGGGTGCGGACAGCCGTAACGATGTGATCTCTACATCGGCAGTATTAATCAGCTTAATAATCGGTCATGTTTTTGATGTGCAAATTGACGGGTACATGGGTGTTTTGGTGGCGCTGTTCATAATGTGGTCGGGGGTCTCCCTTGTAAAAGAGACGGTAAGTCCGCTGCTGGGAGAGGCTCCGGATCCCGAAATGGTGCGTGATATTGAAACCATTGCAAACAGTTACGACGGGGTGATCGGAATTCACGACCTTGCAGTACATAATTACGGACCGGGGAAGGTTTTCGCATCTTTGCATGTGGAAGTTGACGCAGCGGTCAATGTGATGCTCAGTCACGACATGATTGATAACATTGAGCATGACATCGCGAAGAAACTGGGGATAAACTGTACGGTTCACATGGATCCGATCGATTTGAGCGATCCGAACAGAGAACCGCTGAAGCATGTTTTGATGGAAACGGTAGGCAGACTCGACGGAATTTGCAACTTTCACGATCTCAGGATTGTTCCGGGGCCGACCCATACCAATGTGGTATTTGATATTGCGGTATCACCGGAGTGCAAGCTGTCAAACGAAGAAATTTCCGAGGCGTTTGCAAGTGCGGTGGCATCATACAATCCGAATTTTCATGCGGTTGTCGAATTTGACCGTGCATATGTAGAATAAAAACAAAAGACCTGCGGTAACCAAGGCAGGTCTTTTTGCATGCTCAAAATTGAGCAGAAGTTATACGATTTTCGTTGTCCAATCTTCCACATTCCAGACATCGGTTACGAAATCTTCATAGAAGAGCGGGTCGTGGGAAACGAGCAAAATCGTTCCTGGAAATTCAGTCAAAGCGCGCTTTAATTCGTCCTTTGCGTCCACATCAAGGTGGTTCGTCGGTTCGTCGAGCACGAGCCAGTTGTGCTCGCGGTTCATCACGATCGCAAGACGCACCTTCGCGTTTTCGCCGCCGGAAAGCACCCGCATCTGACTTGTGATATGTTCGTTCGTCAGACCGCATTTGGCAAGGCACAGGCGGACTTCACGATTTTCCATCGAAGGAAACTGTGCCCAGAATGTGTCAAGGGCGGTTTCCTGCGAATCGCGGTCTGCCTCCTGCTCAAAATAGCCCGGGAAAAGGTAGTCCCCAAGCTGAACTTCGCCGGAAAGCGGCGGAAGCTTACCGAGAATCGTTTTCAGAAGCGTAGATTTGCCGAGTCCGTTGGTTCCGACGATGGCAACCTTTTGCCCGCGTTCAAGTGTAAAAGATACAGGTCTTGTAAGCGGTTCATCCTGGCTGTAGCCGATGACTAAGTCTTTTGCTTCGACCACGAAACGGCTCGGTGTGCGCGCCATCAGGAAGTTAAATTCCGGCTTAATCTTTTCGGTCGGACGCTCGAGTATCTCCATCTTATCAAGCTGTTTCTGACGGGAGTTTGCCATGCCACGCGTTGCAACGCGGGCTTTATTTCTGGCAATGAAGTCCTCGAGCTTTTCGATTTCCGCCTGCTGGCGTTCGTAAGCGGCTTTTTCCTGTGCTTTCTGAATTTCGTACATACGGCGGAAGTTCTCGTAATCGCCCGTGTAGCGGGTGAGATTGCCGCCGTCCAAATTATATATTACATTAACTACGGAGTTTAAAAATTCTACATCGTGTGAAACGAGAATGAAAGCATTCTCGTAGTTTTGTAGGTATCTGGTGAGCCACACGATATGCTCGTGGTCCAGATAGTTCGTCGGTTCGTCCAGAATCAGAATCGACGGATTTTCGAGCAAAAGCTTCACCAGCAGAACTTTCGTGCGCTGACCGCCGGAAAGGTCGGAAACATCCTTATCAAGCCCGATGTCGCGAAGCCCCAGACCGCCTGCAACTTCTTCAATCTTGGCATCAAGCTGATAGAAGCCGCTGTATTCGAGAATCTGCTGGATTTCACCGGCGTCTTCCATCATTTCATCCATTTTCTCCCCGTTTTCGGGAAGCACCATATCCTCGTAAATCTTCAGCATCTCCGCTTCCAGTTCGTACATATGGTTGAAGGCCGTACGAAGCACTTCGCGGATTGTCATGCCTTTTTTCAGCACCGAATGTTGGTCGAGATATCCGACTGTCACATGGCGTGACCATGTAATATTGCCGGAATCCGGCATAATTTTGCCCGTTATAATATTGAGGAAAGTTGATTTTCCCTCTCCGTTGGCACCGATGAGGCCGATGTGCTCGCCCTTGAGCAGCCTGAATGAGGCATCTTCAAGGATTTGTCTGGCACCGAAACCGTGTGTTACATTTTCTACCGTGAGTAAACTCATGCTTAATCGAAACTCCTTTTGTCTGATTTCTTAACTAAGTAGGTACCCAGACTTTGGAAAACCTGCACCATGACAATTAAGAGAATCACTGCCAGAATCATCACCAAAGTCTTATAGCGGTAGTAGCCGTAATTGATGGCAATTTTGCCGAGACCGCCGCCGCCGATAATCCCACTCATAGCAGAATAACCCAAAATGGTCGTAATTGCAATAGTTGCATTGGAAATTAATGAAGGAACACTTTCGGGAATCAGCACTTTCACGATAACCTGAAGAGGGGAGGCCCCCATGCTCTGCGCTGCTTCGATGATATTAGGGCTAACTTCGCGCAGACTGCTTTCCACGAGCCTTGCGATAAACGGAAAGGCCGCAATTGTAAGAGGCACGATGGAAGCAACCGTCCCAACCGGAGTCCCTACAATAAATCTTGTGAGCGGAATTACCATGATCATGAGAATCAGGAAAGGCACCGAACGAAGCAGGTTTATGATAACATCAAGAACCGCCATCAACCATTTCGGAAGCGGCAGAATACCATCTTTGCCGCCGACTGTAACAAGTACGCCGAGCGGAAGACCGATGATGGATGCAAACAGTGTTGACAGCACTGTCACATAAAAAGTTTCCCATATTGCAAGCGGAAACTCCGTTTGCAGGATGCGAAGAGCTTCCTGTACGCTTTCGGAAGCAAGTATGCTATCGAACATCTTGATCCACCTCCTCTATAATGACATCGCCGACCTCGCTCAAGTAGGAGATAGCTTCTTTGACTGTGTCCTGACTTCCGGAAATACCCAGCAGCATATTGCCGTACGATTTTCCTTCGATTGTTTTTGTGTTGGCGGATAAAATATTCGCCTCTATGTTTTTCTCAATTGCAAGCTTTGCAATGAGAGGTGTGTTTGTGGCGTTTGCTCCATTGAAAACGATACGGATGTGATGCTCCCCTTCATTAAGCGGTAAGGTCTCCGTAACCCCATCCGGGAATACGAGTTTTCTTGCCGCGGCCGATTTCGGCTTGGTGAAAACATCTGAAACCGCCCCTTTTTCAACGACTTCGCCATGGTCAAGGATTGCAACCTTATTGCAGACTTCTTCAACAACGCTCATCTGATGTGTAATGATGATTACTGTGATTCCAAGTTTGCGATTGATATCCTTTATTAATGAAAGCACGGAATGCGTTGTATTTGGGTCGAGCGCGCTGGTCGCTTCGTCGCAGAGCAGGATCTTTGGATCCGTCGCAAGGGCCCTTGCGATGGCGATTCTCTGCTGCTGACCGCCGGAGAGCTGTGCGGGATATGCGTCCGCCTTGTCCGGAAGACCTACGAGTTCAAGAAGTTCCATTGCACGCGTTTTCGCTTCTGCTTTCGGTACACCTGCAAGTTCCAAAGGAAAGCAGATATTTTTCAGACAGGTACGCTGAGCAAGCAGATTGAAGCTCTGGAATATCATGGTGACATTTCTGCGTATTTTTCTCAGTTCCGCTTCGGACAGCGTGCTGAGATCGCATCCGTCAATCAATACACTGCCTTCCGTGGGACGTTCCAACATATTTATACATCGCACAAGTGTGCTTTTTCCGGCACCGCTCATACCGATAATGCCATAAATATCTCCATCAGCAATCGTGATGGAGATATTTTTAAGTGCTTCTACGGTATCGCCTGTGCCTGAGAATGTTTTTGAAAGATTTTTAATTTCTATCATTTTATCAGGCTCCCGTAATTATTTTAATGCATCAAGTGTAGTTTGCTTACCGCCGTATAAGCCCATTGGTTCCACGTGAATTGCTGCTACGGAAACAACGTTTGTACCGTTCTGATCATTGAAGTCTTCAAGATAAGGCAGGTGCTGGAAGTAGTTCGCATCAATGTCGCCGCTGTCCACAACATTGTTCGGCTGAACATAGTCAGTGAATTCAACAATCTTTAATGCAACGCCCTTAGCTGCGAGGATTTCTTTTGCAACATCGAGGATTTCAGCATGCGGTGTAGGGGATGCAGCAACTGTGATTTCTGTGCCCTTTAATGCATCGTAATCAACACTTGCATCATATCCGTTGCCAGGGTTTTCTACTGTGCTTACTACAGCACCGTCATATTTCTCTGCGATGAAATCAGCAACCTGCTTGCTTTCAAGAGCAGCCTTTAAAGCTTTAATTTTATCTGTATTTTCGTTACCCTTCTTAACAGCCAGAATGTTGCTGTATGCGGAAGATGCGCCTTCGATTGCAAGAGAATCGCCTACCGGGTTGAGACCTGCGTCAAGTGCGTAGTTGGAATTGATAACTGCGTAGTCAACATCCTGTAATACTGTAGGAAGCTGAGCAGCTTCTACTTCCTGGAACTTGATGTTCTTCGGATTGTCAACGATGTCCTTTACGGTTGCAGTGATGCCCGCGCCGTCAGCAAGGGTAATGATTCCCTGATCCTGCAGAAGAAGAAGAGCTCTTGCTTCGTTTGTGGTGTCATTTGGAACTGCGATTTCAAGAGACTCATCGCTGCTTCCGCATCCTGTGAAAGCAATCGCAAGTGCGAATACTAACGTCAATGTTAAAACTGTTGATAATACTTTTTTCATTTTGGTTACCTCCGTATTTTTCATAAAAATTAGTTTTGAGTTTGGAATAAAAAAGAGAGCTCATTCAAACGAGCTCTCCGGGATATTCCGTGTTCACTTATTAAAAACAAGTTTTCGTCTTGGTGATGGAAAGCGCGTTTGAAAAAATTGTACTGCAAAGCATGCACATGCTGCACATGCACATTTCCATCATCATAATGTTTGCTCTGCCGATCAACTTAGTCATTGCGTTTCTCCTTTCCTCAAGAATCAATTTTCAAATATGCATGGATAATACCATACAATTTGTTGCATGTCAACACATATTTAGAAAATTTTTTATTGTTTTTGTTAAAAAACATAAAAACAAATCCCTGCAGTTTTATGACACGGGCAAGGGAATGTGTGGTACAATACCATCATAAGGCAGATGAGACATCGAAGCAACAAGAAACAAGAGCAGAGGGAGATGAAGGAAGATGAATATAAATGAGATTACAAGGAAGCAGCATGAATTTTTTGCGAGCGGAAAAACTTTTGATATACAATATAGAAAGGAAATGCTCGTAAAACTGAGAGCGGCTGTGGTGAAATATGAAAAACGCATCGCAGCAGCGCTCAAGGAAGACCTGGGAAAGTCGGAGACGGAAGGGTATATGTGCGAAATCGGACTGGCACTTGAAGAGCTTTCCTTTATGATTTCACATGTGGCAAAACTAGCCGCACCGAAGAGAAAGAAGACTCCGATTGTTAACTTCCATGCGAAGAGTTTCATCGTCAATGAGCCGTACGGATGTGTGCTGATCATGTCACCGTGGAATTACCCGTTCCTGTTGTGCATACAGCCGCTTGCCGGCGCAATCGCAGCCGGAAACTGTGCGGTGCTGAAACCTTCGGCATATTCCCCGGCAGCTTCTGCAGTAATAAAAGAGATGATAGGCGAAATTTTTGATTCGGAATATGTTGCGGCCATAGAAGGAGGAAGGGCGGAAAATCAGGCATTGCTTGATGAACGCTTTGATTATATATTCTTTACGGGCGGCGTGAATGTCGGAAAGCAGGTGATGGAAAAGGCTTCTCGATATTTGACGCCGGTGACGCTTGAACTCGGCGGCAAAAGCCCGTGTATCGTGGACAAAGACTGCAATATAAAGAGGGCGGCAAGAAGAATTGCTTTCGGTAAATATTTGAACTGTGGGCAGACCTGCGTGGCACCCGATTATCTTTTGATTCACAAAGATGTAAAGAAAGCCTTTCTTTCGGAACTGTCTGTGCAGATTAAGGCAATGTTTACGGAAGAGCCGCTTTCAGCCCGCGATTACGGTAAAATCATAAATGAGAAACATTTTAACAGAATCCTGGGGCTTATAGATCCGCAAAAGGTTGTTTTCGGCGGACATTCGGATGCACAGAGGCTTAAGATTGAGCCAACGGTGATGGATGGAATCACGCGCGCAGATGCCGTAATGCAGGAGGAAATCTTCGGACCGGTGCTTCCGGTTATAACGGTTGACAGCATGAAGGAAGCGGAGTGTTTTATAAAAGAAGGTGAAAAACCGCTCGCTCTGTATATTTTTACGGATGATAAACAAACCGCAAAACGCTTTACGGAACATGTAAGCTTCGGAGGAGGATGCGTGAACGATACGATCATGCATATTTCCAATCCGAACCTTCCGTTTGGCGGTGTGGGTGCAAGCGGCATGGGCTCCTACCATGGGGCAAAGAGTTTTGAAACCTTTTCACACGCAAAGAGCGTTCTGCATACGTACAATTGGATTGATCTGCCGCTTCGGTATCAGCCATACACAGAAAAGACCACAAAGTTGATAAAGAGATTCCTCAGATAAAAATAACAAAGCCCGGCGCATGGAAAACACCGGGCTTTACTCGTTCAAACCTTAATTGCATAAAAATAACCTTTCCAACCGCCGGTAAGAAAGGTTATCTGTCTGGTGGATCATCAGGGGCTCGAACCCTGGACACCCTGATTAAGAGTCAGGTGCTCTGCCAGCTGAGCTAATGATCCATATTTTCGCTGCCTGTTTGGCACATTTGTTATCTTACCATTTTAGGACAGGCTTGTCAATATAGAAAAAGATTTTTTTCAAAAAATTTCTTTTTATAGTTTACACGAAAATGAGCAAAATATAAGCAAAAGGAGGGGTTGAAAATGAAAGAAAAAAATTGTAACGAAAAGTCTGATTTCAGAAATGAAAAGAGTCAGAAGAATCAAAAAAGTCAGAAAAATGAAAAAAACAACAACTGTGACAAACAGTCTGACGAAAAGAGATATTAAAAAAACGCTAAACTATACGGACAAGGGTGGGTCAAACCACCCTTTTTCTGTTTGCATTTAATGCCATTTTAGTATATAATAAAATGAATTACATGCTTGTACAGGAAAACAAAGAAAAGGGCGAAATGATGTTGGCTGAAATGAAAGAAATTATTTTGATAATTGAAGAATTCTGCATTGACAATTGCATAATAATCTTAGCTTGCACCAACGCACTTGCATTGCTCCTGGCGGTAATTTGTCTTGTCAGGACATCGAAGAAAAAACACGCGAAAAGAAACAGCGACGAATCCGAAGAGATGCTTCTTAATCTTAATATAAAGAAAGCTGAGGTAAATATCGCTCAGGTGAGCAGGGAGTTTGAGAATAAGCTTATAAGTGAGAGTGCACAGCCGGCAGAAGAACAGCCGGAACCGGAAGTGCCGCCTGCAGGAGAAGAACGAAACGAGCAAGTGAAACCGAATACGGTTTCGGATCCGGTTGTAATTGAGAAACTGATTCCAATCGAAGCAAAGAAGATTGAAACAGAGGAATTTTACACAAGCCGCTCAGGAAAGGTTTATTCCGAAGAGGAAATTCAAAGTCAGATCAGAGACTGACGATAAAGCATAGAGAAAAAGAACGAGATTTGAGTTACGGAGGCAAAAAATGTTTTGTACCAAATGCGGAAAAGAATTATATGAGGGTGATAGGTTTTGTGCGTTTTGCGGGGCTGAGGTAAGAAGCCGAAGCGCATCAAAAAACGACGACATTGTTTTTAACCCACCTTTTAAGCTTGAGGCTCAAAAGAAAACGGAAGAAATTCTGAAGGCGGCCGAGGAGCGCAGAGAAGAAGAGAAAAAAGCAAAAAGGGAGACGGTTGCTTTTGACTGGAATTTAGAAGGCTTTCCAACCACCCGGCCCCAAAAGACGGAAGATGTCGATTTTAACTGGGACAGCGTACTCGAAAAGCGCAGCAGAATCGGTTCGGATGCGGTATATCCGGAGAAGAAAGAACCTGTGGAGCTTCAAGAGCCGACAGTCGAAAAGATCGAACTGCCTGAAACCCGGGACGAAGCAATGCCCGTGGAAGAACTTGAAAAAGAACTTTTTGGCAGCCTCGAGAAAGAACCTGACGACAGATTTTATACATTTAATCAGAAGAACAATGCCTTTCAGGAACTTTTGGACAAGGAGAAAGAACGTGTCCGGAGTCTGGAGGATGAATACAACAAACAGCTTGCCGAGATGGATTATACCTGGGTACCGGATGTTTTTCCGGCAAAGCATAAACCTGAGCCTGTGAAAGAGATTCAAGCCGAACCGGATGAACCGGTATTGATTGGCGTTGTGCAGCCGCAGACACCGCGGGCGCTTGATTTGACTAAGGAAACTGTGATTCCGCCCAGTAATGCCTCAAATGGGGAATCTACGCCCACGGACAAAGAAAAACTCAGATATTCGGATATTTTCCCCAGGGTCGATACTCCGGGCAGCGGCGGCAGCGGCAGTGGTTTTGCTTTTGATGAGGAAGAGGAAGAACCGTTAAAGAAGCATACAGGGCTCAAAATTTTAATCGCAATACTGATCATTGCTTTAGTGCTGGAAGGAATCATCCTTGCCATAAAGTTTTTTGCTCCGGACAGCAAGGCGTCACAGATGGTAAACGATGTAATCTTCAAAGTGGCGGACATTTTTACGGGAGGCTCCGATGAACCCGCAAATGATGTACAAGACGATGATGTGAAATCAGCATACATATCGGGCATCGTTACCGAAAAAGCAGCAGATGTCAAAACCATAGGATCCGTAATATATAATCCGCAGCTTGTCTATGATAAAAGTAAGGCATACTCATTCGACGAAATCGCTTCTGCAGACGAATTTGTCGATGCAGAGTGGAAAGACGCGTCAGCAACCTACGGCGAAAAGCTGATAGAAACAATTATAAAATATTATGATGGATGGATAGATACCAAAAAGGATGAGAGTCTGGTTGGAATCAATACTCTGGAAATAGGTGAAATCAAGACCGGACAGTCGGGATTTTATACGCTGTGCAAAGTCACATATGCAGGAGCCGACGGCTCGGAAATCTCGGATGTTCAAACGGTATACACTGTTATTTCCAATGGGTTGATGGTGATAAATGAAATCAAGGAGGAAGTTTTATAATGGAAAAACTCGAAAAGAAAGTCAGTATAATAATCCTGATTGTAGTGGTCGCTGCATCACTCTTTCTGACACTTGTCGGCTTTATATCTGACTTCATGTGGTTTAAAGAAATGGGGTATGTTGCTGTATTCTTTACACAACTCGTAACGCAGCTTAAGGTTGGGATACCGACCTTCATTATTGTGACGGGTCTTGTAATGCTTTATCTGCACCACCTCAGAAAGAGCTACTTTGCAAAGATTGCGTCTTCGGAGGCAACCGACATGAAGAAGCTCAACCGCACAACAAACTGGCTTGCAGTGGCTTTTGGCGTTGTTGCAACAGTGATGAGTGTTACGAACCTTTGGTTTGAAATTCTCAAGTTTGCCAACAGCACGGACTTTGATATTACAGATCCCCTGTTCAGCTTTGACATTTCATTCTATTTGTTCAAGCTTGAATTTCTGAGCCAGCTGAATGAAATTCTTATCGGGGTTATCGTTGGATTTGTAATTCTTACTATTGTATATTACATTATTCTTATGACGGTAAGGACACCGGATGTATTCAAGGAAGAACCGGTACAGGGAGCAGAAACTGCTGAAGATTCCGAAGAAAGATATACCGGGAACGCAAATCCGTTTGGCGGAAATCCTTTCGGTGACAACCCGTTTGGCGGTAACAATGCGAATAATGCAAAAGATCCGTTCTCGAAGATTTTCGAGTCACTCACGGGCAAAAAGGTAAACGCAAGACCAATTAAACCGAAGAAACAGTTTGATGACGGCAATTTCAGACAACTCATGAATATTGCTTCCGGCAAGATTACAATACTTGGATTCATCTTTTTCATCATGCTGGCAATCAACTTCTTCCTTCGCCAGTTTGACTTGCTTCATGCACACACGGGAGTTGTTTACGGCGCAGGATTTACGGATGTGAACATTACGCTTTGGATGTACAGAATTCTGTGCGGACTTGCCATCCTTTCCGCAATAATGTTTATCGTACAGATGGGAAGAAAGAAATACAAGAGCCTTCTTACGGTTCCTGTTATTATGATTTTTGTCGGACTTGTAGGTACAGGGGCAGGCATGCTCATTCAGAACTTTGTTGTATCTCCTGACGAAATCAACAAAGAAAGCCAGTACCTTGAAAGAAACATTCAGTACACGCAGTATGCTTATCAGCTTGATGATGTTGATATAAAAGCATTTGCGGCGGACAACAAGCTGACGGCTTCAGACATTAACGCGAATGTCGAAACGATAAACAATATCCGTATCAACGACTTCGACCCTGCACAGCAGTTCTACAATCAGACGCAGAGTATCCGTCAATACTATACATTCCATGATGTTGACGTAGACAGATATATGATTAACGGAAAATATACGCAGACCTTCCTTACAGCCAGAGAAATCGATGAAAACAAGATTGATACTTCATGGCTGAACAGACATCTGAAGTATACGCACGGGTATGGTGCTACATTATCTCGCGTAGATAAGGTTACAAGCAGCGGACAGCCGGATGTTCTTATCGGAAACATCCCGCCGGAATCCGAGGTAAAAGAAATCAAAATTACTCGTCCTGAAATTTATTTCGGCGAACTTTCAAATGAATATATCGTTGTAAATACAGACGAAAAAGAATTTGACTATCCGGATGGGCAGAGCAACAAGTACACCATGTACGAAGGCAAAGCCGGTATCAAGCTTAACTTCTTCAACAGAGTGCTTTTCTCCATCAAGGAAGGAAGCCTTAAGCTGCTCGTTTCATCTAACATCGACAGCGATTCCAAGATTATCATTTACAGAAATGTAATCGACAGAGTCAGAAAGATTATGCCGCACCTTTCCTATGAGGCAGATCCATATATGGTTGCGGTAGATGGAAAGCTTTACTGGATGATGGATGCTTACACAACGAGTTCCTATTATCCGTACTCCGAACCGATTGACGGAAATACGGGAAGCACGAATTATATCAGAAACTCCGTAAAAGTTGTTGTCGATGCCTACAATGGCGATACCAACTTCTATGTTGTTGACGAAAAAGATCCGATTGCGACGACATTCCAGAAGATTTATCCGACACTTTTCAAGAGCTTTGATGAAATGCCGGAAGGTTTGAAATCACATATCAGATATCCAAACTATTTGTTTGAAATTCAGGCAAGTGTTTATGCGAAATATCACATGGAAGATGTAAACGTATTCTATCAGAGAGAAGATATGTGGGATATCGCGTCCGAAATCTACGGAATGGAAAAGAAGCAGATGACGCCGAACTACTATATTGCAAAGCTTCCGGACGAACAGAAGGCTGAGTTCTTCAACTCGATTCCTTTCACACCGAAGTCAAAGCAAAATATGACGGCACTCATGGTTGCACGCAACGACGGCGAAAACTACGGACAGCTTGTCCTGTATCAATTCCCGAAATCCAGAACGATTTACGGTCCGGAACAGATTGAGGCGCAGATTGACCAGAACACTGAGATTTCAAAGGAATTCTCGCTTTGGTCATCTGCCGGAACAAAATACAGAAGAGGAAACATGTTTATCATTCCGATTAACACTTCCATCCTCTATGTAGAACCTGTATACCTGGAAGCAACCAACTCCAGTATTCCGGAAGTTAAGAGAATCATCGTTGCATACAATGATAAGATTGCATACGAAGAAACTCTTGCAGACTGTCTGATTTCCTTGTTCGGCACCAAGGCACAAAACGGTGTGAGCGGAAGTGAAACCACGACTCCTTCCCAGTCGGGCGGAGAGGATTCTGCTGCGAACATGAGTGCAAGACAGCTTGCAGAACTTGTTCAGGAATATTTCACTAAGGCACAGAACGCACAGAAGAACGGCGATTGGGCGAAATACGGTGAATATCTTGACAAGATGGAAGAATATTTAAACGAACTTACGAAGTAATACAAGACAGTAATAAAAATAAAATATATAAGAAAAGGAGGTAAATTATGCTGGAATTTGATTTAAACAAAATGCTGTTTAATATCCCAAAGGATATGCATAACAAAGAAGAACTTACAAAGATATTAAAGGAGCATCCCGAGATCCAGTTCGTGTCATATGCGGGACTTGACATGGTTGGCAACGACACGGATGAGAGAATTCCTGCCAGACTTTTCTTGGACGATATGGATGCTATGTTGGCACATGGTGTTCAGACTGACGGTTCCAGTGTAAATTTGCCTAAAATTGCAGAGCTGAACAACGCAAAGGTTGATATGATACCGGACTTTTCGGTTAACTGGTATATTGACTACAATTTTGACAATATAGACAGAGAAACCGGACTTCCGGTGGGAACCTTGCGGATACCTGCGTTTCTAATCCACAATGACCAAACAGAAGTAGGTTCCAGAGTAATTCTCAGGGATGCTGTTTCTAAATTCAAAGAAGACCTCATGTCGCTCCTCGCTGAGCACCCGTATGTGTTTGAATACATCGACGGTGCGGACAGTGTGGATGACATTGAGGAAATCAGGATTACCAGTGCTACAGAGCTTGAATTTTGGGTAAAAACACCGGATGATAAGGCAGACAGAGAACAACTTTCAACCTCACAGGAACTGAAGGAACAGTACTGGAAGAGGACATACGGACCGGTTCGAACCGCCCTTGAAAAGAGCATTGAGATTCTCGATCGTTACGGAATCGAAATGGAGATGGGACATAAGGAGGTTGGTGGAGTTAAGTCCAAGATAACCAGTGCCGGCACACATGACCATATCATGGAACAGCTGGAAATTGACTGGAAATACTCGGATGCGATGCAGGCCTGCGATAATGAAAAATTAGTAAGATATGTTGTAAGAGATGTTTTCAATCAGTTCGGGCTTAATACGAACTTTATGGCAAAGCCAATCGTGGGCGTTGCCGGAAACGGGGAACATACCCACATAGGAGTATGCGCGAAACTTAAGAATGGGAAGATGACAAACCTGTTCTCACCTATCAAGATGGGCGAGGAATTCCTTACCCCGATCGGTTTCGGAGCGCTTATGGGAATTTTGAAGAACTACGAAGCGATGAATCCGTTTGTAAGCTCTACCAACGATTCGCTGAACAGGCTGAAACCGGGGTACGAAGCACCGGTATGTATTGTTACCTCGCTCGGTCATGACCCGAAAGACCCTTCCAGAAACCGCACGGTTTTGATTGGTCTAATCAGAAACTCGGCGAATCCGATGGCTACAAGATTTGAACTCAGAGCACCGAATCCAAAGAGTAACACATACCTTGTTTTGGCTGTTTCCTATATGGCAATGATTGACGGTATAAAGGCGGCGCTCGGTGCTGAAAAAACCGCAAACGAACTGGAACTCTCCCTGTCGAAGAAATGCGGCGACGCTGACTTTTATCTTGAAAAAGACAGAGAATACCGAAGTGAAAAAGACGTATTTGAGGATTTTTCAGAGGAAGAGCGCACGAAACTTTTCGGAAAAGCACCGCAGACTGTATGGGAAAATCTCAAAGGTCTTTCTGCATATCCGGAGAAAGCGCATACGATTATGGGCGATGGTGTCATTACGCCGATTTCGCTTGAGTCGTATGAGCAGTCCATCCTCAGTCAGTGGAAGACGGAACTTCATAACCGCATTATTCCGAATCACATGACATTTGTCAGAGAGTGCAGAAGAATTCACGGTGATGATGCTACGGATTACGATTTGGAAAACTGGGCGAAGATTGACCGCATGAGACATTATATCGCAAAAGACTCTTTGCATGAGAAGTCACTTCTCACTCGTGCGAGCGAGGCGCTTGACAAGGATGACTACGATTTAGCATCGGACTTGCAGATTGAAATGTCTCAAAAGATTGAGCAGCTCAGAAAATTATATTTGACATACAAACGCAACTTATTTTAATCAACATATTTTAAGGAGATAAGAAATGTTAGACATTAAGAGAATCAGAGAAGACTACGAAAGCATGAAAGCCGGCGTAGAAAGAAGAACGAAGGGAAGCTTCGGCATTGAGAAGATTCCTGCACTTGATGAAAAGAGACGTGCTGTTTTAGCTGAAGTTGAGGCAATGAAGAACAAACAGAACACGGTTTCCAAGGAAATTCCGAAGATGAAAAAGGCAGGCGAAGATACAACCGCAATCATGGCGGAAATGAAGGAACTTTCCGAAAAAATTAAAGTTCTTGACGCAGAAGTATCTCAGCTCGACGCGGACATCAAAGATACTTTGCTCAACATTCCGAACATCCCGGCTGATTTCGTACAGGTTGGCGAAGATGACAGCGCGAATGTCGAAATGAGAAAATTCAAAGAGCCTACACAGTTTGATTTCGAGCCGAAGGCACACTGGGATATCGGTACAGACCTTGACATCCTTGACTGGGAAAGAGCCGCAAAGATTTCCGGCACAAGATTCACTGTATATAAAGGTCTCGGAGCGAGACTTGAAAGAGCAATTATGTGCTTCATGCTCGACCTTCACACTCTCGACCAGGACTACACGGAAATTCTTCCGCCGTTCATGGTTAACCGTGCCGCAATGACAGGAACCGGTCAGCTTCCGAAGTTTGAAGAGGATATGTTCTATGTACCGCAGAAGGACTTCTTCCTGATTCCGACGGCAGAAGTTCCCGTAACCAACCTGCTTGCACAGGAAATCATTCCGGAAGAACAGCTTCCGATTCACTATACGGCATATACTCCTTGCTTCCGGGCAGAAGCGGGTTCAGCAGGCCGCGACACCAGAGGCTTAATCAGACAGCACCAGTTCAACAAGGTAGAGCTTGTTAAGTTCTGTAAGCCGGAAGATTCCTGGGATGAACTTGAAGCACTTACCGCGGATGCGGAAGAAGTTCTCAAACTTTTGGATATTCCGTACAGAGTTGTAAGACTTTCCACAGGCGACCTCGGATTCTCCTCCGCTTGCACATACGACATCGAAGTATGGATGCCATCCTACGGAAGATATGTTGAAATTTCTTCCTGTTCCAACTTCCTTGACTACCAGGCAAGACGCGCAAACATCCGCTTCAGAAGAGAAGGCGGCAAGCCGGAATTCCTGCACACGCTCAACGGTTCAGGCCTTGCAATCGGCCGTACAACTGCAGCGGTTCTCGAAAACTATCAGCAGGCTGACGGAAGCGTTAAGATTCCTGAAGTACTCAAGAAGTATATGGGCGGCGCAGAAGTGATTGCAAAATAAAAATTGCAATAAAACAAAAAAGGAGCTTCGGCTCCTTTTGCTATGCACAGAAGCTTCCCAGAAACAGCGGAAGGACGCTTTGCGAATACTGACAGAGCGAGTAGCTTCCGCCGGAAATGCACCAATCGTACATCAGGCCGCGTTCGAACATGGCATAGGCTTTTGTGATGTCGTTGACGGAAAACTCTTCTTTGAAAAAACCAAGCTGTTTGCCTTCGCTGACAACCTGGCGCAGAAGCTTATAATAAGTACGGCTCGGACTCATCATGTGTTTTTCACCGCTGGTGATGAGCTGCGTAGCGAAAAGCTGGCTCAGCAGGTCAACGGATACCGTGTTGTCGATCATCAGGAACAATTCTTGATTCATAAAGATCAGTTTTTCAACCGGAGTGAGCGAGGCGTCCATCGTTTCGGCAAGTTCATCGTATTTTTCATCAAAAAGATAGGAAAGCGAAGACAGAAGCGCGTCTTTCCCATCAAAATAGTGATAAAAGGAGCCTCTGGAAGTACCGGAGGCTTCTACTATTTCCTCCACGGTGGTGTCATCATAGCCTTGCTGATAGAACAGCCGCCATGCGGCGGAGACGATTTTGCCTTTCGTGTTGCGTGCATTTTTTTTCTTCATAATGGTTCCTTTCTGCGTAAAAGTCCAAAAATTTTTAAAAAATTTTAAAATTTATTTTTTATGCATTTTATTGTATAGAATATAGTATAGCTTATAAACATTGAAAATTCAAGATAAATATAAGTAGTTATCATAAAAAATCTTGAAAAATGTACAGAATTTATTCTGTGTTTCATTCTTGTTTGGAATGTGTTACAATGGCTGCATGTTAAGAAAAGAGGTAGAAAAAATGAGTTTTCAATTGGCGAAATATATAGAACCGGATTTTTCAAAGGAAATGTTCGTGAACGCACCGAACGCAAGGCTTATCAAGGCACCGTGTGCGAAGGCGGCACCGAAAGGGTTTCACGCAACTTCCATTTTTCCGGAATATTTTAAAATAGATGGTAAATGGCATTTGGCGGAGGACAGCAGAATGGACGCGGTTCCGATTTGGGACGGCGAAAAAATCAGGGTTGTTGAATTCCGAAATATCAAAGAAGGCGACATGGTCGTAGTCGGAAGAACCGAAGATGCAAGCGAAGGCATCTATGTGCACGACAACTGTTGGAAGAGAGCAGACGAAGAAGAGGACGCGAAGAATACCTTTGCTTTTCGTCAGTCCAGAAGCAGAGAAACTTCCTTTACACAAGACTACAAGGACTTAATCGAACTGCTGAAATACGAAAAAGAACACAACGGCTATGTTGTCTGGGTTTTGGGTCCTGCGTGCAGCTTCGATGTGGAAGCGCGCCGCGTGATGGGCGAACTGATTGCACAGGGCTACTGCCAGGCACTTCTTGCGGGAAACGCACTTGCGACGCATGACCTTGAGGGTGGATACTTGGGAACCGCACTCGGATGCGACATCGTAAATCAGAAGCTTCATTTCATGGGCCACTACAACCATCTGGATGCAATCAACGCGATTAACACTTACGGCTCCATCCCTGCGTTTATCGAGGGGGAGGGCATTAACAGCGGTATCATTTACAACTGCGTGAAACACAATGTACCGTTCGTGCTGAACGGCTCGATTCGTGACGACGGTCCGCTTCCGGAAGTATATGAGCATACTTACGAGGGACAGGACACCATCCGTTCCCATGTACGCAAAGCGACAACGGTTATCGGCATGGCAACCGTACTGCACACGATTGCAACGGGAAATATGACACCGACATACAGAGTACTTGGGGATGGAACGATTCGCCCGGTACATTTCTACATGGTAGACACTTCGGAGTTCGCCGCTAACAAGCTCGGTGACCGCGGAAGTCTCTCAGCAAAAGGTATTGTTACGAACGTGCAGGATTTCATGCGAAATATCAGCACAGGACTTGGGATATAGTTGGAATTTAACATGGATCTAAGATAATTCTACAAGGAGGATTTAGCAATGTTCAACGCAGAAATAATAGCGTTTTTAGGTTACTTCATAATATTGTTTTTCGTAGCACTGATCTTCTTCTTCAACGGAGGAAACAGAAATCAGGAAGACTACTTCTTAGGCGGCCGCTCGATGGGGCCTTGGGTTACGGCGATGTCCGCACAGGCATCCGATATGTCCGCATGGCTTTTGATGGGGCTTCCGGGTTCCATCATGGCATTCGGATTCGGTCAGATGTGGATTGGAATCGGTCTGGCGCTCGGAACTGCCGCAAACTGGATTTTCTGCGCGACAAGACTTAGGAAGTTCTCTAAGGCAGCGGGAGATGCGATTACGGTGCCGCAGTATCTTTCAAATCGTTTCGCAACGAAATCCAACACGCTGCAGGTTATCTGTGCGATAATCTTTTTGGTTTGCTTCACCGTATATGTTGCTTCCGCGTTTGTAGCAGGTGCGTCGGTGTTCAAAATGATTTTCCCGGGCGTTTCGGAGAGCGTGGGAATGATACTTTGTGCGCTAATCATCATCGGGTATACTTTCCTCGGCGGATTTAAAGCTGTCTGCTGGACGGACTTTTTCCAGGGGATTCTTATGTTGATTGCACTGCTTGCGATTCCGATCGTCGTAGTTCTTACACAGGACATTGACACGACTGCAATTCATACGGTTTATCAGTACACAGATGCTTCAGGCGAACTGGTAACCTGCGATTTCGGCTCGGGCATTTTTTCGGCAAGCTGGAAGGAAATTGTAAGCGGTCTCGGCTGGGGTCTGGGATACTTCGGAATGCCGCACATCATAGTTCGCTTCATGTCAATCGAAAAACCATCAATGATCAAGAAGTCTGCAATTGTTGCAATCGTATGGGTTGTACTGGCACTCGGTGCTGCTTGCCTTGTTGCTTACTTCGGAAGAATCTTTGTCGGTGAAGAGCTTTTGACACAGGGACTGCAGAAAACAGTATTCATGGTAATGTCGAGAAAATTCTTCTTCCCGCTTGCGTCAGGGCTTTTGCTGGCGGCAATTATGGCAGCCTGCATTTCGACTGCCGACTCACAGCTTTTAGTTGCGTCAAGTTCGTTCACATCGGACATCTACAAGCCGATTATCAGAAAAGACGCTTCTGACAGGGAGGTATTGTGGATAGGAAGAATCGTGGTTATAATTGTAGCGGTGATTGCATTTCTGCTCGCTTCTTCTAAGGGCTCCGGGGCACAGGCAATTATGAACCTTGTCGAAAACGCATGGGGATGCTTCGGATCGGCATTCGGACCGACGATTCTGCTTTCGCTTTTCTGGAGAAGATTCAACTATGCCGGTGCAATCGCAGGCGTTGTAACGGGTGCGGCTATCGACGGACTTTGGCTCGCGTTCTTATCCGGATCAACCGGAATCTATGAAATCGTGCCGGGATTTATCTGCTCCATGGCGGCTGTGGTTATCGTGTCGAAGCTGACGGCAGAACCGAAGAAAGAAGTAACGGATATTTTCGATACAGCAAGCAATGCTGCTTTTAATGAATAAAGAAAAAATAAGGGGCTGTCGCCTTAACGCTTACTTCCC
>FR881951.1:0-1590 GCA_000435615.1 Firmicutes bacterium CAG:238 | reverse complement strand
GCTGCTGGAAAAATTAGGCAATTCCCACCAAGTGCCTCGTATAGCCCCCCTTTTCGTGTATTTTCGCCTATTTAACACCCCTTCGATTCCGTTTTTCTCCGGATTTATGGCATGCTTTTACTCTTTTCAAAAATGTAATATTTTGGGATGTTGGAATTTCAATGTTTTTCTATGGCATCATTTTGTAATTATTTTACAGCAGCATCTTTTCCCCTCTAAGAATCCCTTAGATACACGAAGCACCCCTTTATAGAAGCTGCCCTTCGTGTAAACACTATTTCCGGATCCGTAAATAGCTCAGATCTATGAAACGCAATCCTGTACGAAAGGGGCTGCACCCTAACGGTTATTTTTCTGTTAATGCGACAGCCCCGGCATGAGAGGGGATAACCTGCAGCCCATACTTGATTAAGGTAAGGTCTATAATTCTTCGACTTCCTCGGCGGAAAGCCCGGTTGCCTTGATAATTTCCGCAGTGCCTACACCGAGATCTTTAAGATTTTTCGCAATTTCACGCTGTTTCTGTGCGGCGCCAATGGCTTCGCCTTCTGCAAGACCTTGTGTTCGACCTTCTGCAAGACCGGCCTTGCGTGCATCTTCGCGCATAGAGGCTATATCGTGCTGATACATCATGCGGCACTCCGCCCATGCAGCCTCTCGCTCTTCTTTCGTTACCGTTCGATACAAGTTTTCAGCCATGATGATTCCCTCCTCACTTCCGCATATTTCCTGTATGGAGTCTTTGTAGTTTTCATCATCGGCATATCTTAAATAGACCGCAAGTTTTTCAATCTGCGTCATTTCCTCAAGTGGCTTTCGAGTCTTTGTAGTTTTCATCATCGGCATATCTTAAATACACCGCAAGCCGTTCGATTTGGCTCATCTCTTCAATTGGCTTGTTTGGGTCGACTTTTCCAAGCTCCAGAAAATGAAACTCAAGGCGGTCACACAAGCGATGTCCTGTGTTTTGCTCCCTGACGGAGAAAATGCTATGACAGCCGATGTCCATCGGAAAGAGCTTGCTTTCTATGATGGAAACTACGATGCTCTTTTTCATATTACCATAAGGCTCGCCGGATTTCAATGAGGAATTGACAAGTCTGCCGCCGTAGAACAGGATTCGGCATCGATAGTCGGTGAGGTGAGAAACCTGCATTTCGATTGTCAGAAGTTCACCGGAATCGGTCTCTGCTTTGATGTCCATCGTCGTATCTTTGTCAAGAATCCAATCGCCAATATCAATCGGATTTTTGATTTCGAGGCGGCGAATCGGGTCATCCTTTCGCTCTAAAATAATGTTAAGCAGACCGACAAGTGCCGCTTTTGATTCCTCCGTATCGCTTCCGTAGATACGATGAAAGACATAGTCGTTATAGAGCGGCATTCGCGTGCGATAAGTATCGGTATAGAGTTTTGCGATTTCTTCGCTGTTTGTTAGCTTTTTATTTTTCATTCATTCCTCCTTCACATGTAGTGGGGAGAATGGATCCATTCGTGTTAGATAGAAATTTCTGTAAATTAATGATAACATGTTATGGAATAAAATGCAAGCAATATACTGGGATTTACATCAAAGGAATTTCCGACGGA
>FR881950.1 GCA_000435615.1 Firmicutes bacterium CAG:238 | reverse complement strand
CGATGCCCTAAAAGATAGAAAAATCGAGCATTTTATGCACGGGCGCCGGGGCATGGGCATGTGCTGAGTGAAGACGGTGAAAGGTTTTTTTGTACGGTTGACAGCATGCGGCGGCACAAGTAAAATATTCGGTAAGAAGTTGAATGATAAATGAAAGTATCAGTGAGGGTTTGCAGCAAAACCTGCGACTAAATATATGAAAATGGATAGGAGGCACGAATGGATAACGGGGCAGCAAGCTACCGCCGTTTTATTGACGGGGACCAGGAGGCTTTTGGAGAAATCGTGGATCTTTACAGGGAAAATTTGATTTTCTTTATCCACAGATATGTAAATGATTTGGATACGGCAGAGGACTTGGCAGAGGATGCGTTTGTCGAGCTCATCGTTCATCCGGAGCGCTTCGAGGGAAAAAGCTCACTTAAGACTTTTTTGTTTGCGATTGCGCGCAACAAAGCGGTCGATTGGCTTAGGAAGCACAAGAGGATGAAGCCGGTGCCGCTTGATGAGGTAGGGGAAATCGCCGATTTGCGGACACTTGAGCAGGCGGTGGCGGCAGAAGACCGAAAACGAAGGCTCAGCGAGGCACTGGAACAGATCAAAGACGAGTACCGAATTGCGATTCACCTTGTCTATCTGGAGGAAATGTCGTACGACGATGCCGGAAAAATCATGGGGAGAAGCCGGAAACAGATTGAGAATCTGGTGTATCGGGGCAAGAAAGCACTCCGAGACATACTCGGCGAAAAGGAGGAGTTTTAATTGAAGACGAGAGAGGAGTTCATAAAGAGCGTTTTTGCAAAGGCTGAGAAGCGGAAAGCGGAAGAAACCGCAGCGGCCGCCGCCGGCATAGGAGCAAAATCTGCGCCTGCTTCCCGCAGGAAGCGTTTTAAGATTGCAGGGGGAATCGCAGCAGCGGCGGCATGCGTGATGATTGCAGTCGGCTCAAGCGGTGTACTCGACAAAATTATTGCCGGAACCTTTGAGCCTTCGGGCGAATTCGTTGCACTGCCGATGGTTGACGCACCTTATGATGCCAATGCCGGCGATGTTTCAGAGAATGACATGAATGCCGCGGAAAACAATAATGTGAATGCATCCGGCGATGTGAAGGAAACCGGCGGGAAGGCCGGAAACGAAGCGGGAGATCTCACTGCCGAGACTCCGGCGACACACGAACTCTGTGACGACGATTGGGGAGCTGTGCCGAGCAAGAGCATCACACACAGCGGTGCATATGATTCATACCTTTATGGGGGCGAGCAAATGCAGAACGTTTCGGTAGAAATTTTTAAACAGGCTGCAAGCAGCAAGAAGAACTCGATGGTTTCGCCGATTTCCGTAATTATGGCGATGGGAATGGTCGAAAACGGAGCCGCGGGCGATACGAAGACTCAGATGGAAAAGACCTTCGGCATGAAGACAGACGACATGAATGTGTGGGTCAAGGAGTGGTCGGCGGCGCAGGAGAGCAAGAGCGATAACCGCAAAACCAAGATTAATATCGCAAACGCTTTTTGGTACAACGAAGCAGCGGGATTCAAACCGGACGCCGCTTACAAGAAACTCCTAAAAAAGTCGTTTGATGCGAAAATAAAGGGCGGAAACTTCGACGATGCAACTGTCAATCAAATCAATAAATGGGTTGACAAACAGACCGACGGCATGATTAAGAAGCTTGTAGACCGCTTGAACCCAAGCGATATGACGGTTCTTGCGAATGCAGTGGCTTTTCAGGATAAATGGGCGGAGCCGTACGAGAAATTCCAGGTAAAGAAGGAAAACTTCACGCTCGAAAACGGCAAAAAGAAGAAAATGAACATGATGTATTCGACCGAGGATACGTTTTTACGTGACAAGCTGGCAACGGGGTTTACCAAGCCGTACCAATCAGGCTATCGGTTTGTGGCAATTCTGCCGAACGAAGGCATCAGCGTGAAAGAGTATCTTGCGCAGATGGATGGGGACAGCTTTGCCGCGTTCCTGAACTCCGGTGAAGAGGCGGCTGTGCATGCGGTGATGCCGTCCTTTAAGAGTGAATATTCCACGGATGCGATGGTGAGCATCCTTAAGAAAATGGGAATCAAAGATGTTTTCAGCTCTGCGGACGCAGACCTCAGCAAAATGGGCACGGCAAACGGCGAGAACCTGTTTGTCAGCGATATTATACACAAAACCTTTATCGAAGTGGACCGCGAAGGCACAAAAGCCGCGGCAGTGACGGGCGTGTTTGTAAAAGCAACCTCCATGCCGGTTCCGCTTAACGAATACACGGTACGCCTCGACAGACCGTATATTTATGCGATAATTGACGAAAATACACAAATTCCTGTTTTCATGGGCACCATGGTTGGTGTATAATACCCGTATGGGAAAGAGTATTTTTACGGAGAAAAGTGATTATGAAGTGTATGGAAGCTTTCTTGAAGGGGATGAGGACGCACTTGAGGTTTTGGTTGAACGTTTCGGCAACAGCCTCACCCTCTACATAGACGGCTATATTCATGATGTCCACGAAGCGGAGGATCTTATGATAGATCTCTTTGCGTATTTAATTGCAAAAAGACCGCGAATCTGCGAGGGCGGCGTCAAGGCCTACCTATACAAAGCGGCAAGAAATCTTGCGATTCGCTGTGCGCAGAAACGGCGGCGGAATCATGCGTTCAGTTTTGAAGAACTGCAGAGTGAGCCGGAAAGCGATATTCTGGTGGAGGCGGTCGTGCAGACGGAAGAACGAAGAGAAATTATTCACCTGTGCATGGGCAGACTCAGCCCGGACTACCGCGAGGCTTTGTATCTTGTGTATTTCGAGGGCATGAAGCATGCAGAAGCGGCGGCGGTCATGCGAAAGAGCGAGAAACAGATTGCAGACCTTGTTTACCGCGGGCGAAAATCCCTGCGCGGGCATCTGGAAAGGGAGGGCGTAACTTCGTGGCAAGTATGATTGAATTCTGGGATTATCTCCTACAGTTCGTTGTTTCAGCTATCGGCTGCGTGATGGCATCGGTTTTGTATGCAAAGATGCGCAGACAGCCGTATTTTTTGCTTGCCTGCTTTTTCGGAACCTACAGCCTGGGGACACTGTACTGGACGCTGCACGTGCTGCTTCTCGGTACTACGCCGCAGGTTTTTTATGTGTCGGAACTCGGGTGGATTGCAAGCTATGTCTTTCTGCTTACAATCGAACTGACTCTGCCTTCCGACGAGGAAAAAAATTTTCGCACGAAACTTTGTTGGCTCTGCCCGGTTTTCTGCGTGCCTCAGTTTATCCTGTACATCACACACGGTGATGTATTTTTTAATATTCTCATGTGCTTAGCAACGGCTGCGGCCGCATGGCTCGCAATTCGCGGGCTGGTGTTCTGCAGACGGAAGAAAAAAGCAGAAGGCGGCAGCAGCACACGCGGCATGCGATTTTTTCACATCACGGTGCTCTGCTTCGTTGTGCTCGAATATGCGCTGTGGACAAGTTCGTGTTTCTGGGTGAGCGACACGCTTTCAAACCCTTATTTCTGGTTTGACTTTTTGCTCTCCGGGGCAATCTTTGCGATGCTTCCGGCGACGAGAAAGGCGGTGGGGAAATGACAAATATAGAAAATATTTACGTCTGCATAACGGCGCCGCTTTTTATCGCGATGCTCTGCACCGACAAAAAATACAGGGCGGTGTTTTGTTTCTGTTTCGCAGGCATGACGATGTGCATGCTTTCGGCGTATCTGAACACGTTCTTCTGCGCCTTCTATGGGGTTGACAACATGAATGCGACCACGCAGATTGCGCCTGTGATTGAAGAGGTTATGAAGCTCCTTCCGCTGCTGTTTTTCATGGTGATTTTCGAGCCTAAGATTGAAAAGTTCAGACTTGCGGCGATTATAACGGCGGTAAGCTTTGCGACATTCGAAAATATCTGCTATCTGACGGGAAACGGTGCGGAGCAGATTGGATTTCTGCTTATTCGCGGTTTCGGCGCGGGTGCGATGCATGTGGTCTGCGGAGGTGCCTACTCCGAAGGGCTTCTTCTCGTGTGGGAAAACCGCATGCTCCGGTCGGTCTGCCTTCCGGGCATTCTGTTCGTTGCAATCGTCTATCATGCCATTTACAATCTTCTTGTCAGCGTCGGCGGGACGCTGCAGGTTATCGCGTATTTCATACCGGTAACCACTCTTTTGTTGGTTTTGTTCCTCAAAAAAAACATCTTTAAGTCTGCGTAGTTTTTCCTTTTTTCGTCCCTATATAGATAAGAGGGAGGAATTCAGCATGTACGAGACAAAAAAACGAGTCAGCGAGGCGAAACTGCGCGCGGCTCATATGATTGAAAAGAAAGAAAAACGGGCAATCCGATGCCTGTCCGCATTGTGCGTGATTTTTTCGTGCCTGCTCGTGGGTGCGATTGCGGAACTTTCGGGCGGTACAGGCAAGGAAGCTTTGGTACAGGGCATGAACGGTGCGACGCTGCTGTCGGAAAGCGCCGGCGGCTACGTTTTCGTTGCGGTTGTTTCGTTTTTTGCGGCGGTGTGCCTTACATTGCGCTGCATAAAAATGCATGAGAAGAGCACTTGCTTTGGACATGGAAAAAAGGAGAATTAGGGAATGGGAATGAGACTACACAGGCGGGTTTTGGCGATTTTGCTGACATTGTGCGTGGCATTCACGATGATGCCGCTTGCCGGAATTGAAGGAATGACGGCGTATGCGGAGGAAGGCAAGGGTGCGGAAAAGGAATATCTGGACGTTCCTGCCAAGTTTGACAAGGAAATCGACATCAGCAAAGTGACCGGAGACATCGTCATAAATGACAGTAAAACCTATCGAATTTACAGTTCTGAGAAGAAAACGGTCAATCATAAAATTAAGATTCAGAAACCTACTTTAAAAAATATCGAGCCGCATGTTTTCATTGATGGTATTTCCATTGCCATGGATGCGGGAAGCAAATGCCCGGCAATTGAGATTAACAATAAAGCATCGGCATATCTGTATTTTTACGGAGGAAACTCTGGCCTTAGGGGCGCAGATTATCGTGCGGCAATTCAGAAAAACCGCAGCGAGGGCGACCTGCATATTCTGGTTGCAGGGGGCACGA
>FR881949.1 GCA_000435615.1 Firmicutes bacterium CAG:238 | reverse complement strand
CGGTTCAATTCAAATAATAATACGACAACTAACGAGTCCTCGCTTTGCGAGGATTTCTTTTGAGATTTTATGAAGTCCTGTGGTTTTGGCTGCTGCTTGGTAATGGTTTGCAAAGCCCACGCTTTGCTTTGCCATCCATTCAGGTGCACCGAGTTTTCGCAGTCCCCAATATCTCTTCGCACTTGTTTTCCACTGTTTCCAGATAACAATCCGCATTCTTGTCCTTAGGTGCTTATCTATCTTCTGCATGTTTGTTTTCATTTTCCCAATTCGAAAATAGTTTATCCATCCTCGGATTACCCAGTTCAGCCTTTGGATTCTTTCGTCCATACTGATTCCCCAAGAACGGCTTGTCAGCCTTTTCAGTGTTCTTTTGAACTTTGCAAGGGAATCTGCGTGCGGTCTTGCCTGCCATTTGTCTCCCATTTTCACAAAACCAAAGCCTAAGTATTTTAGGTGACTTGGTTTTGTTACTTTTGTCTTGGAAGTGTTTACCTTCAGACCGAGCTTTCGCTCTATCCAGTTTGTGACTGTATGCATGACCCTGCTTGCCGCCGCACTGCTTTTCACCAC
>FR881948.1 GCA_000435615.1 Firmicutes bacterium CAG:238 | reverse complement strand
GCCGAGCCTGGAAAGCGACTTTCCAAATCCCGTAAGTCTTGGCATCCTGTACGCAAGCTGCGCCAGTTCGACCTGCAGCTTGCCTTCCTTTGATGTTGCACGACTTGCAAAAATATCCAGTATCAGAATCGTTCGGTCAATTACGCGCACTCCGACCGCATCCTCCAGGTTTCGGAGCTGCATCCCCGTCAGTTCATCGTTGAAAATGACGGTATCCGCCTCCATGTTTTTTGCCATTTCAGCCAGTTCTTCGACTTTTCCTTTTCCGATTAAGGTTGCAGTATTCGGTCGTTCGAGGTTCTGAATCATCTGCCCGAGAACTTCCACATTCGCAGCCTCCGCGAGTCCTTTCAATTCCTCCATGGAATAGGAAATGTCTTCGTTTCTCTGAAGTCCGACTAAAATCGCCTTATATTCGTCTTCTCTTATCACTTCATTGTTTTCGTTAAATCTAAGCATAGTCTAGAGTATACCATATGCCGCCCGCCGACGCAAGAGTGCGGGACCGCGGAGCACCGGGCGGAGCCGAGAGTCATCGGGCCGTGCCTTGCGGCCGCCAGGGCGACGGAACCGGTGTGCCGGGCCGGCCGGACCGCACGGGGGTCTGGGCGGAGCGGGCGCCGAGCCCTCCCCGGATTTCGATGCGTGCATAAAACGCCCAAAAAGTCTATCTTTTTGGCAATATGAGCGAAAAAGATAGACGCGGAATGCTCTTTTCGTGCCTTCCGGCCTGCGAAAAGCGAAAAGTTTCCTTATGGGAAAAAATGTGGAATTTCACCCGGGAAAATCATATGTTGAAATTTCAACGTTTAGACGGTTTGCGTCTTGAGGACGATTTTGCACAATTTTTGGAGAGCGCCTTTTCGATACGCAAACCGAAAAGATTCTTCTATTTTTGTCGGTATAATGCCAAAAAAAATAGAAGAATCAGGCATTTTATGCATCGGGCCCACGGCAGACGCCCCCGGACGCAAGAACACGCCGGCCACCCGGCCACCTAGGCCGGTTGCGAGGATGCCCGGGGACCACATCCTCGGCCTGAGGCCCGCAAGGGCAATCGTGCCGGGCCGGGCCGGGCGGCTAGAACTCGGCGGCGTCGAGGATGCTTTCCTTGGGCACGAAGACATAGCTGCTCGGCACCTGGCCCACTATGATGGCCTCGGCGAGCTGGTAGTCCCTGCTGATTTCGGCGGTTTTGTTCGTAAAGGGTGCCAAAATCCGCACCTGGCTCCTGACATTGCAGTGCACATAGTAGCGGGTCTGGTTGATACCCTGCGTCTCGAATCCGGTGCTGCTTGTGATTTTGGTCAGGCTCAGCGGCTGCACCTTCACCTTGACCCGCAGTGGGAGCTGAGAAAGAAACTTGCTGCCGGTCATGACGCCCAGATTCATTTCAGAGACCTGGATTTCCTCCGAGTCGTAATTTTCCCTGACCCCCGTTGCAAACTCCAGCACAAGCTTATTTATGAGCCTCGTGTCGGGTTCTATGTACTTAATATTGCCGTCTTTGTCGCGTTCAATCTGCAAAAGCGCACCGTCGAGTTTTTTGTTGTAAAATCCTGTCTTTAAACTTTCATTTATTTTGATGGCAACCATGTTTACAGCGATGTCCTCCGCCGCACCTGCTATGTTTTCACCGTATATATCCTTAAAAATCCACAGTCCGCCGAGGATGACAAGGCCGATGCCGATCAGCACAACCGCAATTCTACGCATAAATTCTCACTTTCATTCCAAGCATAAAAAAATACCCCCTTAACAGTTTATGCTGTCAAAGGGGGTATTGATACTGTGGTGACTCTACCGGGATTCGAACCCGGGTAGCCGCCGTGAGAGGGCGGAGTCTTAACCGCTTGACCATAGAGCCATACACCTCTCACATTGTACTACATTCTTTTCATTATTTCAATAGTTTTTAAATGTTTTTTTGTTGTTCGAAGCAGGATTGCCTGCCAAGCATTGGTTCGAAGCGGGATTGCCGGCCTGGCATTTACACCTTGCGCGGTTTGTCCGCTGCCGGTGTGTGTCCCGCCGCCCAGAGTTCATCTGCGACCGGTGCCCATGCCTTTGCATACTCTGTGCACTTACCGCAGAGGTGCTCGCAGCTTTCCGGTGCCTCGAGGTCGGTTGACTTCGCACCGGTCTTGTTTACAAGCTGCTGCAGAATCTCCGGATTCTCAAGCATCGGACACGGTTTCAGGAAATTATCATTAAACGGCTGTCCCTCCTTGTATGCCATGAACAGCGGCTGCTTGAGACATTCGAGGAGCGATTTTTCCTTGATGTTTGCACCTGAATAGTGTATGAAAACACATGGCTCGACATCACCGTTTGCGTTGATGTGACAGTACCTTTCGCCGCCTGCCACGCAGCCGTGCACGAATTCTCCGTCGTTTTGGAAGTCGATTGCAAACAGTTCTTTGCCGCCCTCGATTCCCCTTATTTCACGAATTTTGTGATACATGTATTTTCTCTGTTCCGGGCTGAGCAGAAGGTCTGTGCTTGCGTTGTTTCCGACCGGCATGTAGTGGAAGAACCATGCGAAAACGCAGCCTTTGTCAATCAGCATGTCGAGAAATTCGTCGCTGGTTACCGTGAGGTAGTTGCGGCTTGTGTAGCAAATGGATACGCCGAACGGAATGCGATGCTTACGCATAAGGTCCATCGCCGCCAATGCCTTGTGATAGTGTCCTTCTCCTCGTCTGCCGTCATTGCTTTCTTCGAAACCTTCGATGCTGACCGATACAAAGAAATTCCCCACGCGGAGCAGATCTTCACAGAATTTTTCGTCGATAAGCGTTCCGTTTGTGAATGCATGGAACGCAACATCCTTATGTTTCTCGCAGAGGCGGATGATGTCATCTTTTCGGATGAGCGGTTCGCCTCCCGTAAAAAGATAGGCATAAATACCGAGTTCCTTGCCTTCGGTTATGACTTTGTCCATTTCCTCGAAGGAAAGATTCAGTCGGTTGCCGTATTCGGCTGCCCAGCATCCGGTGCAATGCAGATTGCATGCGGTCGTAGGATCCATAAGGATAATCCACGGAATGTTGCAGCCGTGTTTTTTCTTCATTTCACATGAAGTTTTGTACCCTCTGAATCCGGCCTCGTAACCTGCATTGAGCAGAAATGTTTTCAGAATGTGTGGGTCAACCTCTCTTAAGATTCTTTCTGTATAATGCGTCCATTTGCTGTCAGGGTCATTTGCAAGATTTCGCAGCATTTCAAAGGACGATGCTTCCCAGTCATCTCCCATGATTTTCTCCACCTTGTCAACAAGCGGAAGCATAACAGATGCAAGATCCTGATTCCGGCTCTTTTTGATGATTGAATTGAGCGTCATTTCAAACGCTTTTCTTTCTGCAATGTATGCTAAACTTTTTGCCATATATGTTTCCCCTTTCTCAAATTCAGTCAAATCTAACCTTTATTAAGATATCATACCACCAAATTCTAAAATCATATATGGACAGTTTTGCCCGTTTGTTCAAATTTCAGTCCTGTTAAAAAAAGGTTTTCACACGCTCCTCTACTATGGCAAGCGTTTCTTCCATGCCGCTTATGCATTCCCAATCCTGTGAAATATGCACCTTTACAATGTCATAAATCCAGCCGCGATAATATTCCATCGCCTCGGTAAGTCCCATCCCTCTTTTTCTGAGGTCGTCAACATCCGTCTTTGCGAATTCAACCGTAATTTTGCATCTCTGCCTTTCTTCGCCGTCTCTGCCGTGAGGAAAATCCATCACATGCACATCCACTCTGTTGTAAAACGGCGCATCGGGAATGAGTTTTATTTCTTTCATTTTCTTCTCTCTGATTCTTTATTCTGTTCGGATTCTCTCGACAATGCTCCTCTTCATCAGTATTCTGCAGCACCGCGAGCTCGTTCCTTGTGAGCCGTATTGCAGTAAGCTTCTGCCCACTCCTCGGCATTCTGTTCCTTATCCTTCTGCAGATTGAATGCGGCGCTCATCGCCGAATTTTCGCCTGTCTGCTTGACAAACTCGGAAGCCGGCAATGTGAAGTAAAAATCTCCATCGGATATTTCCATCTTGTCTGCCGCTATGCCTGCCTGACATTTTCTCTCCCCAAAGAAAGTGCTATGCCGTCGTTCAAAGTTCTGTCATCCTCGACAATCAGAATTTTCATCCGCCATCCCCCTGCATTATAATAAGAATAGCTTTGCCGAGGCAAAGCTATTGCATTTCAACTATAGAAAATCATGTATCACGTTATCGATTAGTGCTCATAATCTTCGTTTGCTTTATCAAGTTCTTTCAGTCCTGCTTCAATTGTTTCTGCAATCTCTTCGTCAGTGAACTTGCAGCCTTCTCTGTCAGCATAAGCTTTCATTCCTGTTGCAATTGTTGCTTTTGCAACATCTTTATCAACAGAGTTTGGGTTTACCTCGTTAATTGCTTCTTCAAAAGCGAATTTTAAAAAGTCTTTCTGAGTAATCATAACGTCCTCCTTTTAGAAATATCATATTTCCAATATTTTTATTTTTCGGAATTTCTTCCCTAACTCATATTTTACAAAAAAATTATGATTTGTCAATATGTTAAATATCAATTTCCAAAGGTTTGTCGATTTCTTCGCTTACATACTTTCCATTCTTCTTCCGCTGTCTTGCGCACTCTGTGAGAAGGTACTCGATCTGTCCGTTTATGGAGCGAAAAGTTTCTTTTACAGCAATATTATGTGTCGTTTTAATATCATATTGTCAAATTCTTTTTTCCGAGGCTGCGATGGCATTGAAATATTCAAGCATATATTGATAAAACTCTTCCATTGACCCGGTGAATCTGCGCTTCACATTCTTCGTTACGGTTACTGCCCTGCTTACCTTCGGTCTTGCTATATGCAGCAGTTTCACATGCTCTGTCTCGGGGCTGCCCCATGAAAACTGCGGCCAGAATGCGACCCCCATGCCCGCCGAAAGAAGTTCCTTGAGGGACTGCGGATTGTCGCTTTCAAGCCCTACTCTCGGACTGATCCCCGTCTCTGTCCAAATGCGATTGCATAGTTCGTGATAAGGCATATTCTGCGGAAAAGTCAAAAACGGCTCATCGCTCACTTCTTCCAGTTCAATCTCCGTTCGGTCTGCATACTTTAATTTGATCGAAACCGCAAGAAAAATTTCTTCCTCAAGGAGTTTCGTCTCATCATTTCCTACTTGCGGCTCCGCCTTATTTCTGCCCCCCTGCCTGCCTGACAGTTTCGCCTCTCCGCCGCCGGGATATGACGATATTCTGAAATCCCAATCCAGCGAATCGACATTCCGGCTCATCTTAAAATTTGTCTTCGGATGTGTCGTTCGATAAGATATTATCAGATCCGTAATCAAGTGGGAGGCTGCCAGCACATTCAGCGAAATGATCTCCGCCTCCTCGTCCGCAATTGCCTGCAGTTTCTCCGGCATCGCCGCAAGGCTTGCAAGTATCGGCTCCACCGTCCGCAGAAGCTCCCTGCCGGCTGCGTTGAGCCGGATTCGCTTTCCGATTCTGTCAAAAAGCCGGACTCCCATCTCCTCTTCCAGCCTCGCAATCGACTGACTGAGTGCCGGCTGGGCGATATGCAGCTTCTGTGCTGCCCTTGTCACATTTTCTTCTCTTGCTGCTGCAACAAAATATCTGAGCTGTAATAATTCCATTTCTGCCCCTTTCCTCCCGGTGCTTTCGGTGCACCATCTTATAATATATATATTATAAATTTATATA
>FR881947.1 GCA_000435615.1 Firmicutes bacterium CAG:238 | reverse complement strand
CCACAGCAGGATTGGACCTGCAGCTGCGGAACCGTCAACAGCGGAAACTTCTGCAGCAACTGCGGCAATAAGAGACCGTAGCGATATGCACGGCACTGAGTGTAAAGAAAGGACAGAAAAAAATGGGATTATTTGATAAGAAATTTTGCAGTATCTGCGGAGAAAAAATAGGGCTTTTGGGAAATCGCAAATTAGAGGACGGAAACCTCTGCAAGGATTGCGCGGCGAAGCTTTCTCCATGGTTTACGGAGAGAAAACAGAGCACCGTTGAGGAGATCAAGGAGCAGCTTGCGTATCGGGAGGCGAACAAAGAGGCAGTCAGCGCGTTTCAAACGACCAGAACGCTGGGCAGGAACATCAAGGTGCTGCTGGATGAAGACGCGGGGAAATTCATGGTAACCTCGGCGCGCAATATCGCCGAAGCCAATCCGGATGTACTTTCGTTTTCGGATGTAACGGGCTGTGACCTGAATGTGGAAGAGAGCAAAACGGAAATCCGTTACCGCGACGCGAACAACGAAGTGCAGAGCTTCAACCCGAAGCGTTACGCATATTCCTACGATTTTTATATGAACATTCATGTCAATCATCCGTACTTCGATGAGATTCGTTTCAAACTCAATGATTCCTCCGTGGATGGCGATGTAGACACGATGCTCGATTACGATGAGGTCAGAGGCGGCGCCGGCAGAGCGCCGATGGCGGGCAGAAATCCGATGGCGGGAAGCGGCACCGGAAG
>FR881946.1 GCA_000435615.1 Firmicutes bacterium CAG:238 | reverse complement strand
CAATCGAGTCGGTGCTGATTTGGATGTTCTTGGCAACTGCAGTGCTGCAGTTTCGCATCATGGACGAGTAGAACCATGCATCCATGAACATTCCGTCTGCGGTATTGCCGTAGTACCATGAAGGCGGCTGAATATTGATTTTCTCAAAATTCTTTGCCCACTTGTCGGTAACGCCGAGCACGTACGCATACGGAAGAATGTTGTAATAATAGCTTGGATCCTGTTCGACGAGCGCGTTGATTCTGTCAGCCTCGGCCGTTTCGATGAAGTTTCTGAGACCGAGGATTTTGCCCATGAGCTCAACGCTGTAGTCTGTCCGCTTACCCATCATGCACGCCGAAAGTTCGCACGCTGCCATGCATACCGCAAAAATCGCAGCGCAGGCAATGCTTGTTGTATCAAGATAAATCATAAACGCGCAGACGAGCACCATCGCGAGGTTGATTACCCCGAAGATGATAAAGCGTCTTATTTTCTTTGCTTTGCTGAAGACATACTCTTTGTCCTTCGTTGAAAGAATCATGGCAAGCATTACGAGTATCACCGGAGTTCCGAATGCACCGCCCACAATCAACGAATAAAAATCCCCGTTATAAAGTCCCGCAAAAGTACCGATAACCGCCGGCATTGCCACGGAAATCACCAGTGCAATGATGCGGCATACGGTCGAAGAAAGCGTCGTCTGACGGTTCTTTGACTTGCGGTACATTGTCGAAAGTGCCGCGTAGGATGCCATGTAAGCTTCGCCGAAACTTTCGCCGAGATCGTCCATCTCCACGTAATCACGGTTTTCGAAGATTCCGTCATACAAAATCTTTGCGAATTTTTTCTCGGAGCTGTCAATATCGTTTGCCTTGCGGAAAGCAAATTTTTTCTTGCCGGTCTGCTCGATAGTGAGATAACCCTTATCTGCAAAATAGATAATCAGCGATACCAGGTCGCCCTTGTCGAGCTTTCCATCCGCAATCAGACCGACTTCCGCAGGGGTAAGTCCTGCCGGCGGATAAAATTCAACCGTCGGAACGATCCCTTTATCTCTGCCGAAGATCATCCACAGTGCAAGGAGCACAGCCGCAAGCACGATGCAGATAATCGGAATCAGGGTAAGGACGCTGTCGTAATTGAGCTGATCCTGCCAGTAGCCTTCCGGAAGTTCCGCAAAAATCGTGATGCCCTGCCCTTTTGCAAGGTTTTTTCCTGTAATGGTAATGTTCTGTCCGGTCTCGTCGCAGTCCCAGCTGACATTCGAAACCATGTCATTTGAGCCGTAGGTATCGGCATAAACCTGAATCTTGGAAGAGTCCACGACCTTTGGCATCGTCACATGAATCGTGGTGCTCTTGATTGCCGTTTCCCAGCCTGTCGGAAGCAGGTCCAGGTACATGAAGTCCTTCGTCGTGTCTCGGTCGTCGATTATTGTCATGCGGTATCCGAATTCAAAAGTCTGGCGTCCGGTAACGGTCTCATCCGCATCTCCGATTTGGAAGACTTTGTTTCCGTTTTCGCTGTAAACCTCATAGTTCCAGTCTTTCACCCATACGTTATCGATTTCGGGGTCGCGCTGATTCGGAATTTTGAAGTCCGGAAGGTCGATTCCTTCTATGCCGGACTCCGGTATGTATACATAAATTCCGTGCTGCTGCTTATCAAAATTGACTTTGACCGTTTCGCTCACCTCGTAGCTGTTGTTTTCCGCAACCACAACATCAACATCGAATGCCTCCGTCGTGTATGCGAAAGCGGACGCGGTGCTCATTATCACCAAAGCCAAAGAAAATACCAGTACCGGTATTTTCTTCGCAAGTCTATTCAAAAAATTAGAATTTAACCTGAACATTCTGTCTCTCCTCTGCGCTTTCCACTTCAAACATAGGCTTTCTTTCGAAATGGAATATAGACGCGATGATGTTCGACGGGAACATTTCGCACTTCGTATTGAACTGCTTAACAACCGCATTGTAATATTTTCTCGAGTTTGCAATGTCGTCTTCAAGCTGTTTGAGCTGGTTCTGAAGGTCAAGGAAGTTCGTGTTCGCTTTGAGGTCAGGATAGCCTTCCGCAACCGCAAAGAGAGTTTTCAAAGTGCCCTGCAGCATATTTTCGCCTGCAATCTTGTCTTCGATGGTTGCAGCGCCCTGTGCCATGTTTCTTGCTGCGATGACTTTTTCGAGCGTATCTTTCTCGTGAGTCGCGTAACCCTTTACCGTTTCAACAAGGTTCGGGATGAGGTCATATCTTTTCTTGAGATATACGTCCATCGTTGCGAAGCCTTCTTCGCATTTGTTTTTGAGTTTAATGAAACCGTTGTATCCTGCGATAACATAAATCACGAGAATTGCAACGATTACGCCGATAATAATACCAACCATGTTTTTTCCTCCCAGTCAATATGTAATGTAGTTTAATTATCTGAAACAGAGGCCCAGTTAATAGGCTCCTGATTTTCCAGCTCAAGGAAGCGGTTTGCGCGGCTGAAGTATGCGCCGCCGAAAAAACCCGTATGTGCCGACAGCGGACTCGGATGCGTTCCGGTCAGAATCAAGTGGTGCTTTGCGGTAATCAGCTTTTCCTTTGTTTTTGCATTGGCACCCCAAAGTATGAAGACGATGGGTTTTTCTCTTTCGTTGAGTCTGCGTATAATTACGTCGGTAAAGGTCTCCCATCCCCTGCCCTTGTGGGAATTCGGCATGCTGTCCCTCACTGTCAGCACCGTATTGAGAAGCAGCACTCCCTGCAACGCCCAAGAAGAAAGGCATCCGTGACTCGGAATCTCCATCCCTATATCCTCTTTGAGTTCTTTATAGATATTGAGAAGTGACGGTGGGATTTTCACTCCGCGGTTGACCGAAAAGCAAAGTCCGTGCGCCTGACCTTCCTGGTGATACGGATCCTGCCCGAAAATCACCACTTTCGTGTCCGCATAGGAAGAATAGCGGAGCGCATTGAAAACATCCGGCTGCGGCGGATAGATGCGGTGCGTTTCATATTCCTCCGCCAAAAAAGCCAGCAGCTTCCCGTAGTATTCCTTTTCAAATTCCGCGGCAAGCATACCGTCCCAGTCGTTTCCGATTCCGTGCATAAGCAGGTTCCACCTTTCTGAGTTTGCCTTTTTACATTATTTTAACATAAATGCTCACTTAATGCCACAGGAAATACCGGAAAAAGCAAAAAAGGCACTTTCTCTTCTGCGCTTGCCCCTTTTGGGGTTTTCGTGTATAATAGATGTAATTTTTACAAGCAAGGATTCACCACTATGAAAAAGCACGCGATTATTCCGGTGTTCATTTCGCATCGCGGCTGCCCGAATGACTGCGTTTTCTGCAATCAAAAGCGTATTACCGCAAGGAACGGTGATGTTACGGTCAGCGGCGCAAGGCGCACGATTGAAGAGCACCTCAGCACATTGGAAAAAATGAATCTCGAAACGACTGAGCTTGCTTTTTTCGGCGGTTCCTTTACAGGCATTCCGCTTGAAGAGCAGTGCGCCTTTCTTTCGCTTGCGAAGGAATACAAGGACGCGGGCAGGATCGATAAAATTCATCTATCCACGCGTCCCGACTATATCAATGAAGAAATTTTGGATAATCTGAAGGCTTACGGTGCGGATGTCATTGAGCTCGGCGTGCAGTCGTTTGACGAGGAGGTCTTAACCCTTTCCGGTCGCGGTCACAATGCCGCGGTCGTCTATGAAAGCGCGCGAATGATTCAGTATTACGGCTTCACACTCGGCATCCAGCTGATGGTGGGTCTTCCGGGCGACACGATGGAAAAATGTATTTTTTCCGCCCGCCAGACAGTCCGCATCGCACCTGCCATTGCGCGCATCTATCCTACGGTTGTGCTTCGTGACACGGTGCTGCATGACCGGATGCTCGCAGGTCTCTACACCCCGCTTTCAGAGGAGGAGGCCGTGCTTCGTTCAAAGGCGATATACGAAATTCTCGACGATGCCGGTATCAACATCATTCGCGTGGGTCTGAAATCCAGCGATATTATGTCAAATGAGGCCGCCTTTCACCCGGCGTTCCGTCAGCTTGTGGAAGGCCGCATTGCCCGCGAGCGCCTGGAGACCGCACTTGCAGCCGCGCTTGGAGCTCCGGGCACATCGGGAGTCGACACCTCCTTGGGGAGTTTGTCCCCTCCCGCATCCGGCATGTCGGAAGTCCTTTTCTTTTCGAACGAAAAATGCTATAATAACATGTTCGGTCACAAAGCCTGCAATCGTGTGTATTTCGAGGCAAAATACCCTCAGCTGCGATTCCGGTACGCTGTTGACCCGACGCTCAAGAACAATGAATACAAGGTGCGGCTTTCCTTCGCGGAATCCGTGCCGAAAAATAAAAAGGAGATATAAAATGAAAGCAGTTGTAACAGTTATAGGTAAAGATATGGTCGGCATTCTCGCCCGCGTTGCTGCGGCGTGCGCGGACAAGAGCGCCAATGTGCTTGAAGTTACTCAGTCCATCCTCGACGGATATTTCTGCATGGTAATGGTCATCGACATCAGCAAAATGACCTGCGAAATCGAGGCACTTCAAAAGAGCCTGAAAGAATCCGTTCCCGACATGGTAGTACACGTTATGCATGAGGATATTTTCAATTCCATGCACAGAATTTAGAATACGGAGGCTTTTTATATGTTAAATTTTAATGACATCATGGAAACCATAACCATGATTCAGGAGGAAAATCTCGACATCCGAACAATCACGATGGGAATCTCACTTCTCGACTGTGCGGACAGCGACATCGACCGTTCCTGCGAAAAAATATACAATAAAATTTACTCACATGCCAAAGATCTTGTGGCTACAGGTGAGTTAATCGCGAAAAAATACGGTATTCCCATCGTAAACAAGCGAATCAGCGTTACTCCAATCGCGATGCTCGTTGCGGTAAGCGGCGGCGATCCGGTAAAATACGCAAAAACACTTGACCGTGCTGCCAAGGCGGTCGGCGTAAACTTTATCGGCGGCTACAGTGCGCTCGTCCAAAAGGGTTTCAGTGCGGGCGATTGTGAACTCATTGAATCCATTCCGCGTGCGCTTGCAGAGACGGATTTTGTCTGCTCGTCGGTAAACATCGGCTCGACGAAGGCCGGAATCAATATGGATGCCGTTCGCATGATGGGCGGCGTAATTAAAGAAGCTGCGGCTTTGACAAGCGATCGGCAGTGCATCGGTGCTGCAAAGCTTGTGGTATTTTGCAATGCGCCGGAAGACAACCCGTTCATGGCAGGTGCTTTTCACGGTGTGGGCGAACCGGATGTTGTCCTCAATGTCGGTGTTTCGGGCCCGGGCGTTGTTCGTTC
>FR881945.1 GCA_000435615.1 Firmicutes bacterium CAG:238 | reverse complement strand
TCCAGTAGGCTTTGCCGTTTGTGGTCTGTCTGCGAAAGGTCTTGCCGCAGTCCGGACAGTATAGGATGCCGGAGAAAGGATAACGATTTCTCTGCGCATAGCTGCTTCCGCGTCTTTGCTCCAGCAGGATCTGCACCGCCTCGAAAATCTCTCCGGTAATAATCGCAGGATTTGCGTTTTCCACATAGTACTTTGGCATTTCACCGTTGTTTTTCTTCCGCTTGAACGGTAGGCTCTGCGTCGTGTATCTTTCCTGCAGGATAGCATCGCCCATGTAGCGCGGATTTCGGAGAATTTGGTCTACGCTTGTATACGACCATATCCTGCCACCGCTTGGTGTTGAGATGTTCTTTGCGGTCAAGAGATTCGCAATGCTTTGCCTGCCGATCCCGCGCAGCGCGAGGCGGAACATCCACCGCACCACTTTTTCCTCCGGCTCGAAGATTTCAAGCAGGCCGTCGATCATCCGAAAGCCGTATGCGGCTTTGCAGCAGTTAAACTCTCCGCGTTCCATCCGCTTGCGGTAGCTCCAGCGCATATTTTCCGAGATGGAGATCGACTCCTGCTGCGCGACCACGCCGGGCATGGTTAAAATCATTTCGGCACTTAGCTTTGCCGTGTCGATGCCCTGTTCCTCAAAATACACGCTCACGCCGATTTCTTTCAGCATACGCACACTTAAAAGAAGTTCCTCGGTGTTTCGCGCAAACCGGCTGACGCTTTTGGTGAGGATGCGGTCGATGCGGCCGCCTTTACAGTCATTAAGCATGCGGTTCATTTCATCCCGTTTTTCAAGGGATGTTCCCGTGATGCCCTCGTCTGCGTAAATGTCGACCAGCGTATACTCTGGGTGACCCTGCACATAGGTGCTGTAGTAACGAATTTGATTAGCAAATGAGTGCAGCTGGTCCTCTGAATCTGAAGAGACTCTGCAGTATATGGCAAGCCGGATCTTTTGCGCGCTCGCTGCCTCGATTGGTTTGATCTCTGTAACGTTCATTTTGCACTTCCTTTCTGTGATGTCCGCAAAACTCTTTTGCGGCAACAACAACACTACCATAGAAGTTCAAATACATCCAGCGTTATTTGCAATGATTATATTTTTATACAATTCTCATCTGAAGCCTTGTAAAATACAGCGTTTGCGGCTTTGATCCGCACAAATTCTTCTTCGGTGATCACGCTGATTTCCAAAAGCATACTCAAAAGGTTCACGCAGTAAAGGTGCGCGGCAAGGCGCATGGCCTGCTCTGTTTCTTTCTTCTTCTTTTCGTTTTTCATGACACTTTCTCCAATTCTCCAATCAAAAAATCCCCTGCACTTTGTCAAAGGATTCGCTTGTTTCCTTATTTATTTGTATGGCTAAGCCGTTGATCGTTCACCTTTTCATTCACCCTGCTATTTTTAGCTTCCAATCGTTCACCCTCCCTGTCAGATGCAGCTGCGATTTTCGGCTGAAAAGCTCGAGGTCGTTTTCGGGGTTCATCTCGGGGTCGTTCTCGGGGTTCATCTCGGGGGTGTCTGCTGATTCGCCCATGCAAATTCTTCATATAATAAAAAAGACCTGATTCCTTCATAGAACCAAGTCCTGTAAAAAATTTCTTTTCAAGCGAAAACGAGCTTGTCCGTTTTTTAGCTGCTTATCTTTGCAACAAACTCCTGCTCAAATTCCGCTTGGGTGTATGTAGCCACTTCTTTGAAACAGTAGCCTTTGAACTTGTCCAAGCCAAAGCCAATTTTTCTATCTTTAGCCAGTTTGAAAATGCTTTTACTGATTTCCTCTCTTGCCGGTGAGTCCTGCATCTTTGTTTTCGGGTTTATATTTTCATTGTCCGAATTTTTCACTTCATTATACACAAGGATGTAGTTCAAATGTTCTCTCGTGTAGCTTATACTTTCACCAATAATATCAGTCAGAATCAGCAGGCTGTCATAAATTTTCTCTTTCAGCTCCGGTCCTTTTCTTTTTTCCATATATCCGTTCTTGAACTCAATAAAAGTATCGATGCCGCCTTGCTGAATATATAAAGCGTCATTTGATTTTGGGTGGTTTTTCAATCCCTTTTCTTTTGCATAGGCTTCTTTTATTTTATCAAAATTGATAACACCGACTTGTGATTCTGTCATATATTCGACGCGGCCTCCATTTTCATCTTTGGACGCACACTTTAATGTTACGACATGGTTTAGAATCGGATATTCCTCTATATTAATCATTTTCGTACCTCACATTTTCTAAATCCTGAAACGGTTTTGCGAGTAGTTTATAGATGGTTTCGGTAGAATCGCTTACATCAATGATGACTGCCATATCCCCTTCTAACTGTGCAAGATAGTATTTGCATTTATCTGCAATTTCATATTTTGCGGCATAAACTTCAATCGCCTGCAGGAAATATGGGCTGTGCGTATTCAAAAGAATATGCATATTGAACTCTTTCTGAATGAGCACGATCAACTCCGCAAATAGAAGCTGCCACTGTGGGTGCAAGTGGATTTCCGGTTCATCTAAGATAATCGTACCATTTTCTTCAAGAGTACCATTCATCAGTAAGGTTTTCAAAATGACAAAAGTTTTCAGTCCTGTCGAGATATTCTTAACATCTAAAACCTTGTCTGTTCCTTTCTTTTGATAGCCTAAGCCGCTTTGTTTCATCGGAATCATCTCTCCATCACAAACAGAATCTATTTTTTCATAGATTTTCTCCAGCTTCCGATTGGTCAATATTTCATCAATCGCCGTATTTTCTTTTTGACTGTCAAAAAGCTTCTCTCGAGCATCGCTTCTATGGCTTATCCCCATGCTGCTTTTTAGATATGAGGAAAACCCCATAAATCCAACAAACAGTCCTGCTTCATCTAATATAAACGGGTCGTCCAAATATACAGCTTCCGTTTGCAGACTAATTGGTGTCTGAATTTTCTTTACAGAATCCTCTGAAACCACAATTCTTATTTGTTTTTTTCGAATATCCAAAGAAATGTTTCCGGCTTCATCATTATAAACATTATTGATTTGTCGATTAAATTCTGAGTTCAGCTTATTTTTTAAAACGGTTTTCAAGATTACATCATCCGATACCTCAAGAATTTCTTTTACCTTACGAATAAAATCTTTGACTTCTTTTCCCTCAATAATGCTTTCTTCCGGTTTATCGTTTTTCCATAAAAATTGAGAGAGTGCTTCCTTTATGCACGCTTCCTGCCCTTTTTGTTCGTAATAGTCAGCAACAATTTGTTCTGCTACATTCTGTGGTGCGGAGCCTTCTAAATCAATGAATCTCCGATTAATCTGTATGGTCAGTCTCTCGATATGGTTTGATATCGTCCTCACTCTTTCCTCTCTGATCTGATTTTCTACATGATAGAGACTGTTAAAAACGCTGTACAAGGCTTTGCCGACAGTACTCTTTCCGGTGTTGTTTTCTCCGGCGATTACCGTAATCCCGTTGATTTCCACATCGGCCTTTCTCACTTTCGCTATATTTTCTAATGTCAGTCTCATGGCTTTCCCTCTCCTTATATAAAATCTCAGATCTTTTCAGAGTTCTCCGCTATTCTGCTTCTATCATCGTACTTTTCCCATGGAAATATACGACCGGTTAATAATAAATTATAACAAAAGTTTCCTATTGTTGCAAGCCATCCGGCAGCGTTTTCTGTATTCCCGTCCTGCTATTTCCAATCTCCCCGATGCAGCAAACACCGGAGAGCCTGGCTTGAGGAGATTTCTCCCCTCAAAATGTATAATAAATATTAGGAGTGGGCTGTTTGATTTGCCGATTTCCTTCATATAAATTCCGTTATATGTACTTCCTGCTGTTTTTCTTCCGCGCAGCTGCCGGTGGTATCAGTCCGATGCTGAGTTTCAGCGCGCGGTCGATGTCACGCATTTCCTTTTGACTTATGCTGCCAAGATAGCCTTTGAGCCTGCACTTATCGATGGTGCGGATTTGCTCCAGAAGCAACGTGGAATCGGTGCGCAGCATATAGGCGGATATCGGCATATGTACCGGCAAAGCTTTTTTCGTCTGCTTTGCGGTAACAGCTGCGACGATGGTCGTCGGACTATAGAGATTGCCGATGTCATTTTGCAGTACTAAAACAGGACGGATGCCGCCCTGCTCACAG
>FR881944.1 GCA_000435615.1 Firmicutes bacterium CAG:238 | reverse complement strand
CGAGCCGCTGTTTTCCTCTGCCGACAAATTCGAGAGCAGCTGCGGCTGGCCGGCCTTCTCCAAACCAATTGAGGAACCGGCGATAACAAAACTGGAAGATAACAGTCATGGCATGCACAGAACCGAAGTGAGAAGCAGGGCGGGGAATTCTCATCTGGGGCATGTGTTTAGCGGAGATTCTGAATCTCCAAACGGCGTGCGGTATTGCATCAACAGCGCCGCGCTGCGTTTTGTACCGTACGAAAAGATGGAAGCGGAGGGTTACGGCTACCTCAAGTATTTGTTTGAAAAAGAGCGTGGAGCGGAGAGATAATTCTCCCGCTTCAAACACGCTTTAGTACCTGCCGTCTGCCGCCCCGTGAAGTCCTTTCAGATATTTCTCAACATTTAGGTAACGAATGCCGCTGCCTGCGTCATGATGCGACTCGCCGCGGTAGATTACATATTTACCGGTGATGGAACCGTAGCGGAATTCCGTCCGTTCACACTTGTCTTCATCAATCAGGTGCCGGTACTGCTCAGGCGTCCGTTCGCTGCTGTGTTTGATTTCGTAAATTTCGCATGAAGCCGTCTTCGGGTCGAAGGCAACCATGTCGAATTCACCGACCGCAAACTGCAGTTTAAAGACTCTCTTACGCGGATATGCCATCTTCGTTTCGAGCATAATCAAATCTTCCATAAGTCTGCCGCATACCTCACTTTCAATCCGCGCAAGTACATAGTTTCGCTCTGCAAGCGAGAGGTCGGAAAACTCTTCCTCTTCGAGAAGAGAGGAAATAACCGCTTCAACCTGCGAGTAACGAAGGCCGGGCTGTGAGATAACGGTTTTCGTTTCCTTCTGCGATAGATTTGGGAGCGATACGATGTCGAAGTCAAAGGTCAAATCCAGCAAATCAAGATATTCCTTGATTTCGGCGCAGTGCTCATCGGTAAGGATAATTTTTCGCTCCGAAGCGTTTAAAATTTCGAGTTTCCGGCGCAGACGTCCGGTAACAGCCGCAAGGTCAATGCGGTCGAGTACATCGTTTGCATGTATACGGTCGCGGCGCAGATTCCGTGCTGAAAGTGAAAGAATTCCCGAACGGAAGTCACGTGTAAGAACATCCAGCGCGAAACGGTGATTGATGTCTTCGACGACGCGATTGACGGCACCGGTGAGTTCTCCCTGTTCATAAAGGACGCGCAGATTTCGAAAATGATCGCCGTCCTGATAGCATTTCAGCGAATGCTGTATGTTCTTGGCGATTGCACTGTCCACATATTCATCGGTGCTTTTCGCTGTGGAAAAGGTTGAATGCTCGTTATAGTGACTGCCACCCAAACTCAGCGTCCCGCCATAGCGAATATATTCATCAATTCCGTGAATTCCAAGCAGACGCTCGAATTCGCGATAAGGGATAAATGTAGTATGCAGCATAACGCACCGGTCATACAGCTGGGAATCCTCCGAGAAAAGGAAAGCGAGCGAATCCGTTCCCGATAGGATAATTTTCATGCCGCAGGATGCAAAAATATCTGAAAAAAGTGCAGCTCCTTCAATGAAATCCGCAAGCAAAGTTGCCTCATCTATGAAAATATATTGAAACCCCTGCGATGCAAGAATTTTTAAATCGGTATTGATATCTGCCAGTGTGACGTCGGGCACGACCTGAATAAATGCCGTCTTCGCGAGGCACTCATTCGGCATTTCCGAAATCGCCTGACGCATCATCGTCGTTTTCCCTGTGCGGCGCAGTCCGTAAAGAATCAGAACCTTATCCGGAAAGGCACCTGCAATATAATCCTGCAGAAGATGGAAACATTCCCGCCTTCCGAAACCGGAAGACTGATTTGCGAAAAATCGCAGGGCATCTCCTTTTATGACATTGGAATGATAGCGAAAGACCTCTTCGGACACACGCGTTGACTCAAAAGTCAGCGGAATACCGTTATACGACCATGCTGCCGCCTGTGCAGGCACTGAAGAGGAAGGAGTGCCTGCAGAAAAACGCGCTTTTCGGGCATTTAATTCTTTCAGTTCTTCTTCTAAAGCCTTGCGTTTTTCGACAGCGGTCTTCATATCGACAAGCCTGTCTTGTGGAATATATTTTTCTTTTCGCTTCCCGTTTTCATAAAAACGATGATAATAGTATATTTTTCCGTTGACGGTTTTCTTTCCGATCGAGCCCGCCGGAAGCAGAGCAAGCGCTTCTTCAATTTCTGAAATACGAAGAAGCAAATCTTTATAATCCGCATAATTTGAAAATCGATCCATCACGATGACACACCTCCTTCAAGTTTGTATACCCTATTATACCCTGTTATACCCTGTATTTGTCAAGCAAAAAATGAGAAAAAATCAAAAACGCTTAAAACAGAACACAGGCTTGGTTTTTCATCCGCTTTATGTTACAATTTTTGCAGAGAGGTGACAAAATGGGAAAATGTGTGATCGTCGGAGCGGCCGACATCAAAGACTACGCAAGGGCGAAAAATTACTTGCGGAAGGATGATTTCTATATATTTTGCGATGCGGGACTTAAGCACACTGAGGCACTTGGAATGAAGCCTGACTTAATCATTGGGGATTTTGATTCCTACTCGAAGGAAGAGGCACTCAAGCAAGGCATTGAGACGATTGTGCTGCCGTGCGAAAAAGACGATACCGATACGGTTTTTGCGGTTAAGGAGGGAATGCGGCGCAGCTTTTCGGAATTTCTTTTATTGGGAGCTATCGGGCAGAGACTTGACCATACGCTCGGAAATGTTTCGATTCTGCTCATGCTTGATAAAGCAGGCAGGCGCGGCATGATTGTCGACGATTATTCGGAGATGAGTCTTGTAGGGCAGACACCGGCATATATAGATGGAAGCTTTTCGTATTTTTCGGTTTTGAATATCAGCGGGAAGGCGGAAGGCGTGACGATTGAAGGCGCAAAATATCCGCTTAAGGACGCAGTCATTTCCTGCTACTATCAATACGGCGTCAGCAACGAAGTTTTGGCAGGAGAGCGTGCGGTGGTGAGCGTGGCGGACGGAAGGCTGCTTTTGATAAAGGTTTTTTAGGAAGGAAAGACAGAAACGATGGAAAAAGGACAGATTGTAGAACTGACAATTGAAGATATGAGCGCGGAGGGACGCGGAATCGGCAAAATCTATGACGACGAGCGTGGTTTTGCGGTTTTCGTGCAGGACACGGTTGTGGGTGACCGCGCAAAGGTCGAACTTACGAAAGTAAAGAAAAACTACGCATTCGGGCGTGTTTCGGAGATGCTTATGCTTTCGCCGGATAGACAGGAGAGCTTTTGCCCGCACAGCGGATTGTGCGGCGGATGCGTTTATTCTCAGCTCAGCTATGAGGCGCAGCTTGCGCTGAAAGAAAAGCAGGTGCGTGAGAAACTCGTGCGTCTGGGCGGTCTGACCGACCCTGTCATTATGCCGATTATCGGCATGGGCAGCGAAGATGTGAATGAAGTGCCGTTCCGTTATCGGAATAAGGCGAGCATGCCGGTCAGCACAGGCGGCCTGATTACGCAGAAAGGCGGAATCGTAAAACCGGTGCACGAGCCGAGAGTGGGCTTTTATCGTCCGAAGAGTCACGATGTTGTGGACTGCGAAGACTGCCTGCTTCAGTCAGAGCCTGCCATGGCGGCTGCGGCCGCGCTCCGCAAATTTATGGAGGAAGATCATATTACCTCATACGATCCACGCTGGGAAAAAGGCCTCATGCGCCACATGATTGTCCGCACCGCTGCGGGAACCGGCGAGGTTATGGTAATCCTCGTCATCAACGGCAAAGCTATTCCGAACGCACCGAAGCTGATTGAAATGCTCGACGAGGCAATTTACAATGTGCCTGTTTATGAGGACGGACCGCTTGCGGGCGTGGAATTTAATTTGGAAAGCGTTATTGTAAATATAAATAAGTCGAAGAATCTTGAGGGGCAGATTTTGGGCGAGGAGTGCATAACGATTGCGGGAAAGCCGACCATCACGGAAGAAGTCGGAGGCCTTTCCTTCGAGATTTCGCCGCTGTCTTTCTATCAAGTGAACCGCGAACAGATGGTGCGCCTGTATGAGAAGGCTTTGGAATACGCATCGCTGAAAGGCGATGAAACGGTTCTGGACTTGTACTGCGGTGTCGGAACCATCGGGCTGTTCGCAGCGGCGGAAATGAACCGAAGGACTGCTGAGCTTAACGCAGCGGCAGCTTTGAGCGGCACTACTGCCTCAGGACAGGCTGTAGCGGACAAGTCGCCGGGCCGCGTCATCGGCATTGAATCCGTCAAAGGTGCAGTCCTCGACGCGAACCGCAACGCTACGATTAACGGTATCGTAAATGCACGATATGTCTGCGGCAAGGCGGAAGAAGAACTTCCAAAGATGGTTGACCCGAAGTCGGAACTGAAGGACGAATCTCTTCGCGTGACACATGCGGATGTCATCATTCTCGATCCGCCGCGCGCCGGCTGCGAGCAGCCGCTGCTGGAGGCAGTTGTAAAGGCTGCTCCGGAGCGAATCGTGTATGTTTCATGCGACCCTGCGACCCTGGCACGCGACATCAAGTGGCTCGGTGAGCACGGCTACGAATTTAAGGAAGCCACCCCGTGCGACATGTTCCCGTGGACCGGGCATGTGGAGACTATATGTTTATTGTCCAAACTTAATGCGAAGCAACATATCGAGATTAACTTGGATATGGACGAGCTGGATT
>FR881943.1 GCA_000435615.1 Firmicutes bacterium CAG:238 | reverse complement strand
CGATGGTTATGACAATCATCGTTTTTTTATGCAAATAACACTTTTCATCCTTACCGGGCGGTGCCGAAGGCTGACATCGCCCGCGGGGGCAGAGAATAAGACCACTACACAACAAGAGAGTGTTTACATAGATTATCGCAAGGGAGCGCAAAGCAGTCGTGCCAAGCTATCCCGAAGCGAAATACAAAGAAAGGACATACGAAAAAGAATGAGAAAAACAAACAAAAATCTCACGAAACAGATCTTGACCCTCATGCTCGCCTTTGTCATGGTATTTACCGGCATGGGAATCGGAAACTGGGGCGTGGATGAGGCTTGGTCGGCAAGCAGCAGTAACAGATATACAGTGCAAGAGGTAATAGGTTTTACAAAAGAAAGTCTCGACGCCCAAAACCTGTTTTATTATGGAACACCGCCGGCAGGTGACGGACAGAAAATCGGCACTTTTAATGCGAAAAATCTATATTACATAGGATTGGGTGAGGAATATACAAGCTTTCGCATTTGTAATACAACATTACAATGCAGCAATATGGATCCCGATCATAGGTGGGAAGTAGTTGAAGCTTCAAATTATGATGCATGTTATGCAGGAAGTGAGATTTTGACGGCAAATGCATGCCTTAATAAAGACGTTGAAAAGAACGGAGCCTACTACAATACTGCATTAGACAAGTTCCAGAGTGCACGAAATAATATCGTTCTGGATACAGACTGTGGCATTGAAATTCCGCAAGATGCCAAGTGCCTATTATTTACTTTAAGTAAGGAAGAAAATATTGTAGCATATGCGCTTGTAAAATTTGCAGACCTGAAACCGATAGAGAAAGAAGAGTTAGATGCGGCAATCGCAAAAGGAACTGTAAGCAAAGACGATTACTATCATGCAGATGATCGCTATAATGGAAAAACAACCGTAAAAGAACTTGTCAGCAAGTTACTCAATGATGAGACTATTAAAAAGGATAAAGCTACTGTCGACAAGATAAAGACGGTAAAACCGAGTACGGGTTTTGGCGGAGTTACTACGCCTGGCTATGAAATCACGAGCTTTTGGCAGCTTTATCAGGCGGCAATGGAGCGTGTTGACGAAATATATCCGTTAACAGATGGCGTCAGGACGTTAAGTGAAAACGTATACCAGAAAGAAGTCGATGCTGCAGCTGCATTGCTTGACGCTGCTGCTGATAACATAATTCCAACTGCCGAAGTCAATACAACCTTGCTGTATGAAACAACTCATACGGAATGGATATGGGGTGGAACAGGAACTAGCAGCAAACTAGAAGATAAAGCTACGAGTACCGAATATTTTAAAGAGAATCTTAGTGAGGATAACTGTACCCTCGCAACATGGACGCCGTATGCCCAAGCAATCAGCGAGGCGACCGCACTGCTTGAAGAATTGTTTGATCAAGATGGAAACGCGACGTCAAAGAATCACAGTACAGATAGTGATCTGCAGGCAAAAATTAAGACATTGGTTACTGCAGCGGATGCCTCGAAACTTGTCAGACAGTCTGCATATGACTACACCTATACGCAATATCAAGAAGATAAAACAGAAATGGAGATGCTGCTTACGCAGTATGATCCAAAGAAACTGACGGAAACCGATTATACTGCAGAATCGTGGAAACGATATATTGATGCATATACAGCGTTGCAAGAAACTGCCGATTATCGCATTGTTGGCGGCACGACTGAAGACTACGCGGTATTAAAACGGTTTGCAGGTTATAGCGTATTTGATGAAAACGAAAAAAAGTATATCTTTCATCCGGCACAAATTAGAGAACTTAGAGAATCACGAAGACAACTGGTGAGTGCGGATGATGTTACAGTTTCTCTCACCTATGTCAATAATTTCTCTGCATTGTACCCGGAATTCTTAGAGGGCGGTACAAACCTGTATGTGAACGAAAATGTTCTTTTTGAAAAAGACAGTACGATGCTGACAACCGAGACATTAGAAAAGGCAGGCATCACTTTTGATAAACATGATGATGAAACGATCGCCGGAAAGATTGAAAACAACAGCGATACAGAACCATTCTTCCTGATTTTTATCAATGGGGAAAACTATGGCCTCTGCAGAGAAAGAGTCCTCAATAATTATGCGAATATTCAGTTGCATGACGGTGACAATGTGCGCGTGGTACGCATTTGTCAACCCGTCGCTGATCAGGAAAGCTCCACAGGCTATGACTCCTCAGCATACCAAGAAGGGGTAACCTACGATGAGACACATTATGGGGATAGCATTGCACAGATCCATATGACGGCACCACAAACCGTTAAGGTTGGCGATAAGGCTGTCTTTTCAGCTGCAGTTACTGGAGTAAACAGCACAAATCAGGGAAAAGCACTGAAACCAGATCAAATTTCCCTTTTTATTAGTGAACCACATCAAACAAGCGCGTTATCTGAGCCGGTAAATAAAACAGAAACAAAAAGCGACGCAGATGGAAAACTGCAGTATATCTTCACGGAACCTGGCTATTATACCGTGGCCATGTACAATGTTACGCCAGACAAAAAAGGCATCACGACAATTTATCATGATGTGACAGCGGGGGAATATTATTCTCTGTATGCTGGAGATTATGCACAGATTTATGTGGAACCCGCAGAAGATGAAGACGCTCTGCTCAAGCAATATCGCAGCGAAAATATTGCGAAAGCAAAAGCATACTATGAGAGTTTTCATGACTACGATTTTGCGGCGGGTTATTATGCTGAAACATTTAAAACAGCATATGTCACATTAAAAGAGAATCAGCAAAAGGCAGAAACTTTCAAAGCGCTTATAGAGCATTTTGAAGCAGATTACGCAGTGCTTGAAAACTGCGCTGCGCAGAAGCTGGATCATATCGCTATCATAGATGCGCTGCGAACCAATCTGTCCTATATACCGGAAGAGCTGTCCGAACTGAATGATGGTGATAAAGATTTTATCAAAAGCGTGCAAAATGCATATGAGGCGTTAAATGAATATCAAAAAACACTTTTAACTCCGAATGAAATTAAAAAGCTTGATAAAATTGCAGCACTCAATACGGAAACATTACCAATTCGGGCAATTGTACATCTTGAAAAGGCGTATAATGACAATGGATTCCCAATCAAAGGCGATAATGGGAATCCATACTATGGATGGCCGAATATTGCATGGACTATCCAGCCAAACCCAGACGGAAGTATTCCAGAACCGGTATGGGCAAAATGTTATACCAATTTACCGTCGTCTTCAAAAGCAGGTAATTATGTGTTTATTCGAAAATATTTGAACACAACAGATGAACAGTACTGGCTTGCATGGACTATTGACGGGTGGAAGACAACCAATCTGGCAGAAGCACAAACTTTAATTACGAGGGATCTAGAGAAAGCAGCATATAGCGACTACTATCTCGTAAAATATCAGATTCCAAAGGATATTGCGGAGAACAGTACGATCACCTTTGACCTTAAGATGATCAGTAAGACAGAGTATGAGCTGCTTGCAGGTATTACTGATACGCCGGAGCAGATTGCAGCGGCAAAGGACGCAGCGCTGGAAGCTTTGGAAGCAGCATACAAGGCATATAAGTCCGGAAACTATACCGATGATAACTGGACGACTCTGACGGCAGCTTATAACAAAGGGAAAACAGACATTGGAAGTGCTGCAACAACTGAGGCCGCAGCGGAAGCAAGAAAAGCGGCCCTGGCAGCGATGGCAGCAGTACCTGTGAAAAGTACGACAACACCGGGAACCGAGCCGGGCACGATTGATTTTAACTCTGGTAAGACAGTCGGCAAGGTGCATGTCATTATCGAAAACAGCGTGTGCCCGGTGACAGAGTCCAGCTCCAAAAATGGAAACAAAACAGAATTTGACACAAAGAAAGCAGGTCTTTACGGCACATTCATTGATGACTGGTATGACCTTGGAGAAAAGGACACCATGATGAGCTGTGTCTTAAAGGCATTGCGACTGAACGGCTACGGCTGGGAAGGAACCGGAGGCGACGGCTACGGCATTACCTATATTGCCGGAATCTTTAATGATACTAACAAAAACGGCACACTGGATGCAAATGAGAACATCCTTTCTGAATTTGACGGCGGCAACGGCTCCGGCTGGATGGGAACCTTAAACGACTGGTTTAATAATGAAGGCTTTGCGGCGTTCACCGCGAAAAACGGAGCTTTGGAAAACGGCGATGAAATCCACATTATGTACACGACGAATTTGGGCGTGGACATCGGCGGCACATGGTATAACGAAGACACCAGCCTGAAAAAACTGGAAGTCAGCGGCGGAACCCTTTCTCCGGCGTTCAGCGGCAGTCAAACCGACTATACGCTCATCATCAGCGGCGACAAGGCCAATGTGAGTGTTACACCGAGCGCGGCGAACAAGAACTATCAGGCGCGGATTTTCCTGAATCGTTACAATCAGGACAGCGCAAGATACAAGAGAACGGAGAGCATCTCTGTTAAGTCCGGCGATGTGCTCTATGTCGGTGTGGGCGAAAAGGGCTGGCCGACCATGAACGCAGGCGGAGTGGGAACCAAGTACACGATTAAGGTTGTCAGCAGCTCCGACTCGGCGGCAGTAGACAAAATGCTGAAAGCATTAAAGAAAATCACTTACGCAAACTACAAAGCAGAAAAAGGAAATGTTGAGGCAGCAAGAGCGGCCTATAATGCGCTCGATGCGAAAGGCAAGCAGGCGATCGCGGCGGCAGACCTCAAAAAACTGACCGATGCCGAGGCGCAGATCAAGTTCTACAGCGAGATCGACGATGCCAAGGCGAAGCTGAACGCCCTGACCGACAGCTCAAGCAGCAGTGAGGCAAAGGCAGCCCTTTCCGCATACGAAAAACTGACAAAAGAGCAGAAAGAATACATCACCGAGGCAGACGCAGCGAAGTTCAATGAACTGGCGAAGAAGTACAATTTTTCGACCATCACAGGTGCAGTCGAAAT
>FR881942.1 GCA_000435615.1 Firmicutes bacterium CAG:238 | reverse complement strand
GCCGATGATACTTGGTGGGAAGCTGCCTGGGAAAGTAGGACGTTGCCGGTTTTTTTATTACCTTGATTTAGGTAAGATCGAAATAAAAAACTGCGCGCATGTTAACTTGAGGCGCGCTTTTTTTATGTGCCGGCAGCATTTCCGTTTGACACCTTATTGCCCTTATGCTATCATTTAGTCAAAGAAGATGACTTGTTTCTGTATAGGTTGTAAAAGGGGGGAGCGGATATGAGTAAAAGAACAAAGACGAGTATTGTGATAATTGCTGCCGTTATAGTTATTATCGTTTGTTTATGTGCCGTACTTGTTTTGCCGGGTCGAAATCATAAGGCAAACCATGAGACAATTACACAGGCATACGAAAACCTGCTTGAGGAGAGCAGCCTTGAAGGGGAACGTAAATCGCAGATTTGCTATGGGTCATCTGAAGATATCATGGTCACGGAGTCGGTAATTGTGCAGCAAACAGAGGAGCCGTTTGCAATTCTCAGCACCATGACCATGGAAACATGGGATCCTGGAAGTTCTTATCAAGAAAAATCAAAAACAAAGCTTGATTTCTATTGTGAAGGCAGCCGTGACAAATCGCTGCACATGTATATGCGAGAAAAAAATACCGAACTGGGAGGGGAATGGATTGACTACGGAAAGACGGATACGCGCATCGAGACAGTCGTTGCATCTTATTACAGAGAACCGGCGTCTTCCGGAAGTTTTGATATGCTTGGAAACCTGAGGCAGTGCATGAAAGCTGCTGCGGAGAGTGAATCCATCACGCGAAAAGGGAATGAATACAGTGTGGTGATACCGGACGACCGGGCTTTAATCTGTGCAATTGCGGTAAATCAGGGTCTGCAGAATATTTTGGCTTCAAACGGCATCGATTTTGACGATTTACTGTCTGCTGATGAGAGTAAAATGGGAGAAATTGCTAAGAGCATCGAACTTGTAATTGAGATTAATGAAGATAAGATGCTGCCAAGTGGATATAAACTAGATTTTACCAAGACACTTGAGATTATGCCGGGGCTGTTTGAAACGGAATCTGATAATTTGGGTAGTCTTGTAATCAATGTTGCCGTCAATAATTATAATGCAGTCTCGGAACTTGACTATACGAATTACGGCGGCGAGGAGGCTTTTCGAAAAGCACTTGTGAATGCTAAGACAGAAAACGAAGTATATGAACAGCTGGTGGAGAAGGAATATCATTTGAAACTGGAAAGCTGGGATTTTCTTCTCAGCCAAAAAGACGGCAGTCTTTCACAGGAAACATTGGATAGACTGGCGGAAATGTTTGAGCCGGAAATATCTATGGGAAACAATGCCTCTGCTTTCAATCCGAACACTTTGTTTTGCTATTTCAGCAGTGAGTACGACAAGCCGGAAGAGATGGATTTGGAACAATTTCTGAGGTATTATCCTGCATTTTCGGAATGCTTCGAATGGACCGAGGAACAGGAAAAGAAGCTGCTTGATTCAGCGGTATGGAAACAGACCTTTGGCGACATGAAGATGTTAGACACGCCGACTCCGGTTCGACTTTTTGACCCGCAGGAACTGAATAAAGGTCTCGAATATTATGCCGGCATTCGGATTCAGGACATTCCGACATGGCAGGAGGGAAGATATGTACCGGAAATCGACCGCTATCTGAACACAACAAGCGATGCCGGAGGAGCAATCTTTGTACCGGTAGCAGGCAGTAAAGAAAACGGCAAAGTTGTCCTGCAAAGTGCTCCTGACGATGAGGGGAGCGAAAGCGTACTTACTTTACAGGAGAAGGACGGCAGGTATCGGATTCTTTCCTATCGCATTAAAAAGGCAGAATGACAAATAGGGGCTTCTTGAGCAGCGGTTATTTTCCGTCGGCGCAAGGAGCCTTTTTTGCGATTAAAACACTTCAAAAGCGCGCGGAGATATGATATAATAAGTTATGTATGCAATCCGAAAGAAAGGTGGAATCGAATATGACATTTGCAAAGATTTGCTTGGCGGTTTTGGTTTGTATTCCGCTGGCGATTGTTATTTACTTTTTTTTAAAAAAACTGGTAGACGAAATCAGATAGATCAAATCGAGAAAACGAAAAGGAGCACAGCAATGAAGCCGTTAAGCAGAGGCATTTTCATTTCTATCGAAGGACCTGACGGTTCGGGAAAATCCACACAAATCGAGAACATTAAGGAATTTTTCAGAAAAAAGGGAATTGATTTTGTTTTTACAAGGGAGCCGGGCGGCACCGCCATCGGTGAACGTATTCGTGAAATCATCCTGGACAAAAACTGCAAAGAGATGGATTACATGACAGAAGCGATGCTTTATGCGGCGGCCCGCGCGCAGGATGTCGCAGAGGTCATCCGCCCCGCGCTTGCGGAAGGAAAGGTTGTGCTTTGCGACCGTTTCGTGGATTCGAGCATTGCATATCAAGGCTATGGGCGCAGGCTCGGTGATGCGGTAACGATAATCAACGGGTATGCCGTAGGCGAATGCATCCCTGACTTGACGCTTCTTATGAAACTTGATCCGAGAGTTGGCAAGCATAGGATTAAGGAGGAACTTCAGGACAGACTTGAGGCGGAGAAAGAAGCCTTCCACATGGAAGTTTACAAGGGATATCTGGAACTCGAAAAGAGCTATCCTGAGCGGATTTACGGAATCGACGCGTCGGGCAGCATTGATGAAATAAAGAGAGAAATTTACGCCAAGCTCGAAGAAATAATAGGCTAGATGGAGGAAACGGATTTGTCGTTAGCGGATTGGAAAGAGGATCAAAAATTAATAAACCGGATTTCTGCCGCAATTCGTTCGGGAAATGTTTCGCATGCTTATATCATTGAAGGAGATACGCAGACGGATAAAGAGAGGTTTGCGAGGGATTTTTTGAAAGCACTGTGCTGCCGGGAAAGACCGGGAAGCGGATGCGATGTGTGTGCAAGCTGCCGCAAGATTGACCATGACAATTCCGAGGACCTTTACATCGTAAGGGCTGACGGGATTTCCGTGAAAGATAAGGACATTGCGCTTCTGCAGGAAAATCTCAAAACAAAGCCCACCGGCGAACGCAATATGGCGCTCATTGCGAATGCGGACACGATGACCGTAAGAGCCCAGAACAGGCTGCTCAAAACGTTGGAAGAGCCGCCGGGAAACGCGGTTATCCTGCTTCTCAGCGAGAATAAGGAGAACTTGCGGGAGACCATTCGCTCGAGGTGCATTTCGTACAGACTCGGGGGATTCCGCACGGACGACAGCGGATTTGAGGGCGCAAACGAAATGGTCAATGCGCTTTTGGAAAATGAGAAGTTTTTTTATTTGAAAAAGCTCCTTTCCGGGTATGTTAAAAACAGAGAAGATGCCTTCAAACTGCTTGACGGTATGGAAAAAATCTATCGCAATTTTGTAATCGGTGATGATGAAAGAGGACGCCTTGTGAGGAGTGAGGATGTTTTTTCTTATATCGAGCTCATTGAGGAAGCAAGGAGAGACATCATCGCAAACGTAAATTACAATTATGCGATAAAAGACATGATAATAAAAATTGGAGGAATTTATGGTTAGAGTTACAGGAGTCAGATTCAAAACTGCCGGAAAAGTTTACTATTTTGACCCGGACAATTTTGAATTGAAGATAGGTGATAATGTAATCGTCGAAACGACCAGAGGCATGGAGTTCGGCACGGTTACGATGGAGACATCGGAGGTGAGCGAAAAGGAAATCGTATCGCCGCTGAAAAAAATCGTAAGGATTGCCAACGATGATGATTACAAGAGGCACCTTGAAAATGTCAAAAAGAAAGAAAAAGCACTGAAGCTTTGTCAGGAAAAGGTTGATAAACACGGTCTTGTGATGAAGCTGATCGATGTTGAATATACCTTTGACAACAGCAAGATTATATTCTATTTCACCGCTGACGGAAGAGTTGATTTCCGTGAGCTCGTTAAGGATCTTGCTGCGGTATTTAAGATGCGAATCGAACTTCGCCAGATCGGGGTAAGAGATGAGGCGAAGATGATGGGCGGAATCGGAAGCTGCGGACGCGCACTCTGCTGCCACAGCTGGCTGTCCGATTTTGAACCTGTTTCGATTAAGATGGCGAAAGTACAGAACCTTTCGCTGAATCCGGCAAAGATTTCGGGTATCTGCGGCAGACTTATGTGCTGCCTCAAGTATGAGAACGACATATACATGGAGCTTCGCAGAGGAATGCCGGATACGGGTGAAAAGATTAAGACACCGGACGGCATGGCAAGAGTTGTTGACACAAACATACTCGAAAACAAGGTAAGAGTAAGGCTCATCATGGAGAAAGACAAAAAAGACGGCACTGAGGAAAAACTTACACCGGACATTTACACTTACAAGAAGGAAGAAATAAAGAGGGTTGAACGACACAAAGACCGCAGAGAAAAGGAAAACGCAAATCTTTTTGAAGGTATGGATGCCGAAACCATGAAGGAAATGGAAGAAATCATTAAGGACTAGTCGTGTAAAGATGGCAGAAAGAATTGATAATATCGGATTCGGAGATCTAAAGTTAATACAGGAGCCCAGCGAGTTCTGCTACGGCGTAGATGCCGTAATTCTCGCGGATTTTGCAGCAAAGCACGCATCAGGACCCGTGCGGCAGGCAGTGGATCTGGGCACGGGAACGGGAGTCATACCACTCATCCTTTCATGGAAGACGGATGCCGATATGATTGCAGGGCTGGAGATACAGGAAGACTCATACGATAGAGCAGTGCGAAACGCAAAGATGAACGGACTTGAGAGCAGAATCAGCTTCTATAACGGTGATGTTAAGACTGCAGTAAGGCATGAGCTCGCACATTTGTGCGGGCGGGTGGATATGGTAACTTCCAATCCGCCGTATATGCCGGGCACAGGCGGCCTCAAGTGTGCAAATAGTGCCAAGAGCATAGCACGGCATGAGACAACCGCGGGACTTGTTGACTTTTTTTTGTGTGCGGCGGCGTTGCTGAAGCCGAAGGGTGATTTGTTCATGGTACACCGGCCCTCAAGGCTTGCGGATTTATGCTGTTTTGCGCGTGATAACGGACTGGAACCGAAGGAAATCTGCTTCGTAAGTCCGAATCTCAGGAAGGCGCCGAACATCGTCCTGTTACACTATGTCAAAGGCGGCGGCAGACAGCTTCGCTTCCTGGATCCGCTTTATGTTTACAAGGAGGACGGAACCTACACGGAAAGTCTGAGGGAATGCTACAAATAATCAGATATAATTGCATATAATAAGAGATACGATGATTCCGGTCATATATCCGATGAGGCCGCCTACGAGGGCATGCCTCAATTTTTTTGCTTTCGTGACTCCGAAGTACAGTGCCAAAACATAGATTACGGTTTCGCAGCCACCGGACATCACACATGCCACACGCCCGGTGTAGGAATCCGGGTTTGTGAGTTCCAGAATGTCCTGAACGATGATAAAGGAACCGCTTCCGGAAATTGCACGCAGAAACATAAGCGGAAGAAGCTCCACAGGGACACCGAAAAAATTGAAGAAAGGACGGAGCGCAAGGTAAATGAAATTGATAAGTCCCGAGGCGGTAAGACCGTTTACAGCCAGATAAATTCCAATCATAAACGGGAGAATGTCAACTGCTGTTTTAAGCCCCTCTTTGGCTCCGTCTATAAAATAGTCGTACACAGGGGCCTTTTTTGCAAGGCCGTATGCTATGATTACGGCAGCCATCACCGGAAGAAAACCGACCGAGATTGCGGAAAAAACGGAACTCATCGTGAGGAGCCCTTCCTTTCAAGTATTTTGCAGACGAAAACGGAAACCAGAATCGTTACGGCTGCCGTGATGATGGACGGCAGAACGATGGAGTAGGGGTCCGACGAGCCCAAATCTTCACGCATCTGAATGGTTACAACGGGGATCAAAGGGGCAAATGCCATGTTCACAACCGCAAAGGTACACATATCGTTACTCGCAAATTCACGATGGGAGTTCTGCTCATCGAGTTTCTCCATGGTTCGTAGGGCGAAAACGGTGGAACTGTTGCCGGCACCGAAGATGTTGGACATGAAGCTCATGATTATGTAAGACAATGTTTCAGGATCTTTTTGCTTGGGAAAGAGCAGGGAAGTGAAGGGGAGAAGCACCTTTGAAAGTTTGTTGATCAGTCCTGTTTTTTCGGCGATTTTCATAAGACCGCTCCACATTGCCATGATGCCCGCAAGGCTGAGTATGAAGGTCACTGCGTTTTGTGAACTTTCCATCAGTGCGGCACCGAAAGCGGAGAGATTGCCGGCAAAACAGGCATAAACAAACGAGGCGAGGAACAAAATCGCCCAAATATAATTCATCATAAAAACATCCTCCGATTATTTACAAAAAATATATGCAAAAAATCAAAAAAGATGTTGCAGTTATTTCCATTTTTGGGCTATAATAATATCTAGGCAAGAGAAAGCCTATTTTAGAAAAAGGAGGTATGTATGACAGTAACAATAACATTAAAAGGCATATTGCTTACGGTAATTGCTTTGTTGGTCATTGTCCTGCTTATTTACATCATAGTGCTTATCAGAAAACTGATAGACAGCCTTAAGCGGATGGATGCGATTTTGGGTGACACCAAAACTATGACTAAGGTTGCTGCTGATCGAGTTCAACAGGTAGACGGAATTGTAGACGGAATCGGCGATACGGTAGGACAAGTGGTTGACGCAATGAGGGGGAACCAGAGCAGCATAGCAGCTGCGACGCATATTATCGATGCAGGCTCGTCTTTGCTCGGAATTTTAAAAAAGAAAAAGAGCGGCGACGAATCAGAAACAAAAAAAGCTAAGCAAAAGAAAAAAAAATAAATTTTTAAGAACTTGGAGGTATTTAATTATGAAGGCAACAGGAATCGTAAGACCGGTAGATCCATTGGGAAGAGTTGTTATCCCGGTAGAACTGAGAAGAAGCTTAAACATCAAGACAGACGACGCGTTGGAAGTTTACGTAGACGGAGATTACATCATGCTTAAGAAATATGAGCCTGCATGCATTTTCTGCGGAGACGCAAAGGACGTTGTTAACGTAAAAGGCAAAAAGGTATGCAAGGCATGTCTGCAGGAAATGAAAAATCTCTAGGCTGACGGAGGCTGAAATTGGCTAAATATGTTGTTAAACAAAGCGGACCTCTGAGAGGAGAAGTCTTTATCAGCGGTGCAAAAAACGCCGTACTGCCTTTAATGGCTGCGGCACTGCTGGCTGAGGAAGAGTGCATCATCAGAGATGTTCCGATGCTTCGTGATGTGGCATTTATGAAGGAAATACTCACATCGCACGGAGCAGAAGTTACGGAGCTTGAAGAAAATGTTTTGGCCATAGAAACCAATGATATCACCTCAACGGAAGCAAAATTTGAACTTGTGAACAAGATGAGGGCTTCCATTTTGATAATGGGGCCTCTCCTCGCAAGAAAGGGAAAAGCACGCATTCCGCTGCCGGGAGGATGTGCAATCGGAGCAAGACCGATTGATCTGCATCTGAAAGGACTTGAAGCACTCGGTGCAGTGATAACTGTGAACAATGAAGAGGGATATGTGGAAGCCGTTGCCGGACCGCAGGGTCTTATCGGTGATATGATCTATCTTGACTTTCCGAGTGTGGGAGCAACCGAAAATATCATGATGGCGGCAGTCCTCGCACAGGGAACCACCTATCTTGAAAACGCGGCGGAGGAACCGGAAATCGTTGATTTAGCAAACTTTTTGAACAAAATGGGAGCCAAGATTAAAGGGGCCGGAACCGATACCATTAAGATTGAAGGTGTGGACAAGCTTCACGGAGCCAAGCACACGGTAATTCCTGACCGTATCGAGGCAGGAACATTCATGCTTGCGGCGGCTATCACAAGAGGCGCAATTCACATCACAAATGTTGTACCGGATCATCTGAAACCGATCATTGCCAAGCTGCGCGAATGCGGCGTACGCATAGAGGTGGGGGACGAAGAGATGATTGTAAGGGGAGATTTGGGGCCGCATACGGCGACCGACATCAAAACTCTTCCTTATCCGGGATTTCCGACCGATATTCAATCACCGTTCATGACCTATCTTGCTACGGTTGAGGGGTCAAGTACCGTAATCGAAACCGTATTTGAAAACCGATTTATGCATGTTGCTCAGCTTAATAAGATGGGAGCAAGCATAGAGGCAATGGGAAACAAGGCTGTGATCCGCGGAAACGCAAAACTGCGGGGCTGTCAGGTTATGGCAACCGACCTCAGAGCCGGAGCGGCACTTGTTTTGGCAGGGCTTGTTGCGGAGGGAGAGACGGAGATTTCCGAAATTTATCATATCGAAAGAGGCTATGAGAAATTTATAGAGAAATTCGAGAAACTCGGCGCAAGCATCACAAAAATATAATTTCAAGTACCAAAAGACGGGGAATCATACCCCGTCTTTTTGCATAGAATTTTCATAGTGTGACATAGAAAGAAAGGAAGCAGGGAAGATGAAAATTCTGGTACAAACCCTTGCCGTGTGTTTGATTTTTTTTATAGCCATCCCGCTCGGTGCTGTCCTTGCATTCGGCAGTCTGCCGGATACACAGGATGAAGTCGGCGACATCAAAAGCAGGGACATCGCCTATCTCCAAAATAAAATCAAACTTCCGAAGAAGATAAGAGTCTGGAAGGAAAACGAGGAGAAGACGGTCAGCGTGGATTTTGAGGAATATGTGGCATGCGTGACAGCAAGTGAAATGCCGAACACCTTCGAGAGTGAAGCGTTAAAAGCACAGTCGGTTGCTGCAAGAACCTTTGCGGTTGCAAAGATAGAAAAATACGAGCAGAAGAAGCCGGCTTCGCATCCGTCTGCGCCAATCTGTTCGTCAACCCACTGCCAGGTGTATAAGACCGAGAAGGAGCTTAAGGACTGCCATCCGGAAGGCTGGGCGAGTTCAGAGGAGGGCTTTAAGAAGATTCAGGCAGCATGTGAGGCGACAGAGGGGGAAATTCTCTACTACGACGGAAAACCAGTTATGCAGCCGCTGTTTTTCTCTTCAAGCGGGGGACAAACCGAAAATTCGGAAGATGTATTTGTGAGTGCACTGCCATATCTTGTAAGTGTATCAAGTCCGTACGAAAGCGAAGCAACGCATCGAAACGAGGAAAAATCGTTTACGCTGGAAGAATTCAAATCCGCACTTGTCAAGGCCTACCCTGCAAAGAATTTTGGGGAAGTCAAGCAGACAAACATCAAAATCCTGTCAAGAACCGCCGGAGGAAGGGTCGACAAAATGCAGGCGGGAAGTGCTGTTTTAAAGGGGACGGAAGTCAGAAACGCCTTAGGACTGAGTTCGGCACTTTTTTCGATCGGTTTCGGAAAGACAAAGGGCGGTGATACCGCGATTACCTTTACATCGAACGGGTCAGGCCATGGCGTGGGAATGAGCCAGTACGGGGCGAACGGAATGGCAAAGGAGGGGTTCGGTTACAAAGAAATCTTGAAGCATTACTACTCAGGGACGGAAGTATATTAGATTAGTTCTTGATTTCGTGAGGTCGGCATTGTATTATAGTAATGGCAATAAAACAGCACATATTTTTTATAGCGGGAAAGGAACGATCATGGCAGATTTAAAGTATTTAAGAAGATTATCAAAGGACTATCCGAATATCATGGCAGCTTCCGCCGAGATCATAAACCTCAAGGCGATACTGGCTTTGCCGAAGGGCACGGAGTATTTCCTCAGCGACCTTCACGGAGAACACGAAGCATTTATACATATGCTTAAGAGTGCATCGGGAACGATCAAGGCAAAAATCGACGAGCACTACGGAAGCGTCCTCAGCGAAAGCGACAGGGACGACCTGGCAGCTTTGATATATAATGCTGAGGCGGAAATCGCCAGAAGGAAAAAAAGCGAGAGAAACTTTGATGATTGGTGCAGCACAGCACTGTATCGTTTAATTACGATATGCAAATCGGTATCGACAAAATACACGCGTTCAAGGGTACGTGGACGTCTGCCAAAATACATGGATTACAGTATAGATGAACTTCTGCATGCTGACGATGAAGAAAACAAGGCGCATTATTACAGCCAGATTATCAGTTCCATCGTGGAATGCGGAATTGCGGAGAAATACATCATTCAGCTTACAGAGGCGATCAGCAGCCTTGCGGTGGATAAGCTCCATATTATAGGAGATATTTTTGACAGAGGTGCACATCCGGATGAAATCATGGACTTCCTCATGGGATATCACGATGTTGATTTCCAGTGGGGCAACCACGACATCGTATGGATGGGAGCAGCAACGGGGAACTGGGCATGCATAACGAACCTGCTTCGTATGAACATAAGCTACAATAACTTCGATATGCTTGAGGTTGGATACGGAATCAACCTGAGACCGCTTGCGTCTTTTGCGGAGAAGGTTTACGGCGATGACCCGTGTGAATTTTTCAGACCGCATATTCTGGATACAAACAAGTTTGACCCGGTGGACGAGGATCTTGCGGCAAGAATGCATAAGGCAATCGCAATCTGCCAGTTCAAGGTTGAAGGGCAGAGAATCAAGGCACATCCGGAATACAAGATGGAAAAACGCCTTTTGCTTGATAAGATTGACTTTGAAACGGGCACGGTTGAGATAGAAGGCAAGGCATGGCCTCTGCGCGATACGAATTTCCCGACGCTGAATCCGGAGAATCCGTACGAACTTACGGCTGAAGAAAAGGAAATGCTCAAGGCTTTGGAAGCATCTTTCCTCAATTCCGAGAAACTTCAAAGACATATAAAATTCCTTTACAGCCACGGGGCATTGTACACAAAGATAAACGGAAACCTTCTGTATCACGGATGCATCCCGACGGATGAGAACGGTGAGTTTGAAGAGGTGGAACTCAACGGCGTGAAACTTGCAGGAAAAGCCTTGATGGATTATCTCGATGACGAGGTGAGAAAGGCATATTTCGCACCGAACAAATCCGGAGAAATCGGAAGATCCGGCGATATTATGTGGTATTTATGGCTCGGAAGCAGTTCACCGCTTTTCGGAAAAGAGAAGATGACGACCTTCGAAAGACTTTTTATTGCGGACAAAACTTCCCACAAGGAATACACCAAGCCGTATTACACATACATTAAAGAAAAATCCTACTGCGAGAAGATTATCAAAGAGTTCGGACTCGACCCGCGTACCGCGAAAATTCTCAACGGTCATGTTCCGGTTAAGATTAAGGACGGAGAATCCCCGATCAAGGGAGGAGGGCTTCTTTATGTAATCGACGGCGGAATTTCAAAGGCGTATCAGAAGCAGACGGGAATTGCAGGATATACTTTCATCTTCAATTCGAGATTCATGGCGCTTGCAGAGCATAAGCCTTACAGCCCGCTCATGCCGGACGGAACCCAGATCTTCCACTCGCCGGTCATGAAGACCGTCGAAACGATGCCGGAGCGGCTTCTGATCATCGACACAGACCAAGGCAAGGACTTCGTCGAGAGAATCGGAGATCTTAACGATTTGGTTGAAGCGTTTAAGACAGGTCGAATCAAAGAAATTTATTAACGAATAAAACCATCCTTTACGAAATACTATAAAACAATTATAACTTTAAAATGTTTTATGCGTGGTAAATTCTATGTTTATTATGTAGAATTTCTATAAAGGATGGTACAAAATAAATGTCAGAAGATTTTGGTAAAAGAGTAAAGAAAGCTAGAAAGAAGGCTGGTTATACACAGAGTCAGCTGGCAGAGATGGTGGATGTTTCCGTAAACCACATTTCTGCGATAGAAAGAGGTGTTTACGAAACGCAAATTGACACCCTCAAGAAACTTTCGATTGTTTTGGGAGCGAGCACAGATTACCTGATTTTCGGGACTCCGGATGAACAGGGACCGCTCTCGAAAGCAGTTTCAAAGGCAAACCGATTGTCTGAGAATGATAAGGTATGGGTTGCCGACTATCTTGAAGCAATTCTGAAAGTCAGAAACAACAGCAAATAAAGGGGCTGTCGCATTAACGG
>FR881941.1 GCA_000435615.1 Firmicutes bacterium CAG:238 | reverse complement strand
AATCGTGCCGTCATTGATCAAGGTTTCCAGATCTGCTTTTGCCATTTCGTCCGCTTCTCCTACCATTTCGCGCACAATGCTGTTGGAAGAAGTATTTGACCAGTACGGCAGGGCAAACGCTGTCACATGGTCCTTGCGGTCATTGACATATTTGAGAATACTCCATGGATTGTAAATCTCGGTATTCGCGAACAAATAGCCGTCATACCATTCTTTTACTTCCGCTAGTTCCTGCTGCAAGCCATAGTAGGCAAGCATCGCTTCCACCTCTGCTTCGGTGAAGCCAAAGCTGTCTGCGTAGCGCGTGCGCAGCACGCTATCGTTCTCCAGATTGTTGAGCCCGGTAAAAATGCTTTCCTTACTGATGCGCAGGCAGCCTGTAATAACTCCCTTCTCCAGATACGGATTCGTCTTGAGCGCCGACTCGAACAGGGAACGGATGAAGCCGATCATGTTGTCGTAGAAGCCATGCAAATAGGCGTTTTCCAATGGCACATCGTACTCGTCGATGAGGATGA
>FR881940.1 GCA_000435615.1 Firmicutes bacterium CAG:238 | reverse complement strand
ACTTGTTGCCATGGTCCGAAAAGATACCGGAATATTGCAGGTTGAAAACATTTGAATAGTTAATACTCGCCGCCTGCAAGGGCGGCACTTTTTTTAGACCACGTATGTGGTTTACCATTTACGAATCGATGCTGCACACGCGGTTGACTATAGGGCTGACAATAAAACCTTTGAGAGCGGACTGGAAGGAAGCAATCGAAGAGGATTTTGAAGCAAGAAAATAAAAAAGCCCTGCAATCATTACAACTGCAGGACTATACTGGTGGACGATAAGAGGCTCGAACTCTCGACCTCTGCGTTGCGAACGCAGTGCTCTCCCAGCTGAGCTAATCGCCCATACTATCAAAAGATTCCAAATGATATGAAATTTGAAATCAGATAGGCAACTGCGGCCATCACACATGTGAAGGAGATGACTTTAGATTTGACTTTGGATTCCTTGTCGAAGACTGCCATGGATGTAATCCAGGATACGACCAAGGTGATTAGTGCAATTAAAGTCATCCGGTTTATGATTGCAGCCCATCCGCGACAGAAATAGCAGATGATCGCAATGACCAAAACCGTAATGATGTATTTGAGCCAGCCCCCACGGTCAAAAATAACAGGGATGAGCAGTGCAGCCCATATGACGCCGAGGAGCAGGCACTTTAATATCAATATAACGAATGCTTCCATAAGTATCCTTTCAGAAATTTCATCTACCTGCTGATTATAACACATTTTGCCGCAATATGGAACAGCCTTTGTGCAGATAGTGGACTTTTTTTTCTCTGTGTGATAAACTTTATGACAGAGTCATGCGAAAGCGGTGGAGAAGGTACAATGAAACACACTACGAACATTTTGGAAGAACTTCTTGAAAGTGAATATAAAGGGCTGATTTATATTGACGAACAAAACAGAATCGGCTCATATAGCAAGCGTGCGAAGGAAATAACCGGAATTATTTCCGAGGATGGGCGATGCCATGCCGCAGGCAGCATCAAAGAAGGCGACATTGTGATTATCTGCGATAACGAAATCGGAAATGATGATGCCTTGTCACCGGCCGATTTGCTGCATATTAACATAAACGATAAAAACATCGCAAAGGGCGATGCCATCGTTGCCGTGGGCGTTTACCACAATAAAAAAATCAAGCCGCAGTATAAATACATCAAGAGCTATAGCCCAAATGGGAAGTTTGAACTGAAAACAAACTATCTCGGGTTTGAGATTGTAAGCCGAATTGACTTTGCAAATAACAGCGCAGACATTACAGTGAATAACGAAACCTATACAATGAGGTATTTTGAAGCTGTGGGGCACATGGTTGTCATTGACGGAATTACGGGTGAAATAAAATTTTTTGAGAGCCGTGGGTACGGATTCCGCAGAGAGGAGATAGGAAAACTTTTTTCAGGCAGAGACTATATGGCAAAGGCGAGTGCCGACGAGAATAAGGAGGATACACCTGCGATTGAGGGGATCGAAATTCAGAATGTTATACACGGCGAGGCATTCATCACGAAAATAGAAGACATGATGAAAAAGACAAACGGCTGTGTTGAAAAAGGTATTTACGAAATTCACAGACGACCGATTTTTTGTATTTTTGTAAGGATCAGGAGTTTGCAGAAGCAGGACGGAGTCTATGTGATCATTCAGGACGCGTCGCTGCTTGAAGAGATGCGAAAGGAAAGAAACGCAATCATACAGCTTTTGGAAGAACGGCAGAAGAAGAAATCACATAATGAGAACAAGAACCGGGAATTTGAAATTGCGGGGCTGAATGATTTTATCGGAAGAAACCCGTCGATGGCAGAGGTTAAGAGACTGGCATATAAAGCATCGCAGACGATGTTCAATGTAATCATAACGGGGGAAAGCGGAACGGGAAAGTCAAGGCTTGCGAAGAATATACATAACATGGGGAATCCGGGTGCTCCGTTTGTGGAGGTAAACTGCAATGCAATCGCGCCGAGCTTGTTTGAGAGTGAACTTTTCGGCTATGCACCGGGGGCGTTCACAGGTGCGGCGACGGGAGGCAAGGCAGGGTTCTTCGAAGAGGCGAACGGGGGAACCATTTTTCTGGATGAAATCGGGGAGATTCCACCGGATATTCAGGTCAAGCTGCTGCATGTGCTCCAAAATAAAAGAATCTACCGTGTCGGTTCCTCGAAGCCGATTGATGTCAATGTGCGGGTAATCACTGCAACGAACAGAAATCTTGAAGAGGAAGTGCGGCAGGGGAGGTTCAGACAGGATTTATACTACAGAATCAATGTGTTTCCGATATGTATTCCGCCGCTCAGGCAGAGAAAGGATGACCTTTATGTTTTGATAAATTCAATTTTGAGTGATATATGCGTAAGATATGACATGAAGCCGATGCTTTTGTCGGAAGAGGCACTTAACAAAATGATGCGCTACAGTTGGCCGGGAAATGTGCGGGAGCTTGAGAATGTCATCGAGCGTGCCATAACGATTTGCGACTCTCCGGTTATTTATTCGGAGCACATTCTGATTCATGATGACGAAGAAGAAGGAAAAACCCTAAAAGAACAGCTGCTGAAGGAAGAAAAACGCATCATAGCGGAGGCTCTGACGAGAAATAATGGGAGTCGGCAGAAGGCCATGGAGGAGCTGGGTCTTTCCAAGACGGTATTTTATGAAAAGTTGAAAAAGATTAAATTCTAAAAATAGGAATTTAAGTTCGGAAAACAGGACGCTATTTTGTCCTGTTTTTTTCTGCTCTTTTTCAGCAAGAAAAAAGTGTTGAAAATTAACGATTTTTGCCGCGTGCAAAACAATATTGAATTGTTGGCATTCTTTTTGCTTTAGTATTATCTGAAAGCGAAAAGGAATTCTTGATAGAAATTACGATACGGAGGAGAGAGACTTGATAAAAGAAATCAAAAATAACGAGTTATATTTTGACGGATGCAGCACGACCGATCTGACTAAGCAGTACGGAACGCCGCTCTATGTGATGTCCGAGACGGGAATCAAGGAGAAAATCAGAGAACTTAAGAAATCATTCCTTGATAAATATCCGAATACGAGAATCGCGTATGCCTGCAAAGCTTTTTGCACGACCGCGATGTGCAAGATCTGTGACACAGAAGGACTTTGCATTGATGTTGTCTCCGGCGGAGAGCTTTACACCGCGAAGAAAGCCGGCTTCCCTGCAGAACGAATTGAGTTCAACGGCAACAACAAACTGCGTGGGGAGATTGAGGATGCTTTGGACTACGGAATCGGAAGATTTATCGTGGACAGCGAGCCGGATTTTAAGCAGATTGAAGAAGTCTGCAAAGAGAAAAACATGACTGCAAATATTTTGCTGAGAATCACGCCGGGCGTAGCGGCAAGTACGCATGACTTCATCATAACAGGAAAGCGCGACTCGAAGTTCGGTGTTCCTCTTGATGAGGATGTGTTTTATCCGCTTGCGGAGAGAGCCATTAAATCTGAGCATATAAACCTTCTGGGACTGCATTTTCACATCGGCTCACAAATCCTTGATAACGATGCATATCTTAAATCACTGGATGTAATGCTCGGGCTTGTGGAAGAACTCAAGAAGCGCTTCGGATACGACACAAAAGAGTTGAATCTTGGCGGCGGCTTCGGCGTCAAGTACACCGATGAGCAGCCAAAGCCATATTCTTATTATATCGACCCGATGATGAAAAAAATCGCATCGAAGTTCGCAGAAATGCAGATCAAAATGCCGGCGGTTGTATTTGAACCGGGAAGAAGCATTGTTGCCGAGGCGGGACTCAGCCTTTATACAATCGGAAATATCAAAGACATCAGAGGCGTAAGAAAATACATCGCCGTAGACGGCGGCATGGCAGACAACATCCGACCTGCACTCTATGAGGCAGTCTATGACGGCGTGGTTGCAAACAAGGCGGATGAGTCGAGAAACGACAAAGCCACGATATGCGGCAAGACTTGTGAGTCCGGAGACATTCTGATAAGAGACTGTGCGGTCACGGACAAGGCAGAAAAAGGCGATTTGTTCGCAATCTTTTCAACCGGTGCTTACGGGTTCTCTATGGCGAGCAATTACAACAATTGTCCGATTCCGGCAGTTGTCCTTGTAAGGGGGGGCAAAAGTTCGATTATCGTGAAGAGACAGAGTTATGAGCATATGACTGCAAATCACGAAATACCGGAATGGCTTTAATACCAAATTACCATCGATTGATTAGCGAAAGCGGATTGATATTCCACAATTATATGGCTTGGGTTGCGGTCATTTCTATGTTATTATTAACATTAACAGGACTGGACAGATTTATCCCGCTTTTCAAGCTTCCGAAGGAACCTCAGGTTTACTTAAAGAAGAATGCAAAGGGAGCAGCATAATCTGTCTTTGCAAAGGATAACGGTAAAACGAAAGGATAGAAAATGAAATTTTTTATATCAGCAGATTTGGAAGGCACAAACGGAGTCGTTTCTCCGGGAGAAATCATCCCCGGGGAACCCGGCTATGAGGCTGCCAGGATTTTGATGACAGAAGAAGTTAACGCAGCAGTCAGAGGGCTGTTTGATGCGGGCGCAGATGAAGTTTTGGTATGTGACTCACACGAAGTCGCACAAAACATCCGCGTGGATCTTTTGGATGAAAGGGCGTTTCTGCTCAGGGGAGACTGCCGCCCGGATTCCATGGTTCACAGCATTGATTCAAGTTATGACGGGCTTCTTCTTTTGGGACATCACGCGATGTTCGGAACGCAGAACGCTGTGCTTGACCACACCTATGACCAGTATCTCATAAGAGAGATGAAAGTGAATGGCACCGCATACGGAGAAGTGGGAATCAATGCGCTTTATGCTGCAGAACAGGGGGTTCCGTTCATCATGACATCCGGCGATGACGCTTTGGAAAAGGAAGCACAGGCATTCTGTGCGGAAGTGGAAATTGCAGTTGTGAAATATGCGCAAGGGCGATATTCGGCCAAGTGCCTGCCTCGCAAAGCCGGCCTTGATTTGATTTACGACAAGGCAAAGAAAGCCGCAGAAAATGCGAAGAATGTCGCGTGTGCAAAGATTCCGGAAGAAATTACGATGGAAATCACATTCCAGCAGACCGTCATGGCGGACGGCGCGGAAAGAGTCAAGGGAATCGTCAGAAAAGGGCCTATGACTGTTGCATATAAATGTGCAAGCATGAAGGAATATATGGAAATGAGACAAGTAATATTCCGTGCGGCAAGCGAATTTTATGATTCGAGATTTTAGCCGGTCAGGATGTTTGGGAGGAAAACGCGAATGAAATTCACGAAGATGCAGGGAGCCGGCAACGACTTCATTATCATAAACAACATGGAAGAAAAGCTGTCTGTCGAAAAGCTTGGGACTTTGGCGAAGCGAATATGCACAAGACGCCTTTCTATAGGAGCGGACGGACTTATGCTCGTGGATGCACCTACAGAGGGCGGTGACTACAAGATGCGCTTTTACAATGCCGATGGAAGTCTCGGTGAAATGTGCGGAAACGGTGCCAGATGCATAGCAAGGTATGGGTACGAAAACGGCCTTGCAGGAATTACGCAGCGCGTGGAAACAACCGCCGGTCTTGTAATCGGGGAAAGAATCGATGAAAGACAGTATCGGATAAGATTAAACGACATCAGCAAAATCAATATCGACGAGAAAATTACCGTTGACGGAATCGAAAGAACCTATTCGTACGTTGAGCTCGGAAATCCGGGTCTGCCGCATGTCGTAATGGAAATTCCGGGACTGTCAACCATGGATAAAGAGGAACTGAGACATCTCGGCAAGGAACTCCGATACAATAAAAAGTTTCCAAAGGGTGCCAATGTGAATTTTTACGAGATAACCGGAAGGGACATTCTCACAGAACTCACATACGAGCGAGGCGTTGAGGACTTTACCATGGCCTGCGGCACAGGCACCGGAAGCGTTGCAGCGGTTCTTACGGAAAAAAATCTTGTAAGCGGAAACGATGTGCATGTAAGTGTGCCCGGGGGAGAATTGTTTATCACAATCAAAAAAGATTTCAAAAACGGCAGCGTGAAGGATATTTTTCTTACCGGACCTACCAACATCGTTGCGGAAGGTGTCGTTACGGACGAAGAACTTTTACTTTAGAATTACTTATTTTTATACCCGAATCGGTGGGATAAAACGCATCGATTCGGGTGTTTTTGCATTATATATTTGCTTTTCTTGCGATTTTCTATTAAAATAGATGTATACATTCCGCGCGGATCTGCCGCGCCGGACCTTAGAAAGGAGCGCCGATGGCACAGTTATACTATAGATACAGCACAATGAACGCCGGAAAGTCCATTGAACTGATTAAAGTCGCATACAATTACGAGGAAAGAGGAAAACATGTTCTGACGCTGATTCCGTCAATCGACAACCGATACGGGACAGGGGTTGTGACCTCCAGAATCGGAATACAGAGAGAAGCGACGATTGTGGGAGATGACACGAATATTTTGGAATTGTTTATGCGCGAAAATGAAAAGCAGAAAATTGACTGCGTACTGATTGACGAGTGCCAGTTCCTCAAAAAGCACCATGTTCAGGAACTGGTTGAAATTGTGGACAGCTTCGATGTTCCGGTGCTTGCTTACGGGCTGAAAAACGACTTCAGGAACGAGCTTTTCGAGGGTTCTTATTATATGCTGATTTATGCGGATAAAATCGAAGAAATCAAGACAATCTGCTGGTGCGGACGCAAGGCGACGATGGTAGCAAGAATTGTGGACGGACAGTTTGTAAAACAGGGCGAGCAGATTGTGGTCGGCGGCAATGATATGTATGTTTCCCTTTGCCGCAAGCATTATAACGACGGCCGTTTGGGACCGGACAGATAAGAACAAGGCGGGAAGATTATGAATTTTGGAATGAGAAATGTGAGAAAAGTGCTGATTATGGCAGTTGTTTTGACGATAAGCATCTGCGGCTTCTTGTGTGCAGATCATGCTTTTGCGGCACAGCTAAGAACCGGTGTTGTCGCAACGACCTCACTCAATGTAAGAAGCGGAGCGGGCATTGAATATAAGCCTACAGGTTTTTTGGCTCTGTATGACAAGGTGACGATCTTGGATGAGACATATGACCGCAACGGCAGCAAATGGTATCACATAAAATATAAGACGACAAAGACGGGTTACGCATCTGCGGACTATATCACGGTTGAAAGCAGCAATGAGTATGTGTATGATGAGAAATTCGAGAATAAGCTGGATACTGAAGGCTTTCCGGAGACATACAAGACATATTTGAGAAAAATACACGCAAATCATCCCGAATGGACCTTTAAAGCAGCACATACCGGACTTTCATGGAACGACGTAATCGAAAAAGAAAGTGCCTTGGGCAAGTCTTTGGTTGCCTCAGGTTCCCCGGCTTCTTGGAAATCAAAAGCCGCGGGAGCATATAACGCGGAAACCGGCAAGTACATTGTTTTTGACAGCGGCGGATGGGTCTGTGCATCGCGGGGAATCATAAAATATTACATGGATCCGAGAAATTTTATGAATGAAGTGGGGATATTCCAATTCCTGACCCATGCATATGATGGCGAAACGCAGACGGCAGCAGGTCTTCGCACCTTGCTTTCCGGCACATTCATGGATTCCTATCTGGCTGATGAGCCGTCGGCAGCTTACACAAGTGTCTTAATGGAAGCCGGGGCGAGAGCGAATGTCAATCCGTATGTACTTGCTTCCATGATTCTCGTAGAACAGGGTTCAAGCGGCAGGGGTAAATCCATCTCAGGCAGCGTATCCGGATATGAGGGATATTACAATTACTTCAATGTGGGCGCATATCGCAGCGGAAGCATGGATGCCGTTGAGCGAGGCCTGTGGTATGCATCGCAGGACGGCAGTTATTCGAGACCGTGGAACAGCATACGAAAGGCAATCGAAGGCGGTGCCGAGTTCTACAGCGAGAACTATGTTCAGAGCAGCAAAAATACATTGTATTTTAAAAAATGGAATGTAATGAACGGTATCGCTCAGGTGGCGCAGGGGCAGTACATGACCAACGTGCAGGGTGCGGAGAGCGAAGCTGCGGCACTCAGAAACGGATATGCTTCGGTGCTTGATACTTCGATGACTTTCCTGATTCCGGTATATGACAACCTACCTTCAAAGGCCGCGGCACTGCCTGCGGACGGCGAGGAGGAAATTATTGAACCGACGGAGCCGGAAATACCGGATACCCCGGACACACCGGACAAGCCGGAGGAAGAGGCTGCAAATCAAGCTAAGATTCAAAAGTACAAAGACGGACTTGCTAAGACTGAAGTTATCAATCTGAAGGCGGAGGCAGGAAGAAAGAAAGTGAAACTCACCTGGAAAAAATCCGCATCGGGCTATGCTGTAGACACCTATCAGATTTGGCGTTCGGTTAAAAAATCTTCGGGATATTCCAAGATATTCACATCTTCAAATCCGAAGAGCTGCTATTACATAAATACAAAGGGTTTGTCACCAAATACGAGTTACTGGTATAAAGTAAGAGGAGTGAGAACGGTATGCGGCAAGACGCTTTATACGCCGTTCACCAAAATTAATGTCAAAACGAAAAGGTGATGTTTATGAAAGACATTCTGTATTTTTTCAGTGATATGAATGCATTTTCCATTGCTTTGCGGCTTTTGCTTGCAATGCTGCTGGGAAGTCTGGTGGGCGTGGAGAGAGCCAACAAGAGATATGCCGCAGGAATAAGAACCTTCGCTCTTGTGTGCATGGGATCTGCACTTGCAACGATAACGGGACTGTATCTATCGGAAATATCCGCATACCCTGCGGACATCGGCAGAATCCCGGCACAGCTTTTGTGCGGAATCGGATTCCTCGGTGCGGGTACGATTATCGTTACGGACAGGCGGCAGGTCAGAGGCCTTACGACCGCTGCGGGACTTTGGGTCACCGCAGCGATGGGAATTGCAATCGGCGCAGGGTTCATATGGGCGGCGCTGGTATGTTTCGTGCTGATGATTATAACGACGTATTTCATGTATTACATGACAAGACATGTGGAAAATCATACGAGAACCACGGAAATGTACATCGAACTGGAGCAAAAAGCCGTTGAAGTCCTTTTAGATTTTATAAAGTCCGAGGAATATGAAGTAAATTCCATCGAACGCAGAAAAGAGCAGCCGCTTGTTGAGGGTGACATGGTGCTCAGAATCAGAATCGACTTAGGCAAACGGGAAAATCACAAAATGATAATGCACGACATCAAGGCAATTGACGGCGTGCATTATGTGGAAGAGCTATCTTGATTCGGCATATTTGCCCTGCCAGGTATCAAGCAGATGCATCCGGTCATCGATACCGTTTAAAATCGTGCGTTTATTGAAGCTCCACGGCGGATTGATTAAAATGGAGCGGGGCGCATCGCCGGTAAGGCGATGGATTGTGACCTCGGGCGGTATGATTTCGAGGCATTCCACAACCAAATTAACATATTCTTCAATGGAAGCGAAAGGCTGGTAGTCGGGATAGAGATATTCCATCTGCGAGCCTTTTACTATATTCAGAAGGTGGAGCTTCATGCCGAACAGCCCCGGGATAGAAGAAACATATCTTACAGAATCCAGCATATCGTCGTGAGATTCGCCCGGAAGTCCCAAAATAAGGTGCACGACGGTTTTTATCCCGCGTGCCGACAGCTGCACCATTGCTTGATCAAAAACGCTCAAATCGTAACATCTGTTTATCAGATTTGTACTGTCTTCGTGTATTGTCTGAAGTCCGAGTTCGACCCAGAGAAAATGGGTTTTGTTGATTTCGGACAGAAGGTCTAGAACTTCTTCGGAAAGACAGTCGGGCCTTGTGCCGATCACGAGTCCTTCAATCTTTGGGTTTTTCAAGACTTCGTTGTATTTTGCGGCGAGTTCGGATACCGGGGCGTAAGTGTTTGTGTGATTCTGAAAGTAGCCGAGATAGCGTGCATGCGGCCATTTGTCCGAAAGCAGGCGGATTTGATCGTCGATATCGGAAGCAAATTCTCCGGAACCGCTGTCGGAACAAAATATACATCCACCCACGCCTTTTGAGCCGTCGCGGTTGGGGCAGGTAAAGCCGCCGTCGATGGCAAGCTTGATGGTTTTTTCGCCGAAAGTCCGTTTCAGCCAGGTGTTTATAGAATGATATCTTTTATCTCCGAAAAGTTTTTGTAAATCTTCATTTAATGCCGTGTTCATAGGGATTTTCCTCTTTATATTCGTTCAATTTTGTGGTATAATTTAATGTCATATAATAAATTTAAAATAAAAACCCACACTTGTCAAGAAAGGAGGCGCAGGAGATGAACGCAGAAAAAAAGATGAGCCCTGCGGAATGCAGAATCTGCAGTGAATTTGCCAACCACGGATACTATCCTCAGGAACCTGAAACCAAGGTTGACAAGAAGCATGTGCTGCTCCATTCCTGCTGCGGACCGTGCAGCACGGCATGTATCGAAAGACTTTTGCCGGACTACAAGATAACCGTATTCTTTTACAATCCGAATATCACAGACTCCGAAGAGTACGAAAAACGCAAAGAAGCTCAAATTCAGTTTATCAATTCGTTCAACCGGCGCGTTACGGATGAAGACAAGATTTCATTCATGGAAGGAGAGTATTTGCCGGAGGACTTTTATAAAGTCTGTGCCGGATACAGCAATGAGCCCGAAGGAGGACTGCGCTGTACCGAATGCTTCCGCTTGAGAATGGAACGAACGGCACAGGTGGCAGCAAGGACCGGAAATCCGATTTTCGGCACCACACTGACGGTAAGCCCTCACAAGAATTATCCGCTTATTTCAGCTCTGGGAACGGAAATTGCCGCACTTTACGGCATTGAGTTTCTCGACGTGGATTTTAAGAAGAAAAACGGATTCCAAAGGAGCATAGAACTCTCCAAGGAATACGGGCTTTACAGGCAGAACTACTGCGGGTGCGAATACTCGAAATGGTATTAGAAACAAAAAAATTCAAATAAATTCACACAAGAGGAGGACAGAATAATGTTGCCATTAATTTTACCTGAAAACTATGAATCAGCCATAGATCTTATGGAAAGCCAGAGAGCAATCAAAAAAATCAAAGACTTTTTCCAGCAGGAATTAGCATACGGACTGCAGCTTCGCCGTGTATCGGCACCGCTTTTTGTTGACCCGAAGACCGGTCTCAACGACAACCTGAACGGCACGGAAAGAAGAGTAAGCTTTACACTTAAGGATATTGACGAACTGGAAGTGGAAGTCGTACAGTCCCTTGCAAAGTGGAAGAGAATGGCGCTCGGCAAATACGGAATCGAGCCGGGACACGGCATCTACACCGATATGAACGCCATCAGAAGAGACGAAGACCTCGATAACCTTCACTCCGTTTATGTTGACCAGTGGGACTGGGAAAAAGTTATCACAAAGGAACAGAGAACCGAAGAATATCTGAAAGAAACGGTTACGACCATTTACAATGCGATTAAGAACCTCGGCGACTATGTAAACAGACTTTACAGAAACATTCAGACGGAAATTCCGAACGAAATCTTTTTCATCACGACGCAGGAACTGGAAGATATGTATCCGGACAAAACACCGAAGGAAAGAGAAGATGCGATAACCAAGGAGCACGGTGCGGTGTTCATCATGAAAATCGGTGGACAGCTGGCTTCCGGACAGAAACATGACGGAAGATCCCCGGACTATGATGACTGGGAATTAAACGGTGACATTATCCTTTGGAACGAGGTGCTCGACCGCGCATTCGAGATTTCTTCCATGGGTATCCGTGTCGATGCGGAAGCAATGGGACGCCAGCTCGAATTGGCAGGATGCCCGGAAAGAGCGGAACTTCCGTTCCAGAAAGCAATTTTAAACGATGAATTGCCGTACACAATCGGTGGCGGTATCGGACAGAGCAGACTCTGCATGTTCTTCCTCCGCAAGGCACACATCGGTGAAGTGCAGGCGTCCGTATGGCCGCAGGCAATGATAGACAAATGTGCTGAGAACAACATTTATCTGCTTTAATTACTTAAATAATCCGAAGTCGGGAAGAATCAGAAATGAAATACGTAAATGTAGTAGTCGAAAACAAAAGCAAACATACGGATATGATTTTTACATACAGGGATTGTGATTCCGGTGCCAAAACCGGTGACTGCGTTCTGATTCCTTTCGGCAGAGGGAATAAGACCAAACGCGGCTTTGTTTTCGGCATTACGGATGCTGCCGACTGCCCCGAAGAGAAAATCAAAGACATACAGGGCATTGATCCAAACCTCTGCCTGAGCGAAGAGATCATTAAGACAGCAGCATGGATGAAACAGCGATATGCCATTACCTATTCCGATGCCATAAACTGCTTTCTGCCGCCGGGAAAACCCGCAGCAGAGGGAAAACAAAAAGAACCTTACAAGGATATTGAGGGAAATTACACGCAGCCGGACGCATTGACCGGCGAACAGCGGATTGCCGCAGATGCGATAAAAAGTGCGATTGACGAAGGCAGGCAGGAGAACTTCCTGATTCATGGAGTAACCGCAAGCGGGAAAACCCAGGTATATATGGAGGTGATTTCGGAATGCCTCGACAGAGGCAGAACCGCGATTGTGCTTGTACCGGAAATATCGCTTACGGGACAGCTTATTGAAAGATTTGTCGGAAGGTTCGGCAAGGAAGCGATTGCCGCCATGCATAGCAGGCTTACGCAGCGGGAAAGATATGACGAATGGCAGAGAATTCGCAGCGGAAAGGCAAAAATTGTAATCGGTGCCAGGATGGGCGTCTTTGCACCGCTTGCAAACATCGGAGCAATCATAATGGACGAAGAGCACGAAGCCAGTTATAAGTCCGATATGACCCCGAAGTATGACACCGTGGAAATTGCACTGAAGCGTACGGCAGCGTGGGGCGGAGTTCTGGTGCTCGGAAGCGCAACACCCTCCGTCACCTCCTACGAGCGGTGCCGGGAGGGGATTTATCACCTTCTCACATTGAAAGAAAGATACAACAAAACTCCACTGCCGCATATTGAGATTGTCGACATGCGGGAGGAACTGCGAAGCGGGAATATGACGATTTTCAGCCGCAGGCTGTTTGATGCCGTATCGGATGCACTTCGAGAAGGCGAGCAAGTCATCCTTATGCAGAACAGGAGAGGTTATTCGAACTTCGTATCCTGCAGAGAATGCGGGGCCGTCATGAAATGCCCGGAATGCGGAATCTCGCTGGTCTATCACAAGAGCAGCGGATCTTTGGAATGTCATTACTGCGGCAGGAAGTACCGGCTTCCGGAGAAATGCCCGGAATGCGGAGGCAGATATCTCAAGCATTTCGGTATCGGAACGGAACAGGTGACAGAGGCTGTCTCAAAATATTTTCCGGATGCCGTGACGGCGCGTCTTGACTTTGATACCGTAAAGAAACGCTGCGAAATGGATCGGATACTGTCTGATTTTGCGAAGAAGAAAACGGATATACTCGTCGGAACCCAGCTGGTTGCAAAGGGACTTGACTTCGATAATGTGGGTGTGGTCGGAATCATCGCTGCGGACGTAACACTCAATATTCCGGATTTTCGTTCGGCGGAGAGAACCTTTCAGCTTATTACGCAGGCTGCAGGAAGAGCCGGCAGAGGCACGAAACAGGGACTTGTGGTTGTACAGACATACGAGCCGGATAATTACACGTTCCGCTTTGCAAAGGACAATGATTATGATGATTTTTTCAAAGAGGAAATTAAATTAAGGAAGTTTATGAACTATCCGCCTTTCGGTGATATCATCATGGTAAGTTTTACTTCCGCGGACGAGCGAGATGCGGTTTCGGCCGCGGCACGGTGCGAAGCATACATGAAAAATGCACTCGGATCGGAAAACAAGGGAAATGTTCTTTCACACAAACCGGACACCTTGTTCAAGGGCAGGGACAGTTTCCGGGAATATATCGTCATAAAATGCCCGAAGAATCTCGGCAGCGACGGAAACGAAAGAAATCGATACATGTTTTATCTGGAAAGCTTTCAAAGAAAGCTCACGGATGAAAAAGCAAATGTGAACATAACGGTGGATGTGAATCCGTACAGTATTTTCTAAAACCAGGAAGGAGAATCAGAAGATGGCAATAAGAAATGTTGTGCTGGAAGGCGACGAAATACTCAGGAAAAAATGCAGAGAGGTTACGGAGGTTACCGACCGCATTCGGATGACCATGGAGGATATGCTTGAGACGATGCGAAGTGAATACGGAGTCGGAATCGCAGCACCCCAGGTTGGGATTATGAGAAGAATGTTCGTTGCCGAGCCGGAACCGGGAAGGGTTTATTACATGATTAACCCGGTGATTCTGGAGCAGAGCGGCGCAGATCCGGGAGATGAAGGCTGTCTCAGCGTTCCCGGCAAAATCGGCACGGTTACAAGACCTGATTATATTAAGATTGAGGCTCTGGATCTCTCCGGAGACAAACAGACTTACGAGTTCCATGATTTCGATGCGAGAGTTATGTGCCATGAATATGATCATCTGGACGGAATTCTCTATATCGATAAAGCAGTGAATATAAGGAATGCGGACGAAGATTACCAGGAAATCGAGGATTTTGAAGAGTAGGAGCAGCAAATGAAAATAGCATTTATGGGAACACCGGAATTTGCCGTTACGGTTTTGGAGGGTCTCCTTAATACAAAACACGAAGTGGGACTTGTCGCAACGCAGCCGGATAAGGCAAAGAACCGGGGAAAGAAAATTCAATATACGCCTGTGAAGGAAAAGGCTCTTGAACATAACATCAAAGTTCTTCAGCCTGAAAAGGTAAGAGGGAACGAAGAATTCCTCGAAGAACTCAAAGACTACAGGCCTGACATCATTGTGGTTGTTGCGTACGGGCAGATTCTGCCGAAGGAAGTCCTGGAACTTCCGAAATACGGCTGTGTAAATGTACATGCATCGCTGCTTCCGAGACTCAGAGGCGCAGCACCGATTCAGCGCGCAATCATCGAAGGCGATGAGGAGACCGGCGTTACGATTATGCAGATGTCGGAAGGGCTCGACACAGGAGATATGCTCGCCAAAGAAAGCATCAAGATCGGCACGATGAATTACAGCATGCTGCACGATGCACTTGCGGAAATCGGAGCAAGACTCATGGTTCATACCCTTGACCTGATAGAAGAGGGGAAAATCAGTCCCGAGCCGCAGGATGACAGCAAATCCAGCTATGCCAAGATGGTATTTAAGCAAGAAGGAAAAATCGACTTTACGCGGCAGCCGGAGGCGGTGGAACGTCTTATTAGAGGCTTTGACCCGTGGCCGGGTGCTTTTTGCGAATATGAAGATATGGTAATGAAACTTTGGAAAGCACAGCCGCTTTGCGAAAATACCGGAAAAGAGCCGGGAACCATTATCGAGGTTTCCGCCCGGGGCATTAAAATTGCCTGCGGAGACGGGGCACTCCTGGTAAGCGAGATTCAGATTCCGGGAAAGAAACGCGTTGCGGTCCCGGAGTATTTAAAGGGAAATCAGATTAAAGAAGGGATTATTTTAAAGTAACAGGGAGGACGTATTATGTGGGATAGTTATTTTTCGTATTACGCGACAGGAATACTGCTGATTCCTGCGATTCTTTTTACGCTTTATGCACAGATGAAGGTTAAATCAAACTTCAGCCGCTATTCAAGAATCAGAAACGACAGAAATCTGACGGGTGCCCAGGCGGCGAGAAAGGTTCTCGATGCCAACGGGCTTACCGATGTAAACATTGAGGCTGTCAGAGGAAGCCTCACCGACCATTATGATCCGAGAAAGCGCGTCCTTCGCCTTTCCGAATCGGTATGCAATGTGAACTCCATTGCGGCAGTAAGCGTGGCCTGCCACGAAGCAGGGCATGCACTTCAGCATGCAAACGGCTATGCACCGCTCAAAATCAGAAACAGTATCGTTCCGCTTGTAAACTTTGCATCGAATTTCAGCTGGATTCTGGTTGTGATCGGAATCGGCCTGCTTGCATCAAACAACTATATCGGAGATACGGTTTTCAATATCGGAGTCATTATGATGGTTATTGTAATTCTTTTTCATACCGTTACGCTTCCGGTGGAATTTAACGCAAGCAGCCGGGCGTTGAAACAGATGGAAGAGCTTGCGATTATCGATGAGGACGAGGAAGTGGGCGCAAAGAAGGTGCTCAGAGCCGCAGCTCTCACTTATGTGGCAGCGCTTGCGGTTGCAATTGGCAACCTTCTCAGAATGCTTGCACTCAGAGGAAGAGATTAATGGATTTAAACAGAAAAACAGCCTACGAAATCCTTCTGGATGTCGAGAAAAACGATGCATACTCAAACTTTGCCATCAATCATTTTGTTAAGAAGAATGAACCGGACAAAGAGGCATTTGTGAGGGAGCTTGTATACGGCGTTCTTGAGAACAAAATTCTGCTCGACTACTATCTGGATGCATTGATACCGAGCGGGGTTAAGAAGGTAAAAAAACAGGAGCTGACACTCCTTCGCATGGGCCTTTATCAGCTTGTGTATATGGACTCGGTTCCCGCATATGCCGCCGTAAACGAAACAGTGAATTTGGCGAGACGTTTTGTACGCGGAAAAGATAAGTTCATAAACGGAGTTCTCCGCGGATACCTCAAGAACAAAGAGATAATTTCCCTGCCGGATTCCGAAAAAGATCCCGTGAAATATCTAAGCATCGCATATTCCGTGAACGCATGGATTGTAAAGCTCTGGCTGGATACCTACGGCAGGACGCAGACAGAAGAAATTCTGAAAGCGGTAAATAAGACGCCGAAACTCTCCGTTCGTGTGAACCTAATAAAGACAGATGCGGAGACGCTCGCCGGTGAATTGCAGAGCGAAGGGTTCTGCGTTGAAATTTCCGGCAAAACGGACCGGGGATTGTTTGTAAGCGGAAGCAGGCTGCTTGAGAGCAATGCATACAAACAGGGACTTTTTTCCGTTCAGGACATTGCGTCCGTGATGGCATCCGACATCCTGGATGCAAAGCCGGGCGATACAGTCATCGATGTCTGTGCGGCTCCGGGCGGCAAGACGATTGCAACGGCGGAAAGAATGAAAAACCAAGGAAGAATCCTTGCCATGGATTTTTACGAGCATAAACTTGTGCTTATTGAAGAACAGGCAAGGCGCTGCGGTATTGACATTATTGAAACAAAGTGCCATGATAGTACGGAAGGCATTTCCGAATTTGCCGGCAGGGCAGACAGGGTTCTTGCAGATGTTCCGTGCTCGGGACTTGGGGTAATGGGAAGAAAACCCGAAATTAAGTACAGAGAAAACCCCGATTTGGAAGAACTTACGCAAAAACAAGCGAAAATACTTGAGCAGGCTTCCCATTATGTGAAATCTGGAGGAACGCTCGTATACAGTACTTGCACAATTAACAGAAATGAAAACGAAAGGCAGATCGAAAATTTCCTGAAGAAACACGCTGATTTCAGGGTGGATAGGAAGCTTCAGCTTTTGCCGACAGAGGGTACAGACGGATTTTTTATTTGCAGAATGATTAGGGGATAACCCGTGGAAGGAGTAAAATATGCATGTCGGTTTCAAATCCGATAAGGGATTAAGAAGAACAAACAATGAAGACGCATGCTTTGTGATGCTTCCCGATAAGGTTTATGTCGTAGCTGACGGTGTGGGCGGCAGCAATGCCGGGGAAATAGCAAGCCGAACCGCAGTAAACGAAATCGCAAACTACATAACGGAGCATCCGATTGCCGAAGCAACGAATAAATATGCCATCGTAAACTATCTCCAAAAATGCCTTGACGAGGCAAACAAAGAGATTTTCCGATTATCGCATACATACGAAGAAAACAGCGGAATGGCCACGACAGTCGTAATCGTATATGCAATCGACAACAAGGCATATATAACAAACATAGGAGACAGCAGAGCGTATCTTTACAGACACGGCAAACTTATTCAGCTCACAGAGGATCATACTTATGTGAATACCCTCGTAAAAGCAGGAATTCTTTCCAGGGAGCAGGCAGAGGTCGACGAACGAAAGAATGTGATCACGAAAGCACTCGGAGCGGAGCCGACGGTTGAACCTGATTTTTTCCAGGTGGAAATCATGAAAGATGACATTTTTGTCATTTGCACCGACGGACTTTACGATGAGGTGGAAAACGGTGAGATGATAGAGGTTTTAAATAAGAATCAGTCGATGTCTGATGTTTGCACAGAACTGATTAATCGCGCAAACAAAAATGGCGGCAGAGATAACATAACGGTTATTTGTTTAAAAGTTACGGAGGAGGATATCGATGAGCAGCAGATTACTAGCCGGAAGGTATGAACTGATTGAAAAAATAGGCGAAGGCGGAATGGCAATTGTATATAAGGCAAAGTGCCGTCTTCTGAACAGATATGTGGCAATTAAGATTTTGCGTCCCGAATTCACAAAGGACGAGCAGTTTGTTGAGAATTTCAGAAGAGAGTCTCAGGCGGCAGCGGGACTTTCCCATCCGAACATTGTGAGTGTTTACGATGTCGGACAGGAAGGCAATATTCATTTTATCGTAATGGAGCTTGTGGAAGGCAAGACCTTGAGCAAACTTATTGAAGAAAAGGGCAGACTTGACTATAAGGAAGCAATCAATATCACAAGACAGGTTGCATCTGCACTGAGCCTTGCACACAAGAATCAGATTGTACATAGGGATATTAAGCCGCACAATATATTGATTACCAATACAGGCGTCGCAAAGCTTGCGGATTTCGGTATCGCGAAGGCTGTAAGTGCGTCTACGATCATAGGCGGAAACAACAAAGTGATGGGCTCGGTTCATTACTTTTCGCCGGAACAGGCAAGGGGGGCCTATGTGGACGAGAGGTCGGATATTTATTCTCTCGGTATCGTTCTTTATGAGATGCTCACAGGCAAAGTACCGTTTGACGGAGACAATCCGATTTCCATCGCACTCATGCACATAAACGACCCAATGCCTCCGGTCAGTGCCGAGGTTCCGGGAATTCCTCCGCAGCTCGAAAAAATCATCATGAAAGCAACGGATAAGTATCAGACGAACCGTTACAGAACTGCGGACGAAATGATCGAAGATCTTGACAATATAGAGTTCATAACCAAAGTTATGGGGCAGAAAGCATTTACCATTGCAGGCGAAGAGGAAAAAGAACAGCCTGCTGCATCTATGCGTCCGGAAAGGGAGGGCACGCACCGCAAGAGCGAACCTGCCGGAAAGACCGAGGAATCGGATAAAACACTGGAAAGGGCGAACAAAATCTCAACGGGATTCATTATCGGTGCTGTAGCAGTACTGGTTATCGCAGGCATTATCGGCCTTGGAGCACTTCTTGGCTGGTTCAGCGGCGACATCGAAGAAATTAAGGTGCCGAATTTCGTCGGAAGAACTTTTGAAGAAGCACAGGCACTGGCTCAGGAAACCGGTCTTGAAATTGCACGTGGCGAAGATGTATACAGTCCGGATCAGGAAGAAGGAAAGATTACATCGCAGAATCCTACCGCCGATTCTGTTGTTTCACCGGGCAAATTAATAACGGTATATGTAAGTAAGGGCAAGAAGGACGGTGTGGTCCCTAAGATTGTCGGGATGGATTACAAAGGGGCGAGTGAGTATCTGAAGACATTCGGATTTGAACTTGGAATCGTGAAGACAGAGAGCAGCACGCTGCCGGAAAACGTTATCATCGAACAATCGGTTGAAGAAGGCAGTACCGCATCAAAGGGCACAAAGATTGATGTTACCGTCAGTGACGGAAAAGGAAAAGAAACAGTCAAAATGCCGAATCTGATCGGCAAGACCCCGGATGAAGCGAACGCAATCATCGACACCGAGGGCCTCAAACTTGGGGATGCAACCTATGAAGAAACCACAACTACCGCACAAAACCTTATTTTCTGGCAGCAGTATCCGGAAGGAACAGAGCTTGAAAAGGGAACAGCTGTAAGTTATAAGGTAAGCAAAGGTGAAAAACCAAGCGGAAGCGGCAGTGAAGATTTCGGTGACGGCACGGAATCCGCAGACGAGTAATTGCTTATGATTGGATTGATAAAAAAAGGAATCGGCGGATTCTATTATGTAGAGACTGACAAGGGCCTGATTGAGGCAAAGGGAAGAGGCATTTTCAAAAAGGACGGGATCACGCTGATGGTCGGAGACAATGTTGAAATCAGCATCATCGACGAGCCCGAAAAGAAGGGCGTCATCGAAGCGATTCTTCCACGAAAAAATCAATTTATCCGGCCGCCGATTGCGAATGTGGATATCTTTGCAATCGTGTTTGCACCGCGAAAACCCAAGCCGAATTTTGCTTTGATCGATAAGTTCCTTATTATGGCGAAGATGAAAGGTGCAGAAGCGATTATCTGCATTAACAAATGCGACTTGGCAAGTGAAGACGAAATTGCCGAAATAAAGGCCATGTATGCTCCGGTCTACCCGGTGCTTGAAATAAGCGCCAAAACAGGCAAGGGGATCAATGCGCTTGAGAATGAGATTTCAGGAAAACGGGTGGCTCTTGCAGGGCCGTCCGGCGTCGGAAAATCAACGATTCTCAACAGTATGATTCCACATGCCAACATGGAAACCGGTTCCATCAGCGAAAAAACCCAGCGCGGAAAACATACCACCCGCCATGTTGAAATATTCGACGCATATAAGGATGCAAAGGTGTTTGATACGCCCGGCTTCACTTCTTTTGAGATTTTGGAGGCGGAAGAAGACAACTTGCAGACATATTATCCTGAATTTGAGCCGTATGCGGGAAGCTGCAGATATGACAACTGCAGGCATATCAAGGAGCCCGGCTGTACGGTGCAGAAGGCTGTTTCGGACGGCAGAATTCACCCAAAGCGATATGATTCCTATGTGTCGAACATGGAAGAAATAAGAAAAAGAAAGAGGTAAGAAATGAAACTTGCACCATCGATTTTGTCGGCAGATTTTTCAAATCTGCTTGCGGATGTGAAAAAAATTGAAACCGGAGGGGCGGACTACATTCATGTGGATGTTATGGACGGGCATTTTGTACCGAATATAAGCTTCGGAGCACCTGTAATGAAATGCCTGAATGGCAAAACGACTGTTCCGTATGATGTACATCTAATGATTGAGAATCCGGATCTTTATATTGATGATTTTGTCACTCCGCAGACAGAGTACATAACTGTTCATCAGGAAGCTTCAAGACATCTTCATCGCACGATTCAAAAGATTAAATCGCATGGAATCAAAGCAGGTGTAGCTATCAATCCGGCAACGCCGGTATCAACCTTGTCGTGCGTATTTGAGGATGCAGACCTTATCCTGATCATGTCCGTAAATCCGGGATTCGGAGGACAGAAGTTCATACCAGGTGCGGTTTCCAAAGTGGAAGAACTTGCCCGCCTGAAACGGGAAAACGGCTATCCCTTTGCGATTGAAATTGACGGTGGGGTTACACTTGACAATATCAAAATGCTTGCAGATGCAGGTGTTGAAATTGCGGTTGCGGGTTCTGCGGTATTTAAGACCGAAGATCCTGCAGAAACCACGGAGAGATTTAAGCAGATTTAATTGACGTAATTAATAAAGCAGAGGTTTAAAATGGATTTACTTATTGCGTTTCTTGTTTTTATAGTGGTTATGGTTTCGGCGATTATCTTTGATTATACGATGATAATCGCCCTTGTCATTGGTCTTGCCGCGTTCATGCTGGTAGGAAAACATCGTGGATTTTCTTTTAAATCCATGGCAAAAATGGGAATGGAAGGCGGAAAAACCTCTCTTATTGTTCTTGAAGTCATGTGCATTATCGGCTTTGTAACCGCCACATGGAGAATTTCGGGAACAATAACTGTTTTCGTTTATTATGGAATGCGGATTATTACGCCTTCTTTATTTTTGATCATTACATTTTTGCTTTCCTGCCTTCTCAGCTATGCGCTCGGGACATCGTTCGGGGTTGCGGGCACAGTGGGCGTTATCTTTATGACGCTGGCCAGAAGCGGAGGAGTGGATCCCGTGATTACGGCAGGGGTTTTGATGAGCGGCGTGTATTTCGGCGACAGAGGATCTCCGGTATCTTCCAGTGCAAACATGGTCGCAAGCATTACGGACACTAAGATTTACGATAATGTAAAGCAGATGATGAAAGTTGCAATCGTGCCGTTTGCGATTACCCTTATTGCATATTCGATACTTTCGGTGACAAATCCGATTAGCCATGTCGATACAGAACTTGTAAAGGCATTTGAAAGCGAGTTTAATCTCTCCATGTGGGCTTTTGTGCCGGCAGTCTTTATGATCTTGCTGCCGCTTCTTAAAGTGGGAGTCATTACCTCAATGGGCGTAAGCATTGTAAGCGGGATTCTGGTTGCCTGTCTCGTACAAAAAATACCGCTGCTTGAAGTCATCAAGGTGTGCATCATGGGATACAAAGCAGACGGAGAGGGGCTCGGTGCAATCTTAAACGGCGGTGGGCTTGTTTCCATGCTCGAGATTGTCGGAATTCTGATTATTTCCAGCTGCTATTCCGGAATTTTTACGGAGACAGGCATGCTCGACAGCTTGCAGGAAAAACTCAGCAGCATGTGCACGAAATTCGGAAGATATACAGTCATGTTCCTTATGAGTCTGGCATCGGCGGCTATCTTCTGCAACCAGACCATTGCCACGCTTATTTGTGCAGATCTATTGAAGAAGCCGTATCTGGAAGGCGGAGGAACAAAAGAGGAAATGGCAATCGACATGGAAAATACGGTTATTCTTATTGCATGTCTAGTACCTTGGTGCATAGGCTGCTCGGTACCGCTTTCCTTCTTCGGAGTCGGACCGGAATGCCTGCCGTATGCAATCTATATGTATGCGGTACCGCTGCTGTATTTCGTATTGAAGAAGAGATGGTATAAGAATTAAGAAAACAGGGCTTGCCGACATCAAAAAAATGAAAGGGGACCGTGCAGCAGAGCACAGTCCCTTTTGTTGTTATTCCGATGGGGTCGGATTGTAATTCGGATCGTCCGGATCGTCGATGATATCATCATCGCCCGGAGTCGGATCTGTTCCGGGATCAGGTTTTATCGGGGTAAACGGTACATCCGGATCCGGTGGATATGTTTCCGCATCCGGGTTATGCAGATTGCAGTAATAAAGCGGAAGTTCGTTTCCTTCCTCGTCAACCGGAGGTTCGGTTGCATATCCGGTCTTGACATAGGTGTCAGGGCAGTCCGGCGTTGCGAGATATCCGCTTTCCGAACATAATGTTACGCTGACTTCCGAAATTGCAGCTTTCTTAGGCTGCGTGCCTTTTGTGAAGTATTCCGTGCGTTTCTTCTTGGTCGAAGGTGTTACAAGCTGGCCCGTCTTGGTGTCAATCGTTGCAGTCACGACATTTGAAGGGCGTTTGGAATACGTTCCGCCTTTTGCATTATTCACTTGGCTTATTATCCGGCCCCACAAGGTTGCGGCTTTTGGTGACATGGACGAAAGCTTGATATTCACATCGTTTCCGATCCAAAGTGCTGCAGAGTAGTTTGCGGTGAAACCGTCGAACCAAATATCGAAGCTGTCGGATGTTGTACCTGTCTTACCACCGACTTTCGCACCGGCTACTCTTGCATAGAAACCGATACCTTCGGATACTACTGACTGAAGGACATCCCGCATAATCCATGCAACACCGGGATCCAAAACTTCGGTTTCCTTGGTCTTTCCCTCGAGGAGAAGATCACCGGTTTTTGTGGTTACTTTTGTATAGCAGCTGTAGCTCTTGTGTATGCCGTTATTGACAAATGTTGTATAAGCACTTGCCATCTCAAGCGTTGATGCGCCTTTGGTAAGACCACCCATACCGAGAGCGGCAAGGTTCAGATCGTTTACATCGCCGTCATGAACAAGCGTTGTAAGACCAAACTTCTCAGCAATGTCGTAGGAGTAATCAACTCCAACCTGTGCGAGAATCTTTACGGCACATACGTTTACGGATTGCTGAAGCGCAGTTCTGAATGTGTAAGCTCCGCGATACGAATTGTATGAGTTCTTTGGCCAGATTCTGCCGTTTATCTTCGTAGGTTCGTCCACAACGATGGAACCTGCAGTGATGTAATCACCCCAAAGTTTGGTTCCTTGTTTGTCGAATCCTGTATCAACGAGAGGGAAGGTCTCGCCCTCTTTTTCATACTCATAACTCTTTTGGAGTGCAGCTGCATAGACCGCAATCGGTTTGATGGAAGAACCCGGCTGCCGCGGTGCGGTGGCACGGTTGTACAGCATGCGGCCTGAAATTTTTCTTCCGCCGATCATGGCCTTGATGGCACCTGTCTTGTTGTCAATGATTGTCATAGCCGACTGCGGCTGAATGATTTTCTGTTTGAGACTGTAGTCCTTTGTGGAAAGCTTATCTCCGTCCTTAACAAAGAAATCAGGGTAGTCTTTGAAGAACTGTGCACTTACCACCAAATTGTTTTTGGAGTCGCGGCTCTTGTACTGTTGAGGAATATTGATGTATCCACCCGGAATGGAGTAGAACTTCTTATTTTCTATTGTGTACATGCTCTTGAACTCAACGCTGTAATCCGTCTGGCCTTGAACAGTCGTGTCGTAGATTGCGAGGCGCTTGCCGGAATATATGGTCAGGGAACCGTCGTCATTCCACTTGTATTCACTGGATTTCAGCTTAAATGAACCGTCTTTGCCGATGTAGTTTGAATATGCGTAAAGCATGATGCCGCCGCCGTTTGAATTCAGTATGTTTCCGCGCTTATCGGTTCTGTATCCGATCGGTTCAGGGAAGTTTGCATCATTTTTATATTCTTTCTCGATCACTTCCTGGGCTTGAGAGTCCATCGTCGTATAAATCTGAATTCCGCCGTTATATACGATGCCGGCAGCTTTCGTATAATCATATCCGTATTCGGACTGCAGGTCACTGATAACCTGCGTGATTACATAATCCGCGAAGTAATTGGAAACTTCATTAAGCTCGTCCAGATTCGGATTAACGATGTCCTTGATTTCAACGGCTTTTGCTTCTTCATATTCAGCATCCGTAATGTATCCCTGGTCGTGCATGAGCATGAGACATGTCTGAATACGGCTCTTTGCCGCATCGTTCCATACATAGGCGTAATCGCCGCTCTTTTTGATGAGATTCGGTGTATCTTCTGTTATTTCGTCTGCAGAAACCTGCAGAACCAGTCTGTAGGAGGAAGGCGCCTGCGGCATTGCAGCAAGGGCAGCTGCCTCGGCAATGGTTACATCCTCAATATCCTTCGAAAAGTATGCCTGCGCGGCCGTTTGTACGCCGTATCCGCAGCCGAAGTTAACCGTGTTGAGGTAGGCTTCGAGGATTTCACTCTTGCTGAGTTTGCTTTCCAGAATTACGGAGTAGTAAGCTTCCGTAATCTTTCTGCTCAGCGTTCTTTCCTGCATCTCGTCCATGAGATAGAGGTTTCTGGCAAGCTGCTGCGTCAGCGTGCTTGTGCCGCTGATTCTTCCGCCGTTAAAAATTGCATCTTTGATGGCGCCGAAGATACGGATAATGTTGAAACCGTGATGTTTCTCGAAAGTTTTATCTTCAAGTGCGATAAACGCTTTCTGAACATGATCCGGAATCTGATCAATGCTCACAATGGTTCTGTTTTCGTCGGCAAAAACATTGTCGATAATCTGACCGCTGTCATCGTATAGAATTGAGCTTTGCGAAAGGAGACTGTAGATATTGTTCGTCTCTATTTTCGGAGCCTTGATGATTACGATGGTTGCATATGCGGTTATCAGAAGTGCGATAGCCAAAAATATGCATATTAAAAATTTTATAAATTGCTTCTTGTTTAATTTGTATTTTTTCTTGCCTGAAGACGACCTCGAACCCGCAGCTGCAGCAGCTTCGGCCGCTTCGAGTTCCATACGTCTGTCTCGCCTGGATTTGTGCGTCGTTTCGCTCAATCAAATCACCCGCTTTCTTTAAATTTCATAATCTCATCCAAAATATTTAGATACGTACACCAAAATTATACCATATCATCCAAATAAACACAAACATTTTCAATATTATCCAACGGTTTAAATTAAATGTTGTAAAATAATGTAAAATAGTATATGATTAACGGAGGGGATTCATTAAAATGCTCCGAGAAAAACGCGGAGGAAAAATGAGACGAAGATGCTTTTTTATTCTTATTCTTGTACTTACATTGCTTGCATTTATCGATGCTTTGGGGATTCCGCTGAAACCGGCACAGCTTCCGCCGGGAGAATCCGAAGCGATTACTTGCACGGGCAAGATTCTGCGCATCCAATCCAAAGACGGAAGGACCGACATGCAGATAAAGCTCTTAACATACGGTGATAAAAAAGTGGATTTCAGCGAAAATGTACTGGTTTCCGTCTATGAAAATCTCAATGCCTGCAGCTTGTCACGCAGCATCATTTCGTTCAGAGCCGTGCTTCGCGATGCGCCGGAGGCAGGAAATCCACACTGCTTCAACTACCGAAAATATCTCAAAAGCAAAGGAATCGGCAAAATCGCAGCGATACGGACATTCAAAATTGTGGAAACGCAATTTACCCCGGCAGATTTGTACGAAAGAGCAATTTACCGGGCAAGGAGTGAGTTCCTGCAAAGTGTTTCCGCCAATGCAAGGGGCATGATTTCGGGTGTTCTTTTCGGCGACACGAGCCTCATGGAAGAGGACGTCTCTGAAGAATTTCGCCAAAACGGAACCTCGCATATTCTGGCGGTAAGCGGACTGCATGTGGGGATTCTTTACGGTATTTACAAAAAACTCGCAGGCAGACGAAGAGGTGCAGGGGCATTTGCGGCATTGCTTGCGATGCTTTTTCTGTACGGATCACTTGCAATGTGGAGCGCCTCTTCAACAAGAGCGATATTGATGATTGCAGTCAGCACCGCAGGACGATATACAGATCGGCGCAATGACATGCTTACTGCAATGAGTGCCTCCGCGTTTATCTTGATTGCAAAGAACCCTTATGTGATTTTTGACAGCGGTTTTCAGATGTCGTTCCTTGCGATTACATCAATAGCCTTCTTAAGACCGGTCATGCCGAAGGTTGTACCGGAGAGCCTTGCGACAGCCATCGCGGTAAACATAGGGCTGCTCGTTTATCAAATATATTCGTTTAATTACTTCTCTTTCATAAGTATTATTGTCAATATTCCCATTATTTATATGACGGGATATTTCGTGCCGGCTGCGTTAGCCGGATTTTGTGCCTTCACGGCAGGGTGTGGATATGATTTCTTAAGACCGGTTGTGGAAGGTTTTGCCCTGATGCTTGAAAAAGTCAATCATGTCGTCAACTTTGGCGGACTTTTCGGGGCCAATGCGGTATCGCCTCCGCTCTTTGCAGTGCTGTTCCTCATCACTTCAACTTTTTTCGCTGCGTCAGAGAGTTTCTGCATCATGAAAAGCAGGAAAGAATATAAGAAAATCGCAGGTGTTCTTGCGGTCATTCTGGCTGTTTCAGCGGTGGGAGAAGGGTTTTCCTATTCGCCGCTCACGCATGATGACATTATTTTTGTGGATGTGGGGCAGGGCGACTGTGTTCACATCAAAGCGGGAGGAAAAAACATCCTGATAGACGGCGGCGGAGCAGCGGAATATAATGTCGGGAAAAACAAATTAAAACCTTATCTCCTGAAAAACGGGGTTTCAAAGGTGGATGCGGCAATCGCGACGCATCGGCACACCGATCATTACAAGGGTCTTACGGAACTCAGTGAATGCATGAAAACAGGTGAAATTTACACTGAAATGACGAAAGGCAAGACTTTGCGAATATCCGAAGATGTGTATATTGAGACAGTATGGCCGCTTACACTTCCCGAGGGCAGCACGCAGGATGAGAACAAGGACTGTTCCGTTTTTTTAATTCATTACGGCAGGTATAAAGTACTTATTACAGGGGATCTCGACAAGGAAGGAGAGCGGGCATTAATCAAGCATTATGTGGGAACCGATACGCTGAAAGCCGATATTCTCAAAATCGGGCACCATGGAAGCAGAACAAGCACATCTCCGGAATTTCTAAGTGCGGTATCTCCTGATGCGGCAGTCATACAGGTTGGCAGGAACAATTATGGACATCCGTCGGAAGAAACCTTGAAAACTTTGGATGCGTTCGGCTGCGTGATGTTCAGAAACGACACGGATGGAGCAGTCGGCATAAGCTTTGACAAGAAAAAAATCAGAATACACACAAATTTCTAATGCATATATTTTAAAACAATTGAAATGCATAGAAATAAAAGGTATAATATACATTGGTGATTTATTATGGCAAACAAAAAAGACAAACAGGAACATGCATACAAGAAGTTCGGTGCGGACTTAAAAAGTGATGATTTCGGACCGGTTCTTTTTTTGTACGGAATTGAACAGTACCTGGTCGAATGGGCGGCACTTTCTTTAGTAAAAAAATATGTGAATCCGGCGGCACTTTCTTTTGACTTTGTGAAAACGGACGATGAGAATACGCCGGTGGATGAGATCATTGCATCATGCGAGACTTTTCCAATGTTTTCAGAGAAGCGGGTTGTATGGGTAAGGAATCACTCGCTGCTGAAATCCATAAACCCAAAAGGCTTTTCGACGGCTGACAAAGAAGCACTTCTCGGTTATGCGGAGAATCCGTCCGAACAGACCATCCTGATTCTTTCGACAGACGCGGACGGCGAAAAAAACGATTTTTTCAAAGAACTGAAGAAAAAAAGCCAATCGTATGATTTTGCAGCATTGGATTACGCACAGCTTGCAGCTTTTGCGGAAAAAAGATTCCGAGCCGCGGGCATTGCGGTCAAACGTGACATTCTGCGCTATATGATTGAGGAAAGCGGATATTTCAATAAAGAGGGCGAGTACAGAATCCTCAATCTTGAGAATGACATTAAGAAGATAATCGCACACAGCGACGGCATGGAAATACGGCTTGAGGATGTTTCGGCAGCATTAAACGGAGACATGGATACTTTTATCTTCAATTTTCTGGATGCTGCGGCCGGCAAGAAAAAGGATGTGGCATTTAAGATTATGCATAACATGCTGAACGCCGGAAGCGATGTGTTTGCGATAACGGGAATGCTCATAAATCAATTTGAACTTATCCTTGAGGTCAAAGAATTCAAAGAAGACGCAATGTCGATGCCGGAAATCGTCAAGATAATGAAAATTCACGAATTTCGGATAAAAAAAGCAATACAGGCGGCTGACCGGTTTACAAAAACCAAACTCAAAGAAATACTGGTACAGCTTTACGAAATAGACAGAAATATCAAAACAGGCGTTTTGGAGCAAAATCTTGCGCTTGAGCTATTGGTGGGGAGGATATAAAAATTGCAGCAACTGAATCACAACAAACAGATGAAGGCAGACTTCATGCTCATCTTGGTAACATTATGTTGGGGAATTTCCTATTATTTGATGGATTTGTGCCTTGCGGACATGGATCCGTTTACGCTGAACGCATTCCGGTTCCTGGGGGCGTTCTTAATCGCAGCGGTTTTCTCATGGAATAAGATTAAAACCGTAAACAAAACAACACTGAAGTACAGTGTAATCGTTGGGATTGCATTGGTGTTCGTGTACATAGGAGCCACCTTCGGGGTGAAATACACAACCCTTTCGAATTCCGGTTTCCTTTGCGCACTTACGGTTATTTTTACACCGCTTTTTGCGTGGATTTTTCTGAAAGAAAAGCCGAACAAGAAGCTGACCGTTGTCGTGCTTGTGTGTCTTGTAGGCATTGCACTTCTCACACTGAATGATGATTTTTCGATCAACAAAGATAATTTAAAGGGCGACCTGCTTTGCATTATGTGCGGAATCGCTTATGCTATTGATTTGCTTGTTACAGAGAAAGCGGTGTCGAATGAAGAAGTGGATGCGTATCAGATGGGGGTATTCCAGCTGGGAGTAACCGGGACATTGAACCTCATTATGTCCTTCCTTGTTGAAACTCCGCATTTTCCGACGACAGCGACGATATGGGCTTCAGCACTGTTTCTTACAGTATTTTGTACGGGTGTGGCATTCATCGTGCAGCCTGTTGCGCAGCAATACACAACGGCATCTCACACAGGCGTGATCTTTGCACTTGAGCCGGTATTTGCAGGCGTAGTCGCTGCGGTATTTGCACACGAGATACTTTCGTTTAAATCATATTTAGGTGCCTTTCTTATGGTTGCGAGTATTTTTATTATGGAAATCGACTTCAGCACCATTGAAAATAAAAAATCAAAAGATGTAGAAGTTATTGGAGCAGAAGAAAAGGAGGCAAGCAAGTGAATAGATTATACATTAAATCACACGATACTGCTCAAAAGACCATGGAAGGTCTTTACAAAGATTTGGAGAGAAGAATCATCGCAAGCCCGCCGGGACAGTGCCCGGTTGACTTGACGGCTTCTTTCCTGAGACTTTGTCATTCGCAAAGCTGCGGTAAATGTGTGCCTTGCCGTGTCGGACTTGGCCAACTGCAGCATATCATCGACGATATCGTTGATATTGACAATGAAACGGAAATGGACAAGCTGAAACTTTTGGAAAGAACAGCGGAGGCCATCAGTGTTTCGGCGGACTGTGCCATCGGTACCGAAGCCGCAAACATGGTACTCAGAGGGCTGAAAGGATACAGGGAGGACTTTGAGTCCCATATTTTGAACCATACCTGTACCGACAGAATACGCAATCAGGCGCAGCCGGTGCCTTGTGTGGCGATGTGTCCTGCAGGCGTGGATGTACCGGGCTATGTGGCGCTTCTCAGAAGCGAAAGATATGCGGATGCGGTAAGACTGATTCGAAAGGACAATCCGTTTCCAACTGTCTGTGCGTTGATTTGCGAACATCCTTGCGAGCAAAGATGCAGAAGAACGCTTATCGACGCACCGGTAAATATCAGAGGACTCAAGCGCTATGCAGTTGACAACTGCGGCACGGTTCCCGTACCGGAAAAAATGGACAGCACAAACAAAAAGATTGCGGTTATCGGCGGAGGTCCGTCAGGCTTGAGTGCAGCGTTCTTCCTTGCCATTATGGGGCACAAAGTAACCGTATACGAAAAGAGGGCACAACTCGGCGGAATGCTGCGCTACGGAATTCCGAGCTACCGCTTGCCGAGAGAAAGACTTCAGTGGGATATCGATGCAATTCTTTCCACCGGAATTGAAGTAAAAACCGATTACGATGTTTCGACTCCGGAAGCCATGGCGGAAATCAGAAATAATTTCGATGCAGCCTATATTTCAATCGGTTCCCATAATGCGAAGAGCATCGGCATACCGGGAGAATACGCAAAAGGCGTAATTCCGGCAGTTGAAATGCTCAGAGGCATCGGAGACGATGCTATGCCGGACTTCCGCGACAAAGTGGTTGTGGTAATCGGCGGCGGCAACGTGGCAATGGATGTGGCAAGAACAGCAAAACGCCTCGGAGCGACGGATGTAAGCATCGTTTACAGAAGAAGAAGAGATGACATGACCGCACTTCCTGACGAAATCGGCGGGGCAATTGCAGAAGGCTGTAACCTCTTGCAACTCAAGACACCTTCGAGAATAGAAACCAATAAACGCGGTGAAGTTGAGGCTCTTTGGGTGAAGCCGCAGATTGCCGGGAAAGCGGATAATTCGGGAAGACCGAAGCCTATGGATTCTTCCGAGCCGGAAGAAAAGATCCCATGCGATATTATTATTTCCGCAATCGGACAGGCAACCGATATTCGATTCTTTGAAGAGTACGGAATTCCTGTATTCCGCGGAAACATCCAGGCAAAGAAAAGCAGTGTAATCGCAAACGTTAAGGGTACATATGCAGGCGGTGACTGCGTAACGGGACCTTCAACTGTTATCAATGCGATTGCAGCAGGAAAGGTTGCGGCCGCAAACATAGACTCCTATCTCGGATTCAACCATGAAATTGAAGTCGATGTGGATATTCCGCTTCCGACTCCTGATGACAATATGCCTTGCGGAAGAACGGAACTCAAAGAAAGATTCGCAAACCAGAGAGGCAATGACTTCGATGAAGTCGAACAAGGAATGAGCCTTGAAGAAGCAATGCAGGAAGCATCAAGATGCCTGCGATGCGATTATCACGGCTTCGGATCATTCAGAGGAGGGAGGAATACAAAATGGTAAAACTGATTATAAACGGACAGAACATCGCTGTTGAAGACGGAACCACCATCATGGAAGCTGCAGAAAAGGTCGGCATCCATATTCCGCATCTCTGCTATCTGAAAGATTTAAACGAAATCGGCGCGTGCAGAGTCTGCCTCGTTGAAATAAAAGGCATGGAAAAGCTGGTAACCGCATGCAACACCGTTTGCGAGGACGGCATGGAAATTATGACAAACAGTCCGCGTGTCAGGAGAACCAGAAGAATCAATGTTGAGCTGATTCTTTCCGACCACAAAACGAACTGTGCAAGCTGCATCAAGAGCGGAAACTGCACATTGCAGACGATCGCAAACGATTTGGGTATTATCTTAAGCGATTACGAAAACACAGCCGAAATCGACCGGTGGGACAAGGAAATGCCGATCATAAGAGACGCATCCAAGTGTGTGAAATGCATGCGCTGCATACAGGTCTGCGAAAAAATACAGGGGCTGGGTGTATGGAATTTGTCGGGCTCCGGATACAGAACTACCATCGGCGTAAGAGACAACAGCGATATTAACAGTGTAGACTGTGCACTTTGCGGACAGTGCATTACCCATTGCCCGGTGGGGGCTTTGCGGGAAAGAGACGACAGATTTGACTTAAACGATGCGCTTGCGGATCCGGACATCATCACGATGGTGCAGATTGCACCGGCCGTAAGAACCGCCTGGGGCGAGCAGATTGGACTTAAGGATAAGGACGCAACGCTCGGAAAGCTCGTATGTGCACTCAAAAAAATCGGAATCGACTATGTTTTCGATACGAATTACACAGCGGACCTTACCATTATGGAAGAAGGCAGTGAGTTCCTCGGAAGACTTGCAAACAGAAACCGCCACAGATGGCCGATGTTTACTTCGTGCTGCCCGGGCTGGATAAGGTTTGCAAAGACGCAGTATCCGGATCTGGTAGAAGATTTATCCACAGCGAAATCGCCGCAGCAGATGTTCGGCAGCATGTCAAAGACTTTTATCGCTTACAAGCTCGGAATTGATCCCGATAGGATCTTCTCGGTATCCATCATGCCTTGTGTTGCAAAGAAATATGAGATGACGGTTCCTGAGGTAAATGACAGCCAGCACGGCAGAGATGTTGACCTTGTGCTCACAACAAGAGAACTCGACCGCTTCATAAGAAGTGACAGCATTAAACCGCAGGATCTTACTGAGATGCCGTTTGACGACATTTTCGGAGAAGGTTCCGGAGCCGCAACGATTTTCGGAACAACCGGCGGCGTTATGGAAGCAGCACTCAGAAGCGCATACTACCTTGTAACCGGCGAAAATCCGCAGCCTGATGCCTTCAAGGAAATCAGAGGCATGAAAGGCTGGAAAGAAGCGAAATTCGATTTGGCGGGCACACAGCTTAAGGTTGCCGTAGCAAACGGTCTGGGCAACGCAAGAGCACTGATAGACGCTGTCAGAAGCGGAAAGGCAGAGTATGATTTTGTTGAAATCATGGCATGTCCGGGAGGATGCGTAGGCGGAGGCGGACAACCGTTCAGAGACGGTCAGGAACTTGCCTCCGAGAGAGCGAAGAAACTTTACGGGCTTGATAAGGTGAACAATTTGAGGTTTTCCCACGAAAACAAAGCCGTACAGCTTACCTATGAGGAATTCCTCGGAGAACCGCTTTCCGATCGTGCACACAAACTGCTCCACACCAATCTCGAGGAATGGAGCCTGTCGATGAATAATAAATAAAGCAAAATGTGCATCAAGTGAGACTGTGAAAAAAAGTCTGTAAATTT